>JANWHQ010000109.1 GCA_025450315.1 Caulobacteraceae bacterium
CGGGGCCGCCGCGCGAGCAGGCCTCGTGGTTGCCGCGCGCGAACACCCAGGGCGCTTGGTCCAGCAATGGCGTGGCCGCCCTGAAGAAGTCCGCGTCCCAGGCGTTCCAGTTGTCGCCGCTGGGGCTGCCGGCGCAACCGGTGTCGCCGCCGGGGCAGGGGGTCTCGCGGTACCAGTAGTCGCCCACGTGGATGACCAGGTCGGGCCTCTTCTCCGCCGCGCGGGCGGCCACCAGGGCGAAGGGCCACCGGCGCGGGTCGTCGCAGGCCTGGACCGCCGCGCCCTTCAGCCGGCAGCCGGTGTCGCCGAAGATCAGGATCCGCTCGGGCTCGGCCGCCGGCAGGGGTGCGATCCAGTCGCCGATCGCGGCGCGCCGCACGCCGCGGGGAACCAGCAGCTGGCAGGTGGCGACCGGGAAGGCGGCGCTGGGTCCCTCGCGCCGGTGCATGCGCAGGCGCCGGCCGTCCAGCCTGGCCTCGGGGCAGCCGCCGGGGACCACGGCGCGCAGCTGGGGGCCGCGGGCGGTCAGCTCGACCCATTTGCGGGCGGCGGGCGCGGGGGCGGCCGCGGCGGGCAGGGCGACCGCCAGGGCCAGGATCGCCAGGACGAGCTTCCACATGGCGAACCGGCTCCTAACGCAACATGGCCGCGACATTGCCGCCGTCCACGGGCAGCACCGCGCCGGTGGTCCGGCGCATCAGGGCGGCGAAGACGAAGGCCTGGGCCACATCCTCGGCGCGCACCTCCTCGCCCAGGAGGTTGCCGCTCATATAGGCCTGGGGCGTGACGCCCCTGGCCGCGCTGCGGGCCCGGATCATCTCCTCGGTGAGCAGGCCCGAGCGGATGCGGTCGGCGTTGACGCCGTTGCAGCGCACGCCCTCGGGCCCCAGCTCCAGGGCGTACTGCCGAACCAGCGCCAGCAGGGCGGCCTTGGAGGTCCCGTAGGCGCCGAAGTCCGGGCCGGGGTTCACCGCCTGCTTGGAGACATTGAACAGCAGACTCCCGCCCAGGCCCTGGGCCCGGAACACCCGCGCCGCCGCCTTGGCCACCGCCTGGTGGGAGAAGAAGTTCAGCTCGAAGCTCTTCCTCAGCACAGCGTCGTCAAGATCGGCCATGGCGCCTGTGAAGGCCGCCCCGGCGTTGGAGACCACGATGTCCACCCCCCCGAAGCGCCGCACGATCTCGGCGAAGGCGGCGTCCACGGCCGCGGCCTGGGTGACGTCGCAGCCCAGCCCCAACGCCCGGCTCCCGATCGCCTTGGCCGTCCTGGCCGCGGCCTCGCCGTCGAGGTCCAGCAAGGCGATCTCGCAGCCCTCGGCCGCGAAGGCCCGGGCCGTGGCCGATCCGATGGCGCCCGCGCCGCCGGTGACCACCGTCACATGGCGCGCCAGGCGCTTTTCGGGGGACTTGCCGAGCTTGGCCTGCTCCAGCGACCAGTATTCCATGTCGAAGGTGTCGGCCTCGCCCACCGGCTCGAAGCGGCCCACCGCCTCGGCGTTCAGCAGCGTCTCGGCCCAGTTCTCGGCGATGTCGGCGGCGATGGCGGCCTCGGCCGAGCTCTTGCCGACGCCGACCAGTCCCAGGCCGGGAACGGCGATCAGCCGGGGCAGGGGATCGAGCTGGGTCTTGGCGCCGCCCGCGCGGGCGTTGTTGCGCTCGAAATAGTCGCGGTAGGCCGCGCCATAGGCGGCCATGGCCGCGTCGAGATCGCCGCTCGCCACCAGCGGAAAGCGTTTGGTGCGGATCACGTGGTCGGGCGTCGCCACCCCCCGTCCGGCCCAGTCCGGCAGGCGCGTGTCGTCGGCGATGGCGCGCGCCGTCTCGCCCGAGCGCAGGTCGAGGATCCAGCGTCCGGGCCAGGCGTTCCCGGCCGCGCGGGCCAGGGCGCCGCGGATCGCGGGCAGCGCCTGGGCGGCGGCGGGCCGGTCGGCCGGCGGCGCCGGCTGAAGCGCCACGCGGGGCCGGCGGGCGATGTAGGCCTCGGCGGCGCTGACCAGGGCGATCATCCGCTCGTAGCTCTGCTTGGCCGTCGGCCCGAAGGCGAAGACGCCGTGCCTCAGCAGGATCATACCCTCGGCGTCCGGCATCGCCTCGCGCGCGTCGCCCGCGGCCCTGGCCAGGTCGAAGCCCGGCATCACATAGGGGACCAGGGCCACGCGGCCCCCGAAGATCTCGGCGAAGATCGCCTCGGCCTCCGGCTGGTCGGCCAGGGCCAGGATGGCGGTGGAATGGGTGTGGTCGACGAACTTGTCGGGGATGAAGGCGTGCAGCAGCGTCTCGACCGAGGGATTGGGCGCGCCGGGGTCCAGGAGCAGCTGGCGCTGGGCCGCGACCATGTCCTCGTCGGAGAGCCGGTTCAGGGCGCGCAGCTTCATCAAGGGCGCCAGCCGCACCGCCGGATGGCCTTCGGGTTCGATGGCGCCCAGGTCCCAGCCCGAGCCCTTGACGCAGAGCACCTCGACCTCCTCGCCGAAGACGTCCCGCTGGATGGTCTTCACCGAGGTGTTGCCGCCGCCGTGCAGCACCAGCCGGGGATCGCAGCCCAGCAGGCGCGCCGAATAGGTGCGCAGCGCCAGGTCCTCGCCCACGCCCCGGGCGCCGTAGCGGTCCACCGCCGCCTGGGCGTCCTCGTCGCGCCAGAGGCTGCGCATCAGGCCGCGCGCTCCTCGCCGCCGAACAGGGCGATCAGGTCCGCCTCCGAGGCCGGGCAGACGCCGCGCTCGGTGATCAGGGCGGTGACCAGCCGCGCCGGCGTGACGTCGAAGCCGTAGTTGGCCGCCGGGCTGCCCTCGGGCGTCAGGCGCACGGTGCGCACCTCGCCCTCCGCGTCCAGGCCGGAGATGTGGGTGACCTCCTCGGCCCCGCGCTCCTCGATCGGGATCTCGGCCAGCCCGTCGCCGATGCGCCAGTCGACGGTGGAGGAGGGCAGGGCGACGTAGAAGGGGACGCCGGTGTCCTCGGCCGCCAGCGCCTTCAGATAGGTGCCGATCTTGTTGCAGACGTCGCCCTGGCGGGTGGCGCGGTCGGCGCCGACGATGCAGAGGTCGACCCGGCCGTGCTGCATCAGGTGCCCGCCGGTGTTGTCGGCGATGACCGTGTGGGGCACGCCCTCCCGGGCCAGCTCCCAGGCGGTGAGGCTGGCGCCCTGGTTGCGGGGGCGGGTCTCGTCGACCCAGACGTGGACCGGAAGGCCCGCGCGGTGGGCCTCGTAGATCGGGGCCAGGGCTGTGCCCCAGTCCACGGCGCAGAGCCAGCCGGCGTTGCAGTGGGTCAGGACGTCGATGCGGTCCTTGCCGGGCTTTCGGGCCTGCTCGATCAGCCGCCGGCCGTGCCGGCCGATCGATTCGCAGACGGCCACGTCCTCGTCGGCGATCCGGGCGGCTTCGGCATAGGCGGCGGCCGGCCGGCCGGCCTCGGCGATCCCGCCCAGGTGGCGGCGCATCCGCTCGACGGCCCAGCGCAGGTTCACCGCCGTCGGCCGCGCGGACTCCAGCATCCGGCCCGCGCGCTCCAGGCCCGCGTCGGTGGGATCCTCGGCCGCGGCGAGGGCCATGCCATAGGCCGCGCTGGCCCCGATCAAGGGCGCGCCGCGCACGGTCATGTCGGCGATGGCGTCCGCGACGGCCTGGGAACTGGTCAGGCGCGCGGTCTCGAAGCGATGGGGCAGGCGGCGCTGGTCGATCACCCAGACGTCCCGGCCGCCCTCGTCCAGCCAGATGGTGCGGAAGTCGCGGCCGTCGATGCGCATCGGGCTGACTTAGCCCGTTCGGCCGGGTCGCGCCAACCGTCAGGCGCCACATGAACGGCGGCTTAACCTCGGCGTTCAGGACGGGTTCAGCGCGCCCCTGGCAAGGTGGGTTCAAGCCTGGGGAACCCCTCGGGCGCGACATCGAAACCAACCTCAAGGAGGCTGCTATGAACAAGATTCTCACGGGAGGCCTGGCGGCCCTCACCCTCGGCGGCGTGGTCCTGGGCGGCGCGACCCAGGCGTCGGCCCGCGGCTGGGACCATCACGGCAATGGCGGCGCGGCCGTCGTGGCCGGCATCGCGGGCCTGGCGATCGGCGCGGCCCTGGCCAGCGACCATCCCTACTACGCCCCGGCCCCGGCCTACTACGAGGGACCCGCCTATTACGCGGCGCCCGGCTATGACAGGGACTACGACGACTGCCGCGTCCAGTGGCGCTGGAGCCCCCGCTGGGGCCACTACGAGCGGGTCCGCGTCTGCCACTGATCGGCCCTGACTGAACCCGGCGCCTGATCGAATCGAGGGCCTCCGCGTCTCCCCCGCGCGGAGGCCTTCGAGCTGCCTGGACCTCAGTCCCAGTCCAGGGGGCCGTCGATGCGGACGTCGGCGACGCCGCGGCTTTCACAATTCTGCAGCACGATGGACGCCGCGTGGCCGTTGGCCAGGCGCAGCAGCGAATGGGCGGCGTAGAAGGCCTCCTGCAGGGCCTCGGGCTCGCCGAAGATCTGGCCGACGATGGGAGCCTCGGGCTTGGCGTCGCTCTGAACCAGATCGTACAGGACTTTGATCTCCTTGCCGTGAGCGACCAGGACGCCGGCGCCGGACGTGCTTTTCATGGACAATGCCTCGCTGCGGCTTGGGGAGTGCGACGCCCCTTCGCACATGCCCGCTCTGATTGGCAACGGCCGGGGCGCGGTGAAGTTTCGGGGCCGCCTGGGCGCGGTGGCCCGCGGCTGGCCCCCCAGCCGGCGCGGCTGTCGCAAACCCGTCATGTGGAATCGCTAGAAGCGGCCTTGCCCAACATGTCCTGGGCAAGGGGGCTGCGCGCCGACTGGAGAGCCAGCTCAAACCGCGCAAGGAGAACTCAATGCTCATTGGCCTAACGAGGCGGGTGACCCTCGCTGTCGCAATCACGGGTGCGCTGTTCGGCGCCGCCCAGGCGGGAGAGATCACCGGGGCGGGCTCGACCTTCGTCAACCCGGTCCTGTCTCAGTGGTCCGCCGATTACAGCAAGATCACCGGGGACCACGTCAACTATCAGTCGATCGGCTCGGGCGGCGGCATCGCTCAGATCAAGGCCGCCACGGTGGACTTCGGCGCCACCGACATGCCGCTGGCCCCCTCGGACCTCGCCAAGGCCGGTCTGGCCCAGTTCCCCGTGGTGATCGGCTCCATCCTGCCGGTGGTGAACATCCCGGGCATTTCCGCCGGCCAGCTGAGGTTCACCGGACCTGTCCTGGCCCAGATCTACATGGGTGAGATCAAGTCCTGGAGCGATCCCCGGATCGCCGCCATCAACCGCGGCGTCAAGCTCCCCAACATTCCCATCACCGTGGTCCACAGGTCGGACGGCTCGGGCACCACCTACAACTGGACCCATTACCTCGGGCAGGTCAGCCCGCTGTGGAAGAGCAAGGTGGGCGAGGGCACGGCGGTGCAGTGGCCGACCGGTCTCGGCGGCAAGGGCAACGAGGGCGTCGCCGCCTTCGTGAAGCAGACCCTGGGTTCGATCGGCTATGTCGAGTACGCCTACGTCATCCAGAACCACATGGCCTGGGGATCGGTGCAGAACAGCGCCGGCCGGTTCATCGCCCCGTCGGTCGCCGCCTTCCAGGCGGCCGCGGCCACCGCCGACTGGCCCCACTCGACCGATTTCGACCTGGTCATGACCGATGCTCCGGGCCCCAACTCCTACCCGATCACCGCGACGACCTTCGTCCTCATGTACAAGACGCCGAAGAACGCCGAACGGTCGGCCGCCGCGCTGAAGTTCTTCAAGTGGTCGCTGGAGCATGGCCAGCCGCAAGCCGCGAAGCTCGACTATGTCTCGCTGCCGCCGGCTCTGGTGAAGCAGATCGAGGCTTACTGGGCCAAGCAGATCAAGTAGTCCGATCCACGCAGGCAAGTCCGGGCCGCCCCCGGGCTTGCCGACGTTGGCCCGCGCCCTTCCGTTGTCCTAGATTGGCTCCATGACCGCTTCCGCCGCCCCCTCGATCAGCACGGCCATCGGGCCGCCCACGCGAGGTGTGCAGGACCAGCTCTTCAAGATCCTGTGCTTTTCGGCCGCGACGACCCTGCTGGCGGCGCTGGCCGGGGTGATCGTCGCGCTCTCGATCGGCGGCTGGCCGGCGTTCAGGACCTTCGGCTGGCGGTTCTTCACCAGCACGACCTGGAACCCGGTGACGGAGGTCTTCGGCGGCCTGGGCCCCATCGTCGGGACCCTGCTGACCGCCGCCCTCTCGCTCCTGTTCGCCCTGCCGACCGCCTTCGGCGTCTCGATCTTCCTGGTGGAGTTCGCGCCCAAGGTGATCCGCCAGCCGGTCGCCACGGCGATCCAGCTGCTCGCCGGCATCCCGTCGGTGGTCTACGGCATGTGGGGACTGTTCGTCCTCGCGCCCTTCTTCGCGGCCCACGTGCAGCTGCCGATCGCCATGGCGGCGACGCCGGGCTCGCTGCTGGACAGGCTGACCAGCGGGGTGCCCAACGGCGCCAACATCTTCACCGCCTCCATCATCCTCGCGATCATGATCCTGCCCTACATGGCGGCCATCTTCCGCGAGCTGTTGCTCAGCGTCCCGCCGCATCTGCGCGAGAGCGCCTACGGCATGGGCGCGACCTCGCTCGAGGCGGTCTGGAAGGTGCTGCTGCCCTTCATCCGCCGAAGCGCCATCGGCGCGGTGATGCTGGGTCTCGGCCGGGCGCTCGGCGAGACCATGGCGGTGACCTTCATCATCGGCAATTCGCACGAGCTGCCCAAGTCGCTGTTCGACTCCGGCTCGACCATCGCCTCCACCATCGCCAACGAGTTCACCGAGGCCACCTCCCAGATGCACTATTCCGCGCTGATCGCGCTCGGCCTCGTGCTGTTCATGATCACCTTCCTTGTCCTCGGCGTCGCCCGCGCGCTCCTGGGCGCGCTGCGGACCTACTGAGGGACGGTCATGGCCTCAGCTCTCGCCGTCCGCCGCAAGGCCGCCAACGTGGCGTTCGTCGCATTCTGCGCCGTCATGACCGTTCTCGCCCTCGGGCTCCTGGCGATGATCCTGTACTCGCTGCTGAAGAACGGGCTGGGCGGCCTTGACGCCAAGGTCTTCACCATGACGACGCCCGCGCCGGGGTCGCCGGGAGGCCTGATCAATGCGATCACCGGCTCGCTGATCATGTGCGGCATCGGCATGGTCGTGGCGATCGTGGTCGGCATCCTGGCGGGCACCTGGCTCGCCGAATACGGCGGCGACAGCTTCTACGCCAAGGTCGTGCGCTTCCTGAACGACGTGCTGCTCTCGGCGCCGTCGATCCTGATCGGCCTGTTCGCCTACGAGATCCTGGTCAGGCCGCTGCACGGCTTCTCGGCCCTGGCCGGCGGGGTGGCGCTGGCCCTGGTCGCCGTTCCGGTCATCACGCGGGCGACCGAGGACGTGCTGAAGCTGCAGCCGTCCAGCCTGCGCGAATCCGGCGTCGCCCTGGGGACGCCGCTGTCGACCACCATCCGCAAGATCATCTGGCGCGCGGCCTCGAGCGGCATCGCCACGGCGGGCCTTCTGGCCTTCGCGCGCATCTCGGGCGAGACCGCGCCGCTGCTGTTCACCTCGCTGGGCAACCAGTTCCAGAACTGGAACCTGATGAAGCCGACGGCGGCCCTGCCGCAGGTGATCTATCAGTTCGCGATGAGCCCCTACGACGACTGGCGCCGCCTCGCCTGGGTCGGCGCGATCCTGGTGACCGCCGCCGTCCTGGCGACGCAGATCATCGCCCGCATCCTGATCCGGGAGCCGAACCGGCAATGAACGACATCTCCCGCGAAACCTTCGAGGCCGAGTCGGACCTGATCGCGCCCGGCGACATCAAGATGCAGGTGAAGAACCTCGAGTTCTTCTACGGCAAGACGCGCGCCCTGCATTCCGTCAACCTGCCGATCAAGACCAAGAGCGTCACCGCCCTGATCGGCCCGTCCGGCTGCGGCAAGTCCACGCTGCTGCGGGCGATGAACCGCATCTACGCCCTCTATCCGGGCCAGCGCGCCAAGGGCGAGGTCCTGCTCGACGGCGAGAACATCCTGGATCCCAAGGTCGACCTGTCGGTGCTGCGCACCCGCGTGGGCATGGTGTTCCAGAAGCCGACGCCGTTCCCCATGTCGATCTTCGACAACGTCGCCTTCGGCCTGCGCATGCACGAGCAGCTGTCGCGCAGCCAGATGAAGGACCGGGTCGAGGAGTCCCTGCAGCGCGCCGCGCTGTGGGACGAGGTCAAGGACAAGCTCGGCTCCTCGGGGCTCGGGCTTTCGGGCGGCCAGCAGCAGCGGCTGTGCGTCGCCCGCTCCATCGCGGTGAAGCCCGAGGTGCTGTTGCTCGACGAGCCGGCCTCGGCGCTCGACCCGATCTCGACCTCCAAGCTTGAGGACACCATCAGCGAGCTGAAGAGCGACTACACCATCGTGATCGTGACCCATAATCTGCAGCAGGCCGCGCGGATCTCCGACTTCACGGCCTTCATGTACCTGGGCAAGCTGATCGAGTTCGGGGTGACCGAGCAGCTGTTCACCAACCCCCGCTCGACCCAGACGGCGGACTACGTCACCGGCCGCTTCGGTTGACTCCGTCCATATTCGCGCCAGGCGAGTATCCTGGGCGCGCTGCGACAACTGCGACGCCGCACGCGCTTGTCGGCCATTTCGCGCATGGCTAATGCTAAGCTGGTCCTAAACCCAAAGGCTAGTGAGGCCCAAGCCAGTGGCGAGAATCGAGACCCGAGCGCGCCGGAGCACGGCGGACGAGCGTGGCCCGGCGGAGGTCGACATGCACGTCGGGGCCCGCGTGCGCATGCGTCGCCGTTTCCTTGGCCTCACCCAACAGGCGTTGGCGGAGTCGCTGGGGCTCACCTTCCAGCAGGTCCAGAAGTACGAGCGCGGCGCCAACCGGGTCAGCGCCTCCAAGCTCTATGAGATCGCGCGGACCCTGCATGTGCCGGTGCCCTATTTCTTCGAGGGCCTGGCCGACACCGGTTCGGACGAGGACGACTCGGCGCGCGACGCCGAGGTGTCGATCCGCGAGTTCCTGATGACTCCCGAGGGTCAGGAGCTGGCCAGCCTCTATCCCCGCATCGGCCCCTCGCGGCTGCGGCGGCAGGTTCTGGAGCTGGTGCGCGCCATCGCCGGGGACGAGCAGGACGGGAGCTGAGGACGGGCGAACATGCCGGGGGGCAACGGGCACGGCGAGCCGGATCCTGAAATCGACCACCTGACCCCGCGCGAGCGGGAATGCCTCCGGCTCGTCTACGAGCATCTGAGCTCCAAGCAGATCGGCCGCCAGCTCGGCATCTCCAAGCACACCGTCGACACCCACGTGGACAAGGCGCGCCAGCGGCTGGGCGCCCTCGACCGCTACGACGCCGCCCGCCGCGTGGTGGCCCACGAACGGGCCGCCGCCATCCCGACGCGATCAGGACCCGACGCGAACGGGATAGGCGCGGGCGGGGAAATCGGGCTCGCTCCCTCTCGACAAGGGGGCGCCCGCAGTGAGCCGGATCAGCAAGAGACAATCCTCCAAGACGGTGAGCCACGCGCTGGCCCTGCGCCAGGAGGCGGACGCCTTCCGCCAGACCTGGCCCGGGCCGCCGGTCGCCGAGACGCCGACGCCGGCCTTCACCTGGGAGCAGCTGGAGCGGCAGCTGGCCGACCTGTCGGGCGCGCCCAACCGGGCGGCGATCACCGCGCCCCTGGTTTCCGCCCTGCGCAAGCAGGCCCGATGGAAGCCGTCGGAAATGGTCCTGCGCGAGATCCTCTGTCTGGCGTGGACGCTGATGGACGAGTCCTTTCAACCAGGCCTCTTGCCTGGGGAGGACGCGGAAATGCCCTAGGCCCGCTCGCCAGGCTCGGCCTGATCCTGCTGATCGCCATCGCTTCGGCCGTGGCCTTCGGGGGGGTCCTGGCGGGCCTGCAAGCCCTGAGGAACCTGGTCTGACGCCCTAGCGCCGGCCGAAGGTCCTCAGGACCCAGTCGACAATCGATCAACTGCAGCACGCCGGACCATGCCTCCGGCGCAAGGGGGTAGACTCATGCTCAAGCAACGCCGTATGGCCGCCGACCAAGTCGCCGCTGGCCTCTTCGACGCCGAGGCGGCCATCGACGCCGCGCTCAACAAGACCGCGGCCCTGACCGCCGTGATTCCGGCCGCCCGCGCCGGCGCCGGACTTTCGGCCCTGTTCGGACAGGACGCCCTGGAGCGCCTCAGCGAGACCATCGCCGCCCTGGCCCAGGCCCGCCGCGGCATCGTCGAGACCCACAAGGAGCTCGCCGTGGTGAAGACCCAGATCGGCCTGGGCGCGGTGGTGATGGGCGGGGATGATGGCGACAAGCCGCCGCAGAACAACATAACGGCCGAGGCCGCCAACATTCGGCCGCTCCGCCGAGGCTCGGTGGCGGCCTGATCGGGGCCTGCTTTTCCGCTTTCGGCTCATCTGACAGAGTGGGGCCCTCGGACCTTCGGGGGCCCCATGCATTTCAGGACCGTGCCTCAGGCCGTCTGGGACACCTCCATGCTGTTGACCGGCGGCTTCAGCTTATGGCGGGGTGGTTGGGCCGAGCGGACCGCCGCCTTTGGCATGATTGCGGATTCGGTGGCCTCCGCGGTCCTTCAGAACCGGCAGAATTGGGACGCCCCTCAATGGGGGGACTTCGCGGTCGACCTGGCCTATCTGTTGTTGCTGGTGGGGGTCGCGCTCAAGAGTGATCGGTTGTGGCCGCTCTGGGCTGCAGGCTTCCAGCTTGTCGCTGTGGTCATCTACTTCGCCCGGATCGTCGACATGACGAGCGGGCCGCTCGCGCCCTACAGGGGGGTAGTGATCTGGGGCTATCTGATCCTGATCTCCATTGCTGTCGGGACCTGGCAACGATGGCGCAATCACAGACTGCGGCCCTCGCCGCCGGCCGCGGGATCGGCTATGCATCGCCATTCATAACGCTCGTTTCCGAGAGGCGCCATGAAGCGGTGGAAGACGCGAAAGGGGCTCGGCTGGGCGGTCGCCGTCCTCGTGCTGGCCATCGGCGGGCCGGCGCCGGCGGCCGACGTCCAGGTCGCGGTCGCGGCCAACTTCACCCAGCCGGCCAAGGAGATCGCGGCGGCCTTCGAGGCCAGGACGCACGACCGCCTGCTGCTGAGCTTCGGCTCCTCCGGCCAGTTCTACGCCCAGATTTCGCACGGGGCGCCGTTCGAGGTGCTGCTGTCGGCCGACGCCGACCGGCCGGCCCTGGCCGAGAAGGCGGGCTTCGCGGTCGCCGGGACCCGCTTCACCTATGCGGTGGGCCGGCTGGTGCTGTTCAGCCGGACCGCGGGCCTCGTGGACGGCCAGGGCGCGGTCCTGAGGTCCGGCCGGTTCCGGAAGCTGGCCATCGCCGATCCGGCGACGGCGCCCTACGGCGCGGCGGCGGTGCAGACCATGACCCGGCTCGGGGTCTACGACCGGGTGAAGCCGCGGCTGGTGACCGGGACCTCGATCAACCAGGCCTATCAGTTCGTGCAGACCGGCGCGGCCGAGCTCGGCTTCGTGGCGCTGTCGCAGGTGATCGGCGAGGCCGGCGGCTCCCGCTGGCTCGTGCCCGCCTCCGACCATGCGCCCATCGATCAGCAGGCGGTGCTGCTGAAGCCGGGCCAGGACGATGCGGCCGCCAGGGCGTTCCTCGCCTTCCTGAAGGGGCCGCAGGCGCGCAAGGTCATCGCCAAGTTCGGCTACGGAACCCCGTGACGCATGGGTGACGTCATCCGGCTCACCGTCCAGCTGGCGGGGCTGACGACGGTCCTGCTGCTGGGGCTGGCGACGCCCCTCGCCTGGTGGCTGGCGCGCAGCCGGCGCTGGTGGCGCGAGCCCGTCGCGGCCCTGGCGGCCCTGCCGATGGTGCTGCCGCCGACGGTGCTGGGCTTCTACCTGCTGATCGCGCTGGGGCCCGCCAGCCCCTTGATGGCGCTGCTGCACCCGTTCGGCATCCGAACCCTGGCCTTCACCTTCACCGGCCTGGTGATCGGCTCGGTGTTCTACTCCCTGCCCTTCGCGGTGCAGCCGCTTCGCGCGGCCTTCGAGGCCATCGGCGAACGATCGCTGGAGGCGGCGGCGACGCTGCGGGCCTCGCCCTGGGACGCCTTCGTCTCGGTGGCCCTGCCGCAGGCCCGGCGCGGCTTCCTGGCGGCGGCGATCCTGGTGTTCGCCCATACCGTCGGCGAGTTCGGGGTGGTGCTGATGATCGGCGGCTCGATCCCCGGCCGGACCCAGGTGATGTCGACCCGGATCTACGAGCTGGTCGAGGCGCTGCGCTACGGCCAGGCCCACCTTCTGGCCGGGGGCCTGGTGCTGTTCGCCTTCCTGGTCATGCTGGCCATGCTGCTGGTCGAGCGCCGGGTCTGGCGGCTGCAGCCATGAGCGGGTCCAAGGTCCAGGCCCAGCTCCGGGGCCGGGTGGGCCAGTTCCGGCTGGACGTGAGCTTCGAGGTTCCGGCGACCGGCGTCACCGCCCTGTTCGGGCCCTCGGGGGCGGGCAAGACGACGGTGCTGCGCTGCATCGCCGGTCTCGAGCGGCTGGAGGGCCGGGTCTGCGTCGGGGACGAGGTCTGGCAGGACCAAGGCCGCTTCCGGCCGCCGCACCTGAGGGCCGTGGGCTATGTGTTCCAGGAGCCCAGCCTGTTCGACCACCTGTCCGTGCGGGGCAATCTGGAGTTCGGGCTGAAGCGGGCCGGGCCGGGTCCGCTGGGCCTCGCGGACGTGGCCGCCTTCCTGGGGCTGGAGCCGCTGCTCGGCCGCGCCACCGGCAGGCTCTCCGGCGGCGAGCGGCAGAGGGTGGCCGTCGGCCGGGCGCTGCTCTGCCGGCCCGAGCTCCTGCTCCTGGACGAGCCCCTGGCGGGGCTGGACGCGGAGGCCAAGGCCGAGATCCTGCCCTATCTGGCGCGGCTGCATCAGCTGAGGCGCCTGCCGGTCCTCTACGTCAGCCACGACCCCGCCGAGGTCGCCCGCTTCGCCGACCGGGTGCTGCTGATGCGCGCCGGCCGCATCGAACCGGCGCCGGAGGGGGCCGCGGCGCCGGACGCGCCCTCCGAGGCCGCCCTGTCGGGGCTCGGGTCCGAACGGCTGGCCGGCCTCGCCCTGGCGGCGCTGGCGGCGGGCCTGGAGCCGGTGAAGCTCGGGGCGCCGAAATCCCAGAAGGCTTGAGAGCTCCACGCCTCAGGTTAGGATCGGCGGATGTTCGAGGGCTGGGACAACTTCTACATCCTGATCGGATCGGCCTCGGGCGCGCTGATCGGGCTTCTCTTCATCGTGGTCACCCTCACCGGAGGCATGGACCGCGACCAGGCGCTGAGGGGCGCCAGCCGCTACATGACCCCGACCGTGGTGGAGTTCACGGCGGTGCTGCTGATCAGCGCCATCGCCTCCGCCCCGGCGGACGCGCGGCTGCAGCGCGCCGCCCTGCTCATCCTGGCCCTGGTCCTCTGCGCCTGGGCGCTGGTCAATTGCCGGCGCATGTTCTTCCAGCCCCTCGGCGCGCAACCCACGCATTGGAGCGATCCCTGGTTCTACGCGGCCGCGCCGGCCGCCTCCTATGCCGCCCTGGCGGCGGTAGCGGTCCTCGGATGGGCCATGGGCGTCGGGGTGGTGGCGGTGACAATCCTCGTCCTCGGGGTGCGCAACGCCTGGGACCTTATCACCTGGATCGCGCCGGGCGGCCCGAACGCGAAGCCGGCCCCGCCGCCGGAATGACGCGCCAGGCCCCGCCTGGGGCCTGAAGGTTCGGCTCCAGCCCCCTCGGCCAAGTCATCGTGAAGGCGATGGCGTGGAACTTCTGACCTTCGGGGAAGGTTTTGAACGTAAAGTTGCGTAACCCGAGGACGCTTACCAATGATCACGGCGAAGTTCTCGGTCCAGGCAGTAGACAAAGGTTGGGCCGTGAGAATAGGGCCCGACGTGCTGGTCCGTTCGCCCACCAAGGGCCAGGCGTTGCTCCAGGCCGACTCGCGCGCCGCGGCGATCCGGAGCCTGGGGGGCCGCGCCATTGTGGTCGAAGAGACGCAGGCCGCGTTCGAAAGCGTCGCCGTGGCGCGTCCGCCCGGGAACCTTGGCCTTCAGGTAACGTTGTCAAACATGCCGGGCGCCCCGCGCCGGGCCAGTAAGGGAAACGGCTGAGCCGCAATGACCCATGTCGGAGCATCAGAGCTTTCAGCGAGAAACGAGCCGCGAGGCGTCGCGTGTCGGACGCCAGGGCGTCGGCGCAGGCCTTCGTCGGGCTTATGAGGATCTGACGCGGCAACCCGTTCCGGATCAATGGCTCGCGCTGCTGCGACGGGCCGACGAGATGCAGAGGATGAACTAGATGAGCGACCAGCCCCGGGTCAGCGGCGCCGACGTCGACAGCGAAGCCAAGTTCAAGGCGGACCTGATCGCCCTCATCCCGCCCATGCGCGCCTTCGCCCGCACCATGACCGGCAATCCTGCCCAGGCGGACGACCTGGCCCAGGAGGCCTTGGCCAAGGCCTGGCAGTGCCGCGACAGCTTCACCATGGGCACCAACATGAAGGCCTGGGCCTTCATGATCCTGCGCAACCAGTTCTATTCCGACATGCGCCGCGCCTGGCGCAGCGTGCAGCTCGACCAGGAGGCCGCCGAGCGGACGCTGCTGGCCAGCGACGACCCCAACGCCCCGCTGGAGCTCAACGAGCTGCGCATGGCCCTGGCGGCCCTTCCGGTCGACCAGCGCGAGGCGCTGATCCTGGTGGGCGCCGGCGGCATGTCCTACGAGGAAGCCGCCGAGATCTGCGAGTGCGCCGTCGGCACGGTGAAGAGCCGCGTCAGCCGCGCCCGCGACGCCCTGCGGCGGATCATCGAGACCGGCGACTTCAAGCGCGACAATGGCCGCGCCGCCGGATCCATGGGCGCCGTGCTGGCCGAACTGGCCCGCCTCAGCGCCGGCCACGGCAGGAGCCTCGCCGCCTAGCCGACCCCCGTTGCCCCGCCCGCCGAAACCGCCGAGGACCCCGACGACGACGATCCCGGATAGCCGCCCGCGCGGCGTCCGGGGCGGCGCGTTCAGTCCCGCAGCTTCAGCATCCGGATCGCGTTCTCCTTCAGGATCAGCGGCCGGACCTCCGGCTTGATCGGAAGCTGCTCGAAATCGCGCATCCAGCGATCCGGATCCAGCACCGGGAAGTCGGTGCCGAACAGCATCCGGTCCTTCAACAGGGTGTTGGCGTACTGCACCAGATTGGGCGGGAAGTACTTCGGCGACCATCCCGACAGGTCGATGAAGCAGGTGGGCTTGTGGGTGGCTACCGCCAGGGCCTCGTCCTGCCACGGGAACGAGGGGTGGGCCATGATGATGGTCAGCTCGGGGAAGTCGGCGGCCACGTCGTCCAGGTGCAACGGATTGGAATACTTGAGCCGCAGGCCCATGCCGCCGGGCGCGCCGGCGCCGGCGCCGGTCTGGCCGGTGTGGAACAGGGCCGGCAGGCCCGCCGCCTGGATCGCCTCGTAGAGCGGGTAGGCCATCCGGTCGTTGGGATAGAACCCCTGCGAGGTCGGGTGGAACTTGAAGCCCCGCACCCCGAACTCCTCGATCAGCCGGCGCGCCTCGCGCACGCCCATCCTGCCCTTGTGGGGGTCGATGGAGGCGAAGGGGATCAGCACGTCGTTGTGCTCGGCGGCGACCTCGGCGACCTCCTCGTTCATGATCCGGGTGATGCCCATCTCCGCCTCGGAATCGACGGTGAAGATCACCGCCGCCATCTTCCGCTCGCGATAGAACGCGGCCGTCTCGGCGATGGTCGGCCGCTTCATCTCCCGGAAGTAGCGGGCCATGGCCTCGTCGAAGAGCACCCCGCAGGGGTCGCGCGGCTGGCGCGTCGACACCTCGGCGTGGGTGTGCACGTCGATGGCCACGATCTCGTCGAGGTTCAGGTTCGGCTGGTACTTGGCCATCGGGTCGCTCCGGCGGGAGCGGGTCAGGCGAAGGCGGTTGATTCCGCCGCCCCGGACGCGCTCCAGATCAAGACATCTGGCGCGGCAGCTTTAGCGGCGCGGCGGCCATCCCGCCACGGCCTGTCGCGCCGACGTTACCGCGCCCGGGCGTCCTGCCACAGGCGGCGCAGGCGCGCGAGCTCCGGCTCGGCGGCCTTCTTCTCCAGGCTGGTGGAGCTCAGGAAGCTGACCCCGATCTCGGGCAAGCGCCGCCAGGTGAGCACGCACTCGTGCGCCACGCCCGAGGCGATCTCGATCAGCGTCATCTTGGGCGGCAGCACCGCCGGGCCCGACAGCTTCAGCCGGGCGCCGCTCTCGGTGCGGTCGCGGATGGTGCAGTCGATGGTCATGGCGGCCTCGCCATAGATCAGCCGGCCGGCCAGCAGCACCCTGGGACGGCCTGACTTGCGCTGCTCGTCGGGGGTGAGCGGGATCGGCGTGCGGCTGAGCGCGGCCATGCAATCGTCTCCGAGGCTGAACGCGCCCTCTTCTGAGGCCTTCAGATGAATCCCGGGTTAGGAGCGGCCGTTTCCGCCGCTCGGAATCCTGAGGCTGAAGACCGTCCCGCGCGGGGCGTTGGGGGCCGCGACCAGGGCGCCGCCGTGCGACAGCGCCACCTGCCGCGCCAGGCTGAGCCCGATGCCCGACCCGCCGGCCTTGGTGGTGAAGAAGGGGGTGAACACCAGCTCCGGATCGACCGCCGGCAGCCCTCGGCCGTTGTCGGAGACCGCCAGCGTCGTCTCGCCCTCGCCGGCGACGCAGACCAGCTCGATGCGGGGATCGGCCTGGCCGTCCACCGCCTCCACGGCGTTCTTCAGGAGGTTGATCAGCGCCTGTTCCAGCAGATCCGGATCGGCGTGGAGGCGGGCGTCCGGCGGGGTGATGCGGCTCGAGTAGGCGATGGCCTTGCCGCCGAGCTGGCCCCTGATCAGCCGGTCGATGCCCGAGACGAACCGGGCGGCCTCGAGGTCCTCCAGCGCCGGCGCGGGCACGTCGGCGACGCGGCGGTAGCGCTCCACGAAGCTCATCAGGCCCGCGCTGCGCCGGGCGATCACCTCCATCGCCGAGGCCGCCGCGGCGTCGGCCTCCGGGCCGTCCAGGGCGGAGATGCTTTCGGCCAGGGAGACGATCGGCGTCAGCGAGTTCATCATCTCGTGCGCCAGCACCCGCACCAGATCCTGCCAGGCCCTGAGCTCCACCGCCGACAGCTCGGCCGACACGCTCTGCAGCGAGATCAGCCGCCAGCGCAGCCCGCCGCTGCGGAAGCCCGCCGCCGAGGCCAGCATGCGGCGCTGGTCGGCCAGGCGCACGATGGTGCGCGCGCCCGGCGCCAGGTCGGCCAACACCGTCGCGGCGCCGCCCAGGACCGCGATGTCGGCCAGCCGGAGGCCGCTGGATCCGCAGAGGTCGCGCGCGGCGCGGTTGGCCAGGATCGCCCGGCCGTCGTCGCCCACCACGATCAGGGCCGCCGCGACGGTGTCGGCCAGGGCCTCCAGCTCCTGCAGGCGGCGCTCGCGGTCCAGGCGTTCGCGGTCCAGCCGCTGGGCGGCGTTCAGCAGGGCGCTCGACAGAGCCGGGAAGCGCGCCGCCGATCTCGGCGGGGCGTCCGCCGCCCCCGCCGCCAGGGCCTCGACGAAATTGGCGAACAGCCGGTCGGCGGCTCGCACGGCCCGGGCCAGGTCGATGGCGGCGAGCACCGCGCCCCCCGCCACGATGACGCCGGTGGCGTAGAGCCGCTGGGTCAGCATCAGCCACAGGGCGAAGAGCGACAGCACCCCGATCAGGATTGACCGGATCGCCAGCCCCGCCGCGACCCGCGAGGCGGCGTGGTCGCTAAAGGCCATGCTTGGACATCCGCCGGTAGAGCGCCGGACGGGTCAGGCCGAGCGCGGCGGCGGCCTGGCTGATGTTGCCCTCGTGGCGGACCAGCGCGCGCTGGATGGCGTGGCGCTCGAGCACGTCCAGGTTCAGGTCGCTGGCGGCCGCGCGCCGGGCGCGGGTGAGGGCGGCCGCCGCCGCCATGGTCTCCAGCAGCTTGTCGTTGCGCCAGGGCTTCAGCACGAAGTCCGCCGCACCGCGCTTCAGCGCCTCCACCGACAGGGAGACGCCGCCGTAGACGGTCATCAGCACCACCGAGAGCGCGGGATCGGCCGCCTGGAAGCGGCCCCGCATGGCCAGGCCGGCGCCGCCGGAGGGCGCGCCGGGCGCGACGGTC
>JANWHQ010000110.1 GCA_025450315.1 Caulobacteraceae bacterium
CGAACCATCGGCCGCTCTCCTCAAAGAGCAGGCTTGAATCAGCGATCAGCTGATTTGGGAATCCACTTCGTCAACAGGACCTAGGACCTGGACTTCAGGTCCGGGCGGGTGGCCAGGAAGGCGGCGCGCTCGGCGGCCGTCAGCACCTTGGCCGGCTTGCGCCGCGACACCCTGGGCGAGGGCGGCGCATAGACCCCGGCGTCGGCCGGCTTTGCCTTTAGGTCGGCGAGCCTCTTGGGCGGCTGTGTCATCGAAGTCCCCCGGCCGCGCGCACGGGCCTTGGGTCCTATCGCACATTCCGCGCGTCAGCGCCCCACGCTGGCGCGCGCCCGTTGCAGCGGCAGGGCGCCGCGGGGCAGGCTTTCGCTTTCGCCCAGCACGTCCAGCAGGATGGTCCGCAGGGTCTGGGCCTTGCGCTGGGCGAGCTTGGCGCCCTTGTCCTGGACATAGAAGGCGTCGACGGCGCGTTCGCCATAGTTGTCGATGTGGGCCGACTGGATCGACAGGCCGTGCTGGGCGATGGCGCCGGCCAGGTCGCCCAACAGGCCCCGGCGGTCGCGGCCGGAGGCCTCGATCACCGTGCAGTCCTCGGAGGTCTCGTTGTCGACGGTGACCGCCGGCGCGATCGAGAAGGCTCCGGCGCGGCCGAGATCCAGCGCGCGCTCGGGCTCGCGCGGGGGCGGATCGCCCCTGGCCGCCGCCTCCAGTCCCCGGACCAGCCGCTCCAGCCTGGCGGGACTGTCCTGGCCGAACGGCCCGCCGGCGGCGTCCTGCACATAGAAGACGTCCAGCGCCTGGCCGGCCTTGGAGGTGTAGACCCGCGCGCCCATCACGTCCGCGCCCAGCGCCGCCAGCGCCCCGGCCAGGTCGGCGAACAGGCCCAGGCGGTCGCCCACCGCCACCACCACCTCGGTGGCGTTCAGGTCCGGGCGGATGCGGACCGCGGCGGTCGGGCTGTTCTCGGCCCGGTGGCGGCGCACCAGCTCCACGTGCTGGAGCTGCTCCTCGAGGGTGAAGGCCGAGAAATAGGCGTCCTCCATCTCCGAGGAGAAGCCCGCGGCGGCCGGGCTGCTGTCGGTCAGGGCCTGGCGTTCGCCGGCGACGGCGTAGTCGGGATGGTCGGGCTTCAACTCCCCGCCGCGCCCGCCGCGGAACAGCCGCTCGGTGGAGGCGTAGAGCTCGCGCAGGAGCTGGCCCTTCCAGCCGTTCCAGACCCCCGGGCCCACCGCGCGGATGTCGGCCACGGTCAGCACCAAGAGCAGGCGCAGCCGCTCGGGGTTCTGCACGATGGCCGCGAAGGCGCCCACGGTTCTTGGATCGGATACGTCGCGCTTCTGGGCGAAGTCGCTCATCACCAGGTGGTGCTCGACGATCCAGCAGATCAGGTCCACGCGCTGGCGGTCCAGGCCCAGACGCTCGCAGGCCGAGCGGGCCGAGCGGGCGCCGGCCTTCTCCTGGCCGCCGACGCCGCCCTTGCCGGTGTCGTGCAGCAGCATGGCCAGAAACAGCGCCTCGCGGTCGGTGATCAGCGGCATCACCGCCGACGACAGCGGATATTCCTCCTTCAGCTTGCCTCCGACGATGTCCGCGATCACCCCCACGGCGCGCAGGGTGTGCTCGTCCACCGTGTAGGAGTGGTACATGTTGAACTGCATCTGGGCGACCACCCGGCCGAACTCCGGGATGAAGCGGCCCAGCACGCCAGCCTCGTTCATCAGGGTCAGGGTGCGGTAGGTGCTCTTGCCCCGCGCCAGCACGTCGAGGAACGCCTCGACCGCCTGCGGGTCGCGCCTCAGCTTGGGGGTGATCAACCGGTGGGCCCGGGTGACGGCGGTGAAGGCGTCCGGATGCAGGTCCAGGTCCAGCCGGTCGGCCAGGCGGAACAGCCTCAGGATATTGACAGGGTCCTGTTCGAACACGTCCGGACTGGCGACGGTGAGCCGCCCGCCCTCCTGCTCGAACCCGGGCACGTCCAGCGCCTTCTGGCGCGGCCGCCTGGAACGCATGAAGCGCGAGAGACCATGGGGCTTCTTCTTGGCCTCCTCGGCCTCCAGCTTGGCGCAGAAGGCGCGGGTCAGGGCCCCGACCTCGGACGCGATCATGAAGTAGCGCCGCATGAATCGCTCGACCGCCGGGGCGTCCCCGCGGTCGCCATAGCCCATGCGCCGGGCGATCTCGGGCTGCAGGTCGAAGGACAGCCGCTCCTCGGCCCGACCGGTGGCGTAGTGCAGGTTGCAGCGCACCGCCCAAAGGAAGTCGAAGGCGCGCACGAAGGTGGAAATCTCGCGCCGGTCGAACATGTCGAGCTCGACCATGCCGTCCTTGGCCTCGGCGGGATGCAGGTACTGGGCGATCCAGAACAGGGTGTTCAGGTCCCGAAGGCCGCCCTTGCCCTCCTTGACGTTGGGCTCGACCATGTAGCGCGAGGCGCCGGCCCGGGCGTGGCGCTCGTCGCGCTCCTTGAGCTTGGCGGCGACGAACTCGGCGGCGGAGCCCTTGACCACTTCGGCGCGGAACCGGCGCTTCAGCTCCTCGGCCAGCTTCTCGTCGCCGGCCAGGCGCCGCGCCTCCAGGATCGAGGTGCGGATGGTGAAGTCCTCGCGCGAGAGCTTCAGGCACTCCTCTACGGTGCGCGAGGAGTGGCCGACTTTGAAGCCCAGGTCCCACAGGGCGTAGAGCATGAACTCGACCACGCTCTCGGTATGGGCGGTGGGCTTGTAGGGACGCAGGAACAGAAGGTCGATGTCGGAGAACGGCGCCAGGGCGCCGCGGCCGTAGCCGCCCACCGCCAACAGCGCCAGCCGCTCGCCCTCGGTGGGGTTGCGGGCGCGGAACACATGCACGGTGGTGAAGTCGTAGAGAGCGGTCACCACCTCGTCGGTGACCGCCGACAGCAGCCGCGCCGTCTCGATGCCGCCCGCGCCCTGCTCCAGCCGCTCCTTGGCGATCATCCGCCCGCGGAACAGCGCCGCGCGCAGGATCTCCAGCGCCCGCTTGCGCTGCTCGGTCTCCGCGCCGATGGCGTCCAAGGCCGCGGCGGTGAGCTGGGCGCGGAGCTTCAGCCCGTCGACAACGTGCTCGATACGGGTGGGGCGAAGGCGGGGGGCGCGCATGGACGTTATATAGGATGCGTCGCCGCGCCTGTCCCGGCGGTGCGAGGGAGCCCCGATGAACGAGCTGAGTCGGCTGAGCTTCGAGCAGGTGTTCGACCTGGCCGCGTCCACCCGCCCCTCGCCGGGCGGCGGGGCGGTGATGGGCCTGTGCGGCATGATGGGCGTGGCGCTGCTCTTGAAGGCGGTGCGCATCACCCTCAAGCGGCGTCCCGACGACGAGGCGCTGACGGCGGCGGAGGCGGAGTTCGCGCGGTTGGCGCGGCTGCTGGCCCAGGACGCCGACGCCGACGCGGCGAGCTTCGACGCCTACATGGCCGCCGGGCGGCTGCCGCGGGGGACCGAGGCGGAGATCGCCGCCCGCTCCGCCCGTCTCGCCCACGCCGCGCTGGACTCCGTCGAGGTGGCGCTGGCGGCCCTGGCCCATGCGGCCGAGGCCATGACCGTGGCCAAGCGGATCGCCGAGCGGCTGTCGCCGCGCATGGCGCCCGACCTCGCCGGCGGCCTGGCGCTGCTGGAAGCGGTCCGCGCCAACGCCGTCGACAACGCCAGGGACAGCCTGGACCGCACCGAAGGCTCGCCCCGCCGCGAAGCGCTGGCCGCCCGTCTGGGCCGGCTGGTCAGCGAGACGGCCGGGGCGGTCGAGCGGGTGTAGGCGGCCACCGCCCCGAAGAACGGAACGACGACGCTCAGGCCCGGCCGCAGAGTTCGGACGGGTGCTCGATGATCAGCTCGGCGCCGGCGCGCGCCAGCTCCTCGCGGCCGCCGTAGCCCCAGGCGACGCCGACGGTGGGCACGCCGTTGCGGGAGGCGGCGCGGACGTCGTGCTCGCGGTCCCCGACCATGCAGACCTCGCCGGGATCCAGGCCCTCGACATCGAGGATGCGGGCGATCAGATCGCCCTTGTCGTCGAACCGGCCGTCGAGGTCCGGGCCGTAGACCGCCGACAGCAGCGGGGCGAAGCCGAAATGCTCGACCACCTTGGCGGCGATGACCGCGGCCTTGGCGGTGCAGAGCAGCAGGCGCACGCCGGCCGCCCGTCGTTCCTGCAGGGCCTCGAAGATTCCCGGGTATGGGGCGGCCTGATAGAGACCCCAGGCGGCATAGTGGTCGCGGTAGTGCTGCAAGGCGGCGTCGGCGTCGGCAGGCTTGGCCAGCAGGGTCTGCAAGGTGACGCGCAGCGGCGGGCCGATGATCCAGGCCAGATCCTGGTCTTCCGGGACCGGCGCGCCAACGCTTTCCATGGCATGGCGGAAGCTGCCGACGATTCCCGGCCCCGGATCCAGCAGGGTCCCATCCAGGTCCAGCAGCAGGGTCTTGCGGAATCGCACGGGCATGCGGAGCCATAGCGCGTCGGCCGCCAAAGGTTTAGCCACGGGGCTCACAGGCAGGAGGATCGCCAATGCTGATGGTCACGGGCGCGAACGGCAATCTGGGCGGGGCGGTGATCGCCAACCTCAAGGCGATGGTCGGCCCCTCGGGCTTCGTCGCCGGCACCCGCGACCCCTTATCGCCCTTCGCCCGCGAGCTGGCGGCCTCGGGCGTGGCCGTCCGCCGGGTCGACTTCGACGATCCGGCCAGCCTGCCCGCCGCCCTGGAGGGCGTCGCAGCGGCGCTGTTCATCTCGACCTATGCCCCCAATTCCGAGCGGCCGCGCCAGAACCTCGCCTTCATCGAGGCGGCCAAGACGGCCGGGGTGCGGCGGCTGGTCTACACCAGCTTCGCCGGCGCCAGCCCGACGGCCAGCGCCGATCACACGGTGCAGGTCCATTGGCCCACCGAGCAGGCGCTGGCGGCGTCGGGCCTGGACTACACCATCCTGCGCCACGCCCTTTACGCCGACATCATGGTCGGCGACCTGGACGAGACCTTGGCCACGGGCGTCCTGCGCCGCGCCGGCGGGTCGGCCCGCTGCTGCTACATCGCCCGGGACGACCTCGGCGTCTCGGCCGCCACGGTGCTAACCAAGCCCGGCCACGAGAACCGCATCTACACCGAGACGATGCAACAGGCGCTCACCTGCGCCGAGATCGCCGGAGTGATGAGCGAGGTCTTCGGCCGGACCATCCGCTACGAGCCCGTCCCCTCGGCCGAATGGGCCCAGTACATGACCGATCACTGGGGTGTGCCGCTGGAGCTGTCCAAGAGCTCCATCGGCACCATGCGCGCGATCGAGAACGGCGAATTCGACATCGCGACCGGCGACTACGAGGCGATCACGGGGCGCAAGCCGCAGACGATGAAGCAGTTCCTGGAGGGCGTGGCGGCGGATAGACCCGGGGCCTGACGCGGCCAGGCGACGGTCACCCGCCCGACATGCGGCCGGCGCCCCGGACGAGGTCGATCAGCGCGCGCGGGTCCTGCGGTTCGGCGTCGCCGCGCCAGGCGACATGCTGGTCCGGGCGGCGCAGCACCAACCGATGCCGAGAGGCGTCCGGGATCTCGTCGGCTTCGACGTCCAGCACCTCGAGCGGCGCGCCGGCGTCCGCCGCGGCCCGCACGAGTCCCGAGACCTCCGCGCCGGGATCGAAACGCAGCAGGGTGTAGCCCGGGCCCATGGCGTCGTAGAGCGAGCGGCCGTCCTTCAGCCACAGGTGCGGGGTGCGGCAGCCGGGGACGCTCGAGGGCGTGTAGTCGTGCATGGTGTAGCCGGGCGGATCCTCGCCGTCGTAGGCGATGATGGGCGAGCGGTCGTAGAAGTAGCCATAGTTCAGCCCCGCGCAGGCGAACTGCTGCACATGCAGCCGATACGCCGCCTCGCCCACGCGGCGGCGGGCCTCGGCCCCCTCCAGGGTCTCCTCCTCGAGCTCGGCCGGCACGCCGGTGCGCTCCTTGATGGCGCTCTCGGCGTGGCTCATGGCGAAGCGGGAGGCCTGCTCGGTGATCGGCTGGCGTTCGCCCTCGTGGGCCTCCAGCAGGGTCTCCGGGGCCCAGCCCTGAAGGCGGGCGGCGAGCATCCAGGACAGGTTCATCGCATCGGCGATGCCGGCATTCATGCCGTAGCCGGCGTAGGGCACCCAGAGATGCGCGGAATCCCCGCAGATGAAGGCGCGCCGGTCCCGGAAGCGGTCCGCCACCATGCGGCGGCCGATCCAGTCCTCCTTGCCGAGAAGCTCGTATCGGAAGTCGGGACCGACCCCGAGCAAGGTGCGGATGCAGGCGTCCCGATCGACGGTTTCGAAGCCCTTTTCGTGGGCCAGCAGGTAATTGTGGATCAGCCAGGTCTCACGGCCATCGATGGCCACCAGGTTCCCCGCCCGTTCGGGGCTGTAGAGATAGCTCATCCAGGCGTCGGGCTTGGTGATCCGGCCGAGCAGCTCCGGGGCGCGGATGTAACTCGACTGGACGCGCTGGATCACCTCCTCGCCGACCAGCCTCGAGCCGATGGCCTTGCGCACCAGGGAGCGGCCGCCTTCGCAGCCCACCAAATAGTCGGTGTGGATCCGAATCTCCTCGCCGCCGTCGAGATCCCTGGTCCGCGCCGTCACACCCGACCCGTCCTGATCGAAGCCGGTGAATTCGGTGCGGTTCAGGATGGTGATGCGGCCGTTGTCGCGGGCCGCCTCGAACAGCACCGGCTCCAGGAAGATCTGGTTGATCCGGTGCGCCGGTTCCGGCGTCGGCCAGTCGCCGTCGGGGCCGGAGCGGTCGGTGTAGCGGTCCAGCCGGCAGGGGATGTGGATGCGCATCAGCTCAAAGCCGGTCGCCCGGGTGCGCACGACCACGTCGTTGGGATAGTCGTCCGGCAGTCCCGCCGCCCGCACCGCCCCCGCGAGCCCCAGCCGGCGGAAGGCCTCCATGGTCCGCGAGGCGACATGGTTGCACTTCACGCTCGGCGGCTCGCCCGCGTGGCGGCGCTCGACGACCATGCTGTCGACGCCTCGCCAGGCCAGGTCGAGCGCCAGGCACAGCCCTACCGGCCCGGCGCCGATGATCACGACAGATCGATTCAGGTCCCGCATCTCGACCTCACGCGGCGCCGAGGGTCACGCCTTGAGGCTCTTCAGCCGGTAGAGCGCCTCCAGCGCCTCGCGGGGGCTCATGCCGTCCACATCCAGCGCCGCGAGGGCTTCCTCGACCGCGCTGGGAGCCGCTTCCGCGACGGCCGCCGGGGCAGTGGGGGCGAACAGCGGCAGGTCCTCCAGCCGCGCGGGCGAGGAGGTCTGGCTTTCCAGGCGCTCCAGCACCTCGCGGGCCCTCGCCACCACCGCGGGCGGCACGCCCGCCAGCTTGGCGACCTGGACGCCGTAGGAACGGTCGGCGGGCCCGGGGCGGGCCTCGTGCAGGAAGACCAGGTCGCCGTTCCATTCCTTGGCGCGGAGCGACAGGTTGCAGACGTGGGCCAGCCGGCCCTCCAGCCTGGCCAGCTCGTGGTAGTGGGTGGCGAACAGTGCGCGGCAGCGGTTGGTCTCGTGCAGGGCCTCGGCGCAGGCCCAGGCGATGGCGAGGCCGTCGTAGGTGGCCGTGCCGCGGCCGATCTCGTCCAGGATCACCAGCGAGCGCGGCGTGGCCTGGGTCAGGATGGCGGCGGTCTCCACCATCTCGGCCATGAAGGTCGAGCGCCCGCGCGACAGGTCGTCGGCGGCGCCGACGCGGCTGAACAGCCGGTCCACCACGCCCAGCCTCAGCCGCCTGGCCGGCACGAAGCAGCCGGACTGGGCCAGGATGGCCAGAAGGGCGTTCTGGCGCAGATAGGTCGACTTGCCCGCCATGTTGGGGCCAGTGACGATGGCCAGGCGCGCGGCGGCCACGCCCTGGCCGTCCAGCCGGCAGTCGGTGGCGGTGAAGGGCTCGCCGGCCCGGCGCACCGCCGCCTCGACCACCGGGTGGCGCGCGGCCTCGGCCTCGAAGATGCTGGAGCGGTCGACCTCCGGCCGCACCGCCTGGGCGTCCTCGGCCCATTCGGCCAGCGCCGCGGCGACGTCGATCCGCGCCAGGGCCTGGGCGGCGGCCTGGATGGGGGCGGCCAGGGCGCAGGCCTGTTCGCGCCAGGCCTCGAAGATCTCCAGCTCCATGGCCAGGGCCCGCTCGCCGGCCTGGGCGATCCGGGCGTCGAGCTCGGCCAGCTCCACGGTGGTGAAACGCACCTGGTTGGCCAGGGTCTGGCGGTGGATGAAGACGGCGTTCAGCGGCGCCTGGAACAGCGGCTCGGCCTGCTTGGCGGTGGCCTCGAGGAAATAGCCCAGCACCGCGTTGTGGCGGATGCGGACCTGGACGCCGCTCTCGGACTGGAGCCGGGTCTCCAGGGCGGCCACCACCCGGCGGCTGTCGTCCCTGAGCGCGCGGGCCTGGTCGAGCTCGGGGCGCACCCCCTGGGCCACGAAGCCGCCGTCGCGGGCGTTGGCGGGCAGGTCCGGGCCGATTCCGGCCTCCAGGGTCTGGCGCAGCTGCTGCAAGGCCGGCTGGCGCTGGGGATCCAGCGCCGCACAGGCGGTGGCCAGCTCCTCGGCCAGGCCGGTCAGGCCGTCGCCGTCGTTCCCGAGCAGAGCCGAGACCGCCTCTCTGGCCAGGAGGCCGCCCTGCAGGGCGCCGAGGTCGCGCGGCCCGCCGCGTCCCAGCGCCAGGCGCGACAGGGCCCGGGCCATGTCGGGCGAGCCCTTCAGGATGCGGCGCAGGTCTTCGCGCAGGCCCCGGCGTTCCAGGAGCTGTTCGATCGCGTCCAGGCGCGTCGCGATGGCGGCCGGGTCCAGCAGCGGCCGCGAGAGTCTCGCCGCCAGCAGGCGGGCTCCCCCGGGGGTGATGGTGCGGTCGATGGCCGCCAGCAGGCTGCCGTCGCGGCCCCCCGACTGGCTGCGGTCGATCTCCAGGCTGGCGCGGGTGGCCGGATCGATGGCCATGACGTCGGCCTCGCCCGCGCGGCGGGGGGGCGAAAGGGCCGGCAGGCGGCCGGCCTGGGTGGTCTCCAGATGGGCGGCGATCAGGCCCAGGGCGGAGATCTCCGCGCCGGAGAGGGCGCCGAAGCCGTCGAGGGTCTCCACGCCATAGAGCCGCTTCAGCCGGGCTTCCGAGGCGGAGGGCTCGGCCAGGGCCTGGGCCATCGGCTGGATCACGCCGCCGGCCAGCTTCAGGGCCGCCGCCAGGGTCTCGTCGGCGAACAGCCGGTCCGCCACGAGGGTTTCGGACGGCGCCAGCGCCGCCAAGGCTGCGGCCACCCCGTCCTTGGCGACCAGCCAGCATTCCACCTCGCCGGTGGAGATCTCCACGCTGGCCACCGCCGCCTGGCCGGCCCTGAGCGCCACGGCCGCGAGGCGATTGGAGCCCCGGGCGTCCAGCAGCGACTCTTCGGTCAGTGTGCCCGGCGTCACCACCCGCACCACGTCGCGGTGGACCACCGACTTGGAGCCGCGCTTCCTGGCCTCGGCGGGGTCTTCCATCTGCTCGCAGACGGCGACCTTGAAGCCGGCCCGGATCAGCTTGGCCAGATAGGCCTCGGCCGCGTGCACCGGGACGCCCGCCATGGGGATGTCCTGGCCGGCGTGCTTGCCCCGGGCGGTGAGCGCGATGCCCAGGGCCCCGGCGGCCTTCACCGCGTCCTCGAAGAACAGCTCGTAGAAGTCGCCCATGCGGAAGAACACCAGCGCGTCGGGCTGGCGCGCCTTGGCCTCGAAGAACTGGGCCATCACCGGCGTGGCGTCGGCCGGGGCGGAGGCTGCGGCGTGGGCGTTCATGGAGCCGGTGACGCTAACGGGAGTCCGGGCGAGTCTCCAGCGGTGAGACGCGCTGTTCCACCGGCGACGGATGATCCTGCTCAGGTTGGGACAGCCAGTCCATGAAGCCGCCGATCGGTCCTCCCATCACCGAGACGCCCTTCAGCAGGCAAACGCCGCGTTGATAGGCCCCGATATGAGGCTGGACTTCGAGACCCCGCAGCAGCCTGATGAACGCCCCGGGGAAATCGGCCCCGGCCAGATGGGACACCGGATAGCCGCCGCCAAAGCGAAGATTGACGTCCAGGATCGTGGATTCGCCCCCCGGCCCTCTGACGAAGTCCACGTCCATGGGCCCGACGCAGCCCAGGGCGTTCGCCACTTGCAACCCCAGGGACGTCAGCTCGTCGTCCTGTACGGTCACGGCCTGTTCGGTCTCGCCCAGGCGCGACAGGTATTTGCGCCAGACCACGATGTTCAGCACCCGGCTATCCAGATCGGCCAGCCCGTCGATGTTGTATTCCTCGCCTTCGACGAACGTCTGCACCAGCATGTCTTCGGCGTAGCCGAAAAACGCCTCCAACTGCTCGGGGGTGTGGGCGACGAACACATTGGCGCTCCCGAAGCCCTTCCTCGGCTTCACCACCAGGGGAAAGCGGAACCGGCCCGCTGCAAGCTTGTCCTGCGCCCGGGCGAGCGAGATCACCGTGTCGGGAACGGGCAGGCCGGCCTCCCGCAGAGCGAGGAAGGCGAGCCATTTGTCGAAGGCCGTCTCGGCGGCTGTCCGGCTCGGAAGGATGGCCATGACCCCGATCGCCGCGAAAGCCTCCCGATGCGCCGACAGGGCGACCACGTCCGGATCGTACAAGGACAGCAGGCCCCCGATCTCGTATCGGCGACAGGCCTCCAGCACCGCTGGCGCGTATTCGTCCGAGGCGATGGGGGGCATCAGGAGGCCGCGGTCGCACTGGGCGAAGCCCGGCGTCCACGGCGTGTTGCTCGTGCCCACGATCTTCTCGCTCGGGAGCAGATGGGGCCGGAAGTAGTCGGCGATGTATCCGCGCTTGCCGATGCAGGAGAGCAGCAGATTCACGCGCCGACGTCCGAAGGGGTTGCGCGGCCTGGCATGTCAGGCCAGCGCCTTCGGTCTGGCGCCCTTGTCCGCCAGGGAGGTAAGCACGGCCGCAGCGGAGGCGACTTCGCCACGCTCCCTCAGGGTTTCGATCTGATGGGCAGGCAGGCAGCTCCTTCGAAACTCGTCCTCGAGCTCGCCCCTGCTGGCGAGGTCGGCCCAGCGGCGCCAATGCCAGGCGAAGCCTTCGGGCAGTCCCTCCTGGAGCCGGAACATGTCACGCACGTGGTCTATCTTCCGGGCGAAGCGCGGATAGGTCGACAGGGCCGCATGGGCGAGGACGATGTCTTGCGACATCACCCTCCTGTCGTCGCAGCCGGGCTTGAGCGTGGCGCTGTGCGTTCCGGCGTGGAGCGCCGCCAGCATTTGCGGCCGGACCGCCAGCTTGGGTGCGGGAACAAGCTTCAGCCAATAGTCCGTGGGCCCCAGCTGCGGTCTGTGACCGGCCAAGGGGGTCAGGTAGAGATCAAGCTTCGCGTAGTCGTCCAGCGATGGCGGGAGCGAGACCGGCAGGCCCTGCTCGCCAAGCACCATGTTGTGGCGTGGAATCCGCAGGAGGTTGGCCTCGACCCGGGAAAGCGCCTGTTTGAGATCTCCACCCGCCACCAGCGGGAACTCGTCGGCGTCGAGGATCAGGGCCCAGTCCGCCTTGCTCTGGCCGATCGCGGCGGCGTTGCGCCTGCGCCAGTCCTCCACGGGCTCCGCAATGGACGAGTCGATCACCCGGAACGCGGCGCCCTCGCGTTCGGAGAGGAATTCACGCGTCCCGTCCTCGGACCCCAGGTCGCAGACGATGAACTCGTCCACACCCAGCCGGCGCAGCTGATCGACGCAGGGTCCGATCAGTTCGATCTCGTCCAGAACACCGATGTGCGCCGCCAGTCGCAGTTGACGTACCTCCGCCGCCTCCGGTGATGATCCACGCTCGCCGAAGGGGGGAGTGCGAATGCCGAACAGACCTGAGCTTAGCAGAAACCGAGTCGCGCTGGCGGTCGAACGGCCGCTGGACGCGACAATCGTTAGATCAGCCGCTTGCGCATGAACTGGGACAGCAGGTCGATCAGCGACACGGCCACGATGATCACGATCGAGATGGCCGAGACGGCGCTGAAGTTGAAGCTCTGCAGGCTCTCGAACAGCAATTGGCCGATGCCGCCGGCGCCGATCAGGCCCAGCACCGTGGCCGAGCGGGCGTTGGATTCGAAGCGGTAGAGGGCATAGCTGGTCCACAAGGGCCCCACCTGAGGGATCACGCCCCAGACGATCTCCTGCAGGCGCGAGGCGCCGGTGGCCCTGACGCCCTCCACGGGCCGGGGATCGATGGCCTCGACCGCCTCGGAGAACAGCTTGGCCAGGACGCCGCCGGTGTTAAGGGCCAGGGCCATGACGCCCGACAGCGGGCCCGTGCCCACGGCCACGATGAAGACCACCCCGATGACGAGGTCCGGCGCCGCGCGCAGGATGTTCATCAGCAGCCGCATCGGCTGCTGCAGCCAGACCGGCGAGATGTTGCGGGCGCAGGCCAAGCCGAAGGGGACCGCGATCACCAGGGCCAGGGCCGTACCCCAGAGGGCCATCTGGACGGTCAGCCACATCTGCTGGGCGTAGGTCGGCCAGTTGGCCATATCCGGGTGCAGGAACTCCGAGCCGAACTCGCGCATGTTGGCGCTGTTGGTGAAGGCCAGGCCCAGGCGCGACATCTGCACGGGACCGAAGCTGATCAGCAGCACCGCCACGAGGCCGCCCCAGAGGGCGACGTCCACCAGCCGCCGGCCGGGGGGCGGCCTCGGCGGGGGCGGGATCGCGTCCGGCGAAGAGAGGCTGGCGGCGCCCATCAGCCGGCGTGGGCCGAGGGCTTGGCGTTGATGGCGTCGAACACCTTCTGGGCCTGGGCGACCTTGGCCTGGTCGCCGGAATGCCTGGCCTCGTTCAGGTCCTTGCTGGCCACCATCAGGCGGATCGGGTCCAGGTAGCTGTCGTCGACAGGCCTGAAGCCGCCATAGGTGAGGGCGTCCAGCACCTTGCGCTCGTGCTCGCCCTCTGCGCCCGAGGCGGTCCCGTAGCTCATGAAGAAGCGCTTGAGCTTGTCCTTCACGGCGGGGTCCAGGTCCTTGCGCACCAGGATCGAGGATTCCGGCAGGGGCGGGGAGGTCCAGATCACCTCGATCTGGTCGGCGATCTTGGGGTCCTGCCGGCGGGCGAAGACCAGGGTCACGGTGTTGGCGGTGGCCACGTCCACCGTGCCATAGCCCACGCCCAGCAGATTGGCCTGATGGCTGGCCGAGCGCACGGTCTTGAAGCAGTCGGCGGGATCGATGCCCCGCGGTGCGAAGAGATAGGCCAAGGGCGCCAGGGTGCCGGAAGTGGAGTTCGGATCGCCCAGGCCGAAGTTGTAGCGCTTGCCGCACTTCAGCACGTCGTCCAGGGTGATGCCCGAGCCCTTGCGGGTGATCAGCACCGACTCATAGACGCCCCCGGCCCCGCCCTTGTCGACGATGCGGCCCAGCACCTCGGCGTGGGCCCGGTTCACCGCCTCCAGCGCCGGCAGCGCCGAGAACCAGCCCACCTGCACCTGGTTGAAGCGCATGGCCTCGATCATGCCCATGTAGTTGGAGGCGAAGCTCGCCTGCACCTTCAGGCCGGTCTGCTTCTGCAGGTCGTCCAGCAGCGGCTGCCACACCCGGCTCATCGAGGCCTGGTCCTCGGCCGGAACGATGGAGAACTTCAGCACCTGGTCGCTCTGGGCCGGCTTGCCGCAGCCGGTCAGGAGCGCCGCGGCGGCCAGGGCCAGGGCGGCTCGGACAAGCGTCATTTCAGGTCCCCTTCCCAGAACACGTCCTCGATCTCGGGTCCGTAGATTCCGACGAGGGCCGCGTGGTCGAGCTGCGACGGCGGACCGTCGTAGACCACCTTGCCGTCCTTCAGCGCGACGATCCGACGGCAATAGCGCAGGGCGTAGTCGACTTGATGAAGGCTGACGAACACCCCGATCCCCTCACGCTGGTTCAGGTCGCAGAGCAGCTCCATCACCCGGCGGGCCGAGACCGGATCCAGCGAGGCCACCGGCTCGTCGGCGAAGATCACCTCGGCCTGCTGCACCAGGGCCCGGGCGATGGCCACGCGTTGCTGCTGCCCGCCGGAGAGCAGGTCGGCCCGCTGGCCCGCCTGCTCGGCCAGGCCGACCCGTTGCAGGGCGGCCATGACGGTGCGCTTCTCCTCGGGCTGCCAGAGGCCGATCAGGCCTCTGAGCCCCGGCGTGCGGCCGAGCAGCCCCAGGGCGGCGTTGGCGAACAGGCTGAGTCGGCCGACCAGGTTGAACTGCTGGAAGACGAAGCCGATGCGGGCGCGGGTCTGGCGGACCTGGCCCGAGATGCGGCCAGCCGCCTGCACCGTCTGGCCGAAGGCCTGGATCCGGCCCGGGCCCCCGTCGATCGGGACGAGGCCCGCCGCAGCGCGCAGCAGGGTCGACTTGCCCGACCCCGAGGGGCCGATCAGGGCGACCATGTCTCCCGCGGCCAGCGACAGGCTCACCTGGTCCAGCGCCCGGCGGGCGCCGTAGGTCTTGCAGACCCCGGAGATCTCGAGGACGGTCCCGGCCATGGCTCAGAGGGCGCGCTGGGCCGCGCCGGTCGATCGCGAAGCTGTCATTCCCGCCGCCCTAGAGCCTGAGCTCGCCCGAGATGATCTTGGCGTAGCTCGCCTTGGTCAGCTTCACATAGCCCCGATCGGTGTTGCGGTAATAGAGCGGCTGCTTCACCAGCTCCGGATCGAAACCTTCCGCCGCGAGATCGGTCTTGCGGTACTTGAAGGTGCCCGTGGTCTCGATCGCGGGCTGCAGGCGGATGAACATGGGCTGGGCGTAGTCGGGAAGCTCGGCGTCGAGCTTGGCCTTCAGCTCCTTGATGTCGAACTCGGGGCCCACCACGATCGAGGCCATGCCGGCCCGGCCGTCCAGCCGCCCGACCCGGACGCCATAGACGTTGGCCTCCTTGACCCCGGCCACCGCGGCCAGCCGCTCGGCCACCTCGGTGGTGGAGACGTTCTCGCCCTTCCAGCGGAAGGTGTCGCCGACGCGGTCGACGAAATAGAAATAGCCATCGCGGTCTTGGCGCATCAGGTCGCCGGTGGCGAAGAAGGCGTCGCCGCGCTTGAACACGTCGGTCATCACCTTGCGCTTGGAGGCGTTCTGGTCGGCGTAGCCTACATAGGCCCGGCGCGCGTCGGCTCCGATCTCGCCGACGCATTCGCCGACCTCGCCGGGCTTGGCCTCGATGCAGAGGCCGTTGGCGCCCCGCACGGGCTCTTCCTTCTCCACGTCGAAGCGGATCAGACGCACGTTGAACTGCCCCCGCAGATAGCGCGGCGCGCGGCCGACGGCGCCGATGCGGCCGTCGAAGTTGAACATCGAGACGTTGCCCTCGGTGGCCCCGTAGAACTCGAGGATGTCGGGGATGCGGAAGCGGGTGCGCAACTTGCGCCACACCTCGGGCCTGAGGCCGTTGCCGAAGGCCAGCCGCACCTGGCTGTCGCGGTCCTGCGGCCGGGCCGGCTGGTTCACCAGATAGCGGCAGAGCTCGCCGATGTAGACGAACATGGTGGCCTTGGAGGCGATGATCTCGTCCCAGAACTGGCTGGCCGAAAAGCGCCGGCTCACGATGAAGAGTCCGCCGTTCAACAGGGCCGCGCCCGCCGCGCAGACCCCGCCGGTGGCGTGATAGAGGGGCAGGGCGCAGAACACCCGGTCGTCCGCCTTGGCCCCGGTCGCGGCCGCGAAGCCCCGCATGTAGAGCTGCACGCGCATGTGGGTGATGCGCGCGGCCTTGGGCAGGCCCGTGGTGCCCGAGGTGAAGATGTAGAGGGCGGTGTCCTTGGCGGTCATGCCGTGGCGGAACTGCTCGCGCTCGGGGCGCACGGCGCTGGAGCCTTTCAGCGCGGTGGTCAGGTTGCGCTGGTCGCCGTGCGGCTCGCCCAGGTTCCAGATGGTGATGGACTTCTCCAGCGATCCCCGGATCGACTCCAGCGCCGCGGCTGTCTCGTCGTCGACGATCACGTGCGAGGCGTCGGCGACCTTCATGCAGTGGGCCAGGGGCGCGCCGGCCAGGTGGTTGTTGATCAGCGCCGAGGCGACGCCGATCTTGGTCAGGCCGTACCAGGCGGCGACATAGTCGATCCGGTTGGGCAGCAGGATCGCCACCGTCGAGCCGCGCCTCAGGCCCCGGCTGGAGGCCCAGTGGGCGTAGCGGTTGGCCAGGGCGTCGAACTCGCCATAGGTGAGGGTCCTGCCCTCGAACTGCAGAGCCGGCCGCTCGCGCCAGTGGCTGACGGCCTCCTCAAGGTCGTCGCAGGCCAAGTGGGTGGAATCGGACGAGACCGAGCGCACGCGCTTCAGGGTGCGCAGCAGCGGACGGAGGAAACACCACTCCCGCCTGATCCGCGTGGCCAGACTCATGACGCTGCCTCCTCAGGGCCCCAAGATGCCCGCGGCGGGTGCACGGTCAAGGCGGCCGAACGGCCGCGGGCCCCTCGGGACACTAGCGTGGGGCGAGTTCGAACCAGACCTCGGCGCGGCCGAAGTCGAGGGTGACCGAATCGAACACCGACAGGGCATCCATGCCGACCAGCACCGCCGGGCCGCGCAGGCCCCAGATCTGGAACACGTGCAGGTCGGCGAAGGTGATTGCGATGTCCACCAGCCGCACCGAGCCCAGCCTCAGCACCGGCAACACCGCCACCTTGCCGGGCAGCGTCTTGCCGGTGACGCTGATCACCGGCACCTCGTAGAACTTGTTGGTGGGATTGCGCAGCACCGCCAGCTCCAGCAGGGCCGGGTTGCCGATGGTCCGCTCGGCGCCGGAGTCCAGGAAGGCGCTGACCCGGATGCCGGCCAGGTCGGCGTCGACGATGGTCAGCTGGCCCGAGCGCTGGCGGCCGCTGACGCTGGAGGTGAACGGCGGCAGCACGGCGAAGTGCGAGCGCTGGATGTCCAGGCGATGGTGCTGGAAGTCGAGCTTCAGCCGCTGGTTCCTCAGCCGGTCCAGACCCAGGATGCCGTCCGCGCCGATGGCGGCCCGGGGCAGGACGGGCATCAGCACGTCCTTGTCGACGGTCGAGCCGATCTTCACGTCCGGCACCATGACGGTCGGGGTGTCCTCGACGTCCGCCACCCCGTGCAGGGGCAGGATGGGCCCCGGCGCCAGGGCCAGGGCCGTGGCGATCTCCTGGCAGACCACCGACTGGTTCGCCCCGGTGTCGACCACGAAGTAGTAGGGGCCCTGGCGGTTCAGCAGCACCGGCGCGGTCATCCGCCGGTAGGGATCGCGAGAGGTCTCGATGGTCTGGTTGGGCGGAACGACGTTGGGCCTGACCTCGGCGACGATCGGGATCTGGGGGTCGGTGGTGCGGTATTCGCGGGGATAGGCGCGGGCGGAGGAGCCGGCTCCGGCGAGACCCAGTCCCAGTCCTGCGGCGAGCGCCCGGCGGTCGATCATGCTCATCGGCGCGGCCCCCGACGCCGCAACTGGCGGGAGCTTATTCAGGCTTGCGGCCGGCCACAACGCCGTCGCTCGCCTCGATCGGGAGCCTTGCCAGTCCGCGGCGCGCGATCGACAGGGGCGGCGCGGCTAGCGGCCGTCGATGGTGAAGGCCACCAGCAGGTCGGTCGCCTTCGGGTTCGAGGTCTGGTAGCCGGACATCTGGAACAGCGTCCCGCCGGCCACGGTCGCGCCCCCCGCGTTCATGGTGTCGCCCTTGACCGGCCCGGAGGCGTTGACCGGCGTGAAGCGGGCCAGGCCGAGGTCGAAGCTCCAAAAGACCTGGCCGTCCCGCGCGCCGTAGGCCCGCAGGATCCCGTCCAGCGAGCCCTCGACGACCACGCCGTCGATCGCCGTGGGCGCCGCCGAGAGGCCGCTGGTGCAGATGTTGATCAGCGAGCCCTTGGGCGCGGTGGCGCAGTCGGGCGCCGGCGCGGGGTTCGACCAGACGATCCGGCCATCGCCGATGTTGAGGCCGTACATGCCGGCCCTGCCCTTGCCCTTCGGCGCATAGGGATCGGCGATCGGGACGAACAGCACGTCGCGGTCTGCCGCCATGCCCCATTCGACGCCGCCCAGCGCGCTGCCCAGGCCCACCTGGGTCCGCCACAGCACCTGGCCCTGGCGGTCGGGGTCCAGCGCGATGACCGCGCCCGATTTCTGGCCGACCATCAGCACGGCGCGCCCGCCGGGCCGCTCGCGCAGGATCGGAGAGGCGCCGAAGTCGTAGTCGTCGCCCACGGTCCGCGGGCAGGCGGACGGCTGCCCAGGGGCGCCGGTGCAGCCCACCAGATAGTTGTCGTCGATGGTGATCTGGCGGCTCCAGCGCAGCCGGCCGCTGACCAGGTCCATGGCCAGCACCGCATCCGAGCCGGTGTTGGGCGCGTCGGTGTAGGAATCGCCGGTGGCGACGTAGAGCACTCCGCGCCGGGGGTCGATGGTGGGAGAGGACCAGATGGCCGCACCCGCCGGCCCGTAGAGCTGGCCGCCTTTGGGATCGGTCCGATAGGGCTTGGGCTCGTCGGCGATGGTGTAGGTGGTCCAAAGCGTCCTGCCGCTGGCGGCGTCGAGCGCCGTGACGTGGCCGCGGAAGGTGCAGCAGTGGTAGTCCTTCACGTAGCTGCTGATCTCTTCGGACGACGAGACGGGCACGTAGAGCCGGCCCCGGTAGAGCGCCGGCGCGGCGGTGATCGTCGCGAACCGGTGGGTTTCGACCTTGGTCGCCCAGATTTCCTGGCCGGTGGCCGCGTCCAGGGCGTGCACGCCGCCGGTGCGGTCGCCGACGAACACCGCCAGCCGGCTGGACCCTCCGGAGGGGCCGGCCAGGGGTCCGACCGTGGCGGCCGCGCGCACGCCGCCCTTGATCTCGCCGCGCCAGTGAATGCATCCGGTCCGCGCGTCCAACGCAAAGACGGCGCCCGAGCCCGTGCCGAAGTAGACCCGCCCGCCCACTACCGTCGGCTGGCCGCCTACGCCGCCCGTGAACCGGAACGCCCACCTCGGCCTGAGCCGCGAGACGTTCTGGGCGTCCAACCCCGTCTGGGCCTGGAACCGGGCGTTGTCCAAGGTGGGACTCCAGCCATTCCAGCGCGGGGCGCCCGCCGTCGGCGGTCCGCCGGTCCCGCAAGCCGCCGCCGCGTCGGGATCGGCCGGGGCCGCGGCGCCACGGGTTGGGGCCTTGCCGGTCAGATAGAGGGCGACCGCGTCGAGCTCGGCATGGCCGAGGCCCGCCGCCACCGGGGCCATGGCGCCCTTGGCCAAGGTGTCGACGATGTCGTCGGGCGCGCGCGTGGCCAGGATGGCCTTGGCCGGCGCGCGGCTCGAGGCGCCGGGATCGTCGTGGCACCCCGCGCAGCGCTGGTTGTAGAGCGCCGCGCCGTCGGGCGGGGCGGCGTCGGCGGCCGGAGCGGCGGCAAGGGCGAGCGCCGTGATCGCGGCGAAGGCCGGCCCCCGACGGGCGAAGGGATGTTGCATCTGCATGGATCCTCTCCCGACCCCTGGCCGGTCGCCGGCGCGGGGTTCATCCAGGCAATGTTCACTGGCAAAGTTGCGCTCGGGTCCGGCATTGGATGCGCGGGCCTGACCGAATTCGTCCGAACAGGACCTGGCGCTCGGACGGCGCGGCTTGGTCGCAGGGCAGTCTCAGAGGTCGCCGTCAGGCGGCCCGGTGATCCTGGGCGCATCGACCAGGCGGCTGATGGCGTCCAGATAGGCCAGGAAGGCCTTCCGTCCCTCGCGGGTCAGCACCACCCGGGTCAGGGGCTTGCGGCCCACGAAGCTCTTCTCGATGGCCACGTACCCGACCTCCTCGAGCTTGCGCAGGTGGACCGACAGGTTGCCGTCCGAGGCCTGCAGCCGAGTCTTGAGCGCATTGAACTCGGCCGAGCCGGCGCCGAGGCCTGCGAGGTAGGCCATGACCCCCAGGCGCAGGCGGCCGTGGATCACCTCGTCGATGCCGCCGATGTCGAAATCGTCCATGGCGCGGCTCCGGCGGATGGCCTTCTCAGTCCCGCGCCCGGGCGCTCAGCATGATCATCACGCCAGGCCCGCCCATCCACAGAAGGATGCCGATGAAGCAGCCGAGGGTCTCTTCGGGCGTGTTGATCAAAAGCGCGTTGACGATGGCGTTGGCGAAGCTGCCCAGGGCGATCCACATCCAGCCATGGCGCGGCCGCAGCATCGCGACCCCCATCCAAGCCCCGCCCCAGAGGGCGAAGATCAGGGACGTCCAGACCTGCCAGATCTCCTGGACGTGCAGCCGGGCGCCGGCGATGAAGATGATCGCCACCATGACGACGGTGATCAGGCCCATGCCCGCCCAGGTCGGGACGAAGGCGCGCCCCGTGGACGCGCCCGCCACGGGCTTGGGGCTCAGCAGCATCAGGCCGATCTGGAATGGAATGTAGACGACGGTCGCCACCAGCCAGATCCAGCTCTCCCAGGGGCCCGCCGAGAACATCAGGCCGCGGCTCTGGGCCCATATCGCCCCCACCGGCAGACCCCAGATCAGGCTCGCGGAGAAGAACGAGGCGCCCAGGTACCAGGGCAACCGGCCCTCGTCGGTGGCCACGGTCTTCAGGAAGGCGAGGTCGTCGCGGACGGACTGCATCTGGTCGGACATGGATCTGGCTCCAGCGTCGGCGGCTTTCTACGTGAAGTACTTTAATTTGTAAAGTCCTTTATCGAAGACCCTCGACGGCGGCGGCGCCATGCTCACTGGCCCGGCCAGCGGAGAGACGTCATGGATTTCGGTCCCGAGGTGAAAGATGACCGTTCAGGGCGCGCCTATGGCCGTCAGGCCGGCCATCCGGACGACGACCTGGTCCGCTGCGGCCCCGGCGCCCTGGGCGGGGAGCTGCTGCGCCGCTACTGGCAGCCCCTGGCGCGGACCGAGGAAGCCACCCGCCTGCCGCGGCTGGCCAGGATCCTGGGCGAGGACCTGATCCTGTTCCGCGACGGCTCGGGCCGGCCCGGGCTGCTTTATCCGCGCTGCATGCACCGGGGCACCAGCCTGCTCTACGGCAAGGTGGAAGAGAGCGGAATCCGCTGCTGCTACCACGGCTGGCTGTTCGATCCGGAGGGCCACGTCCTGGAAATGGCCTGCGAGCCCGGGGCGCGGGCGCCGCAGGGCGCGCGCCAGCCCTGGTATCCGCTGGTCGAGAAATACGGCCTGATCTTCGTCTACATGGGACCGCCGGAGAAACAGCCGGCCTTCCCGCGCTTCTCGGCGGCGGAGGACCTGGCCGAGGGCGAGGTGCTGATGGCGCGCGGCGGCCTGGAGCGGGCGCCGATCCCCGACGACCGGGGCATCGCCTCGGCCCTGGTGGGCAATCTCGACTTCAACTGGTTCCAGTTCCACGACAACGTGCTGGACCCGTTCCACCTCTACTGGCTGCACGGCAACCTGAACGGGGTGCAGTTCGTCGACACCTACAAGATCCTGCCCAAGGTCACCTTCGAGTACACCCCCGACGGGGTGCGCTCGCTGCAGTACCGCGATCTCGGCGACGGACGCACGCACCTGCGCATGAGCCAGTCGATCATCCCCAACATGCACTCGATCACGCCGCTGAACGACGACTTCGGCTTCGGCGGCCTGGGCTGGACCGTGCCGATCGACGACACCCACTTCCGCACCTTCAGCCTCGGCAAGATGCGGAGCGACGCAGACCCGATGAAGATGATGCGCGAGCTCGGCATCTTCCAGGGCTGGGGCCCCGGCAAGCCCGGCGACCAGTGGACCCTGGAGGACCACCAGACCTGGCAGAGCGACTATGTCTGCCAGAAGGGGCAGGGCGACATCAGCCTGCACTCCGAGGAGCACCTGTCGGCCACCGACACGGGCATCGCCATGCTGCGCCGGCTGTGGCGGCGCCAGGCCGAGCTGGCGGTCACGGGCGGCGATCCGGTGGGAGTCACCTTCGACGAGCCCTATCTGATCAAGCTCCGGGCCGCCAACGCCCTGGTCGACTCCGCGACCCACGCCATCCTGGACGGCCCCGACGCGCGCGGACTCTGAGGGTCCGGAAAGCTGTCGCATTCATCGGCGATTAAGTCTTGCGGCGAATAGGATTACACATGGCGATGCAGAATTCGCCCGCCTGGATTTGGGGATCGAAAGTCTTCGCGTGGTGCTATAGCAAAGCTCGAGCCTCGCTGCGCCGCCGTGTCGCAGCGCGGGGCGGCGCGGGAACGGGCAAAGGGATTTCGATCCAGGTTCTGTTGCGTTGAGGGGGGCATATGCTCAAGTGGATCCAGACCGCAGGCTTGTCCGAATACGGTTCGGCGGCCCTGGTGTTCGTCACCGCCGCCATCATCGGCCATGAAGCGGCCGTCGGCATGACCCCGAACCAGTGGCTGGCCGCCTCGGTCTCCATCCTGGGCTCGATCAGCGTGGCGGTGATGGTCCACATGTGGCCGGCCAAGGCCGCGGCGCAGAAGGCCCGGGACTGACGCCCGCTCGACCTCGCCCGCGGGCGAGGCCATGCTGGCGCCCGATGCAGGGCGCCCGGACCGACATCAAGCTTGCAGGACCGCCATGGCGGTGAGCTTCGCCGGCCATCCGCTGTTCGGCGCCGGGTTCTCCGCGCCCGGCCGTTTCGAGGCGGACGTCTTCGACTGCGAGGTCGAGGGTGAGCTGCCGCCCGGCCTGCACGGCGGCTTCTATCGGCTGCAATGCGACTTCGCCTATCCGCCGCCGGCCAACGAATGGGCGAGCGGCTTCAACGGCGACGGCCACGTCAGCCGCTTCTGGTTCGAGGACGGACGGGCCCACTACCGGGGCCGATATGTCCGGACCGAGCGGCTGATGGCCGAGCGGGCCGCCGGCCGGCGCCTGTTCGGCGTCTACCGCAACCGGCTGACCGACCAGCCCGAGGCGCGCGGGCTGAACCGCAGCGCCGCCAACACCAACCTTGTCTGGCACGCCGGGCGCATGCTGGCGCTGAAGGAAGACGCCCTCCCCTATGAGATCGACCCGCACACGCTGCGGACCATCGGCCCCTACGACTATTGCGGCGCCCTGACCGGCGAGACCTTCAGCGCCCATCCCAAGCTGGATGCCGAAAGCGGACGGATGCTCGCCTACGGCTATCAGGCCCGGGGCGAGCTGACCGACGACGTGGTGTTCTACGACATTGGGCCGGACGGCCGGATCGCGCGCGAGCTCTGGCTGAAGGCGCCCTATCCAGGGATCATGCACGACATCGCCGTGAGCGAACGGCACGTCCTGCTGCCGGTCGTGCCGATGACCACCAGCCGCGAGCGGCTCGAGGCGGGCGAGCCCATGTGGGCCTGGGACGACCGCCTGCCGACCATGGTCGGGGTGTTCCCGAGGGACGGCGACGCCAGCGACGTGCGCTGGTTCCAGGGCCCCGCGCGGCTGACGCTGCACTTCCTGAACGCGGTCTCCGAGGGCGATGTGGTGCGCATGGAGCTGCCGGTCTCGGACGGGCCGCGCGCGCCCTCGCAGATCCGGCGCTGGAGCTTCGACCTCGGCTCCAAGGACGACCGCTTCGGCGAGGAGCTGGTGGCGGCCTCCTCGAGCCCGCTGGCCCGCATCGACGACCGCTGCCTCGGCCATCCCTATCGCACCGCCTTCGCCGGCCACCGCGATCCGGACCGGCCGATGCGCGCCGACCTGATGGGACGCGCGGCCGGCTTCGCGGCCAACTGCTGGCAGCGGATCGATCTCCGCGCGGGCGACGTCCGGACCTTCTTCGCCGGCGAGGCCGTGAGCCTGCAGGAAGGCTGCTTCGTCCCGCGCGGCGCGAATGCGCCGGAGGGCGACGGCTGGCTTGTCGGCGTCGCCTCCAACTACGAGCGCCAGGCCTCGGACCTGATCGTCGCCGACGCCGAGCGCATGGAGCGCCTCGCCACCGTCCGTCTGCCCTTCCGCCTGCGCAGCGGCACGCACGGCATCTGGGTGGGGGCGGAGGACCTTCCCTCGCCGCCTCAGGAGCCGGCGGCGTAGATCGCCACGCCTCCCCAGGCCGCTCCCCGGCCGGGCCCGCCGAGGCTGATCCGCCTAAGCTGAAGCGCGGCTGGGCTTCACTGCCAGAGCAAGGGCGTCTTCCGGGAATCGGTGCTCATGCACCGGCCAGGGTCGCGGTGAATGTTCGCCACGAAGGTGGATATATTGGACTTGTAGCCGCCGACGTATGCGTCCGAGACGGCGGCGATCAGGCACTCGACCAGCAGTCGTCGCACACCCTCGGCCCGGGCCTCGAGCCCCCGGGCGTTGAAACTGTCCTGGTCGTGGCCGCCTTCGTCCTCCGGGCAGAGCGAAGCCACGCGCCTGCGCGGCAAGGCCGCCTGCAGTTCCCCCACGGCGGCGAAGTCGTCGGTGATCAGAAACACCTCGCGGGTGTCCGGCGAATGCTGTTCGAGGAGCCCGGCGACCCGCTGCGGCGTCGCCTCCTCTCCCTCGATCCAGGGCTGCCCCTGCTTGATCTGCACGGCGATCTTGTCCCCGCGCCTGATCTGGGCCGCTGCAAACCTTCCGGGGGTCAGACCGAGCTGCCGCATCTCCGCCGCGGCCCGCGCCTCGATTTCCGGAGCCGGGCGGCAGAACAAGCGAAGAAGGGCGCGCTGCGCCAGCAGGAGATCGCCATGGATGTCCAGCGCCTCGAGGCGGAACTGGAGATTCCCGCTCAGCACGCGGCCGATCCAGGCCTTGTGCTGCTGGAACCGCGGCTTGCCGAGTTTGATCAGCTGCTCCGTCAACGGGACCGAGGCGACGAGCTCCCGGTCCGCCGCCGGCAATGTGCTGGCGAAGTAGTCTTCCCAGTGGTGGCCGTTGAACCGCGCCTGCGAGACCGCCAGCCGTTTGCGGTCCATCAGGGCATAGAGCATCACGCCGTTCAGCACGTGCACCTCGGACAGGAAGCCGCGGTGGGTCAGGTGCATGACCAGCGGATCGGCCCAGGACGCATTGATCTCGGCATATCGCGCCAGCCGCTGAAGCCGGACGGCCTCATCGGGCCACAGCTCGTCGAAGGGTTGGCCTGCAACTAGGCCCAAGACCGGAGACATCAGGGGGTTCTTCCCGGCGGCGCTTGCGATCTGCCTGAGCCTGCGGGGCGTCAGGACGACGGCTCGGCTCGCACCGCCCGCCCCCAGGCGCCCCAGCTCATGCCCTCATAGCTTGCACTCGCGCCCGAAGTCCATTTCAAAGCTGGGGTCGGCGCCTTCGGTCGAGGGGCTCTGCCGGCGCGCGCCGCCCGCCCGGCGGCGGTTCCTCACCGCTCCTCGACATAGATCTCCCCGCCGGTCGCACGGAACTTCTCGGCCATCTCGGCCATCCCCGCCTCGGCGACGTCGTTCTGGGCCTTGGCGGCCTCGCGGATGTCCTGGCTGATCTTCATCGAGCAGAACTTGGGGCCGCACATCGAGCAGAAGTGCGCGGTCTTGTGCGCCTCCTTGGGCAGGCTCTCGTCGTGGTATTCGCGGGCCGTCTCGGGATCCATGCCCAGGTTGAACTGGTCCTCCCAGCGGAACTCGAAGCGGGCGCGGGAGAGGGCGTCGTCCCAGAGGCGGGCGGCCGGATGGCCCTTGGCCAGGTCGGCGGCGTGGGCGGCGATCTTGTAGGCGATCACCCCGTCCTTCACGTCCTGGCGGTCGGGCAGGCCCAGGTGCTCCTTGGGCGTCACGTAGCAGAGCATGGCCGTGCCGAACCAGCCGATCATCGCCGCGCCGATGGCCGAGGTGATGTGGTCGTAGCCCGGCGCCACGTCGGTGGTCAGCGGCCCCAGGGTGTAGAACGGCGCTTCCCCGCAGGCGGCCAGCTGCTTGTCCATGTTGGCCTTGATCTTGTGCATCGGCACGTGCCCGGGGCCCTCGATCATCACCTGGACGTCGTGCTTCCACGCCACCTGGGTCAGCTCGCCCAAGGTCTCCAGCTCGGCGAACTGGGCCGCGTCGTTGGCGTCGGCGATCGAGCCGGGGCGCAGGCCGTCGCCCAGCGAGAACGACACGTCGTAGGCGGCCATGATCTCGCAGATGTCCTCGAAGTGCTCGTAGAGGAAGTTCTCGCGGTGGTGGGCCAGGCACCACTTGGCCATGATCGAGCCGCCGCG
>JANWHQ010000111.1 GCA_025450315.1 Caulobacteraceae bacterium
AGGTCCGGATAGAAGTAGTTCTTCCGGTCGAAGCGCGACCAGGTGTTGATCTGGGCCTTCAGCCCCAGGCCGGCCCGCACCGCCTGCTCGACGCAGTAGCGGTTGATCACCGGCAGCATGCCCGGCATGGCCGCGTCCACCAGGCTGACCTGCTCGTTCGGCCCCGCTCCGAAGCCCACCGCCGCGCCCGAGAACAGCTTGGACTTGGACACCACCTGGGCATGGACTTCCAGGCCGATGACGACTTCCCAGGGGCCGGTGCGGCCTTCGATGGTCTTTGAGGGTTCGCTCATGGCCCCCGCTTACACCAGCCTGGAGCCCAACGGGAGAGGTCCGACACGCCGCGGCGCATGAGCGCAGCATCTGCAGGGTCCCTTAACATTGAAAGGAAATCTTCATGGTCAACGCTTAGCAACGATTGGTCGCCTTTTGGGGAGAAGGTGCGTTGTTCAAAGTCCTGAGCTGCATCACCGGTCAACACGACCTTCGTCTGGTCGTGGTCGCGGCGCTGATTTGCGCCATGGCCGCCCTGACCGCCTTCCGATTGTTCGCCGACGCCAAGGCCCGGCCCAAGGGGGCGCGGGTGTTCCGCGTGGTGCTGGCGGCCCTGGTCGCGGGCATCGGCATGTGGGCGAGCCACTTCGTGGCCATGCTGGCCTATGCCCCGGCGATGAACAGCGGCTACGAGCCGGTCGGCTCCGCGGCCTCCTTCCTGATGCCGATCCTGGGCGCGGGCGCGGCCTTCACCCTGGCCGCCGAAAGCCGCAAGACCAGCTGGACCGTGGCGGCGGGCCTGATCCTGGGCTTCAGCATGGCCCTGATGCACTTCACCGGCGTGAAGGCGTTCCAGCCCCTGGCGCGGCTGCACTGGGACACCCCCTACGTCATCGCCTCGCTGGTGGTGGGCCTGGCCGGGCTGACCGCCGCCATGGTCGCCGCCCAGACCTCCAGGCGGCCGATCCTCTACGCCGCGGGCCTGTTCGTGGCGGGCGTGACGGGCCTGCACTTCACCGCCATGTCAGCCCTGACCGTGATCCCCCTGCCCCACAGCGCGGTCGAGCATGGCGTGCTGTCGAACACCCTCCTGGCCGTCTTCGTCGCCGCGGCCGCCGCGGCCGTCTTGGCCACCGCCAACCTGATCACCCTGGAGGGATGGAGCCGCCGGCGCGCGATCGCCCACCTGAAGGACGCCATCGAGCCGATGGCCGAGGGCATCGCCTATTTCGACTCTGAAGACCGGATCATCACCTGGAACAGCCGCTACGCCGAACTGGTCGACCCGGCCGGCGTGCTGGCGCCCGGCCAGTCGTTCCGCCAGCTGCTGGAAGGCAACGTCGCCGCCGGCGCCCACCCGGAGGCCATCGGCCATGAGGCCGAGTGGGTGGAGGCCCGCATCAGCCAGCGCAGCCACCTGGGCGCGGACGAGCACAAGAACGGCGAGCGCTGGGTCCGCGCCGAGCGCCGGCGCACCCGCGACGGGGGCCTGGTCACGGTGGTGATCGACGTCACCGAGTTCCGCTGGGCCCAGGAAGTCCTGGCCCAGGCCCGCGACGCGGCCGAGGCCGCCAACCGCGGCAAGAGCGAGTTCCTGGCCAATGTCTCGCACGAGCTGCGCACGCCCCTGAACGGGGTGCTGGGCATCGCCGAGGTGCTGACCCACACCCCGCTGAGCGAGCGCCAGCGCGAGATGGTGGAGACCATCCGCACCTCGGGCGCCAACCTCGAGGCGCTGCTGTCGGACATCATGGACCTGGCGCGGCTGGAATCCGGCAAGGTGGACGTGGTGGTCGAGCCCTTCCACCTGGACGAGGCGGTCCGCACCGCCGCGGCCGCCTACCAGCTGCAGGCGCGCGGCAAGGGGCTCAAATTCGTCCTGGACCTGGCGCCCAACGTCGGGGGCGCGGTGGACGGCGACGCCGGCCGGCTGCGCCAGATCCTGGCCAACCTGATCTCCAACGCGGTGAAGTTCACCGACCGCGGCGAGGTGCGCGTCACCGTCGACCGTCCGGCCCCCGCCGAGGCCTGGGTCCGGTTCGCCGTGAAGGACACCGGCGTCGGCTTCAGCGCCGAGGCCAAGGCCCGCATCTTCGACCACTTCCAGCAGGCCGACGGCTCCTCGACCCGCCGCCACGGGGGCACGGGGCTGGGGCTGGCGATCTGCAAGCAGGCCGCCGAGCTGCTGGGCGGCTCGCTCGACTGCCGCAGCAGTCCTGGTGAAGGCTCCGAATTCACCCTGATCCTGAACCTGCCGCCTTCCGCCGCCGCGCTCGCCGTCCCGCCGCCCGAGCCGCGCTCGGGCGAGCCCCAGGCCGTGGAAGACGCCGCCGTGGCGCTCGGGCCGCTGATGCAGGACAACGACACCGGCGATACCGACGGCCACGCGCTGCGGGTGCTGGTGGTCGACGACCATCCGACCAACCGCCGCGTGGTCGAGATGATCCTGGACCAGGTGGGCGCCGAGCGGGTCTCGGTGGAGAACGGCAAGGAAGCCCTGGAAGCCTACATCCGCGACCAGTTCGACGTGGTGCTGATGGACATCCAGATGCCGGTGATGGACGGCCTGACCGCCACCCAGAAGATCCGGCTGGTCGAGAAGGAGGAGCACCGCCTCCCCACTCCGGTGATCATCCTCTCCGCCAACGCCATGCCCGAGCACATCGAGGCGGGCAAGGCGGCTGGCGCCGACCGGCACCTGGCCAAGCCGATCTCGGCGGCCGCGCTGCTGAACGTCATCGCCGAAGTGGCCGGAGAACCCCGGGCGGCTTAGTCGCGGCCGGATCGATCGCTATATAGCGGCTGTCACGCTCCAGGGCCGCTCATGAACGTCAGCGTCTTCGATCTCTTCAAGCTGGGGATCGGTCCATCCAGTTCGCACACCATGGGGCCGATGACGGCAGCGGGACGCTTCCTCGCCTGGCTGGCGGCGGCCGACGCGCTGGACCGGACCCAGCGGATCCAGACCACCCTCTACGCCTCCCTGGCCCTGACCGGGCGCGGCCACGGCGCCGACCGTGCGGTGATCCTCGGTCTGGCGGGCCTGGAGCCGCGAACCCTGGATCCGGACGCCGCCGACGCGGCCGTGGCCCGCATCCGAGCTCGCCGCCTTCTGCCTCTGGCGGGCGGCCGCGAGATCGGCTTCGACGAGGCCCGCGATCTGGTCTGGGAAGGCCGCACCCGCCTGCCCCAGCATCCCAACGCCCTGAAGTTCTCGGCCTTCGACGCCGAGGGCCGCCGGCTCGGCGAGCGGCTCTATTTCTCCGTCGGCGGCGGCTTCGTCCGCGACGAGGACGAGATGGTCCAGAACGCGCCCGGCGAGCCCGGGCCGCCCGTGCCCTACCCCTACGCCACCGCCGCCGAGCTGCTGGACCAGGCCGCCGACGCCGGCCTCACCATCGCCCAGCTGGTGCTGGCCAACGAGCAGGTGCTGCGGCCCGAGGCCGAGATCTTCCAGCGCCTGGATGAGATCGTCGAGGCCATGTACGCCTGCATCGACCGGGGCGCCCACACCGACGGGATCCTGCCGGGCGGGCTGAAGGTGAACCGCCGCGCCGCCCAGGTGCTGCGCAGCCTCGCCGCGGACGCCGACAAGCGCCTGGCCGATCCCCTGGCGGCCCTGGACTGGGTGAACCTCTGGGCCCTGGCGGTGAACGAGGAGAACGCCGCGGGCGGACGTGTGGTCACCGCCCCCACCAACGGCGCGGCGGGGCTGCTGCCTGCGGTGCTGCGCTACTACGACCGCTTCCTGAACGGGACCGCCGAGGGACGGCGCACCTTCCTGCTCACCGCCGCCGCCATCGGCGCCCTCTACAAGACCCGCGCCTCGATCTCGGGGGCCGAGGTGGGCTGCCAGGGCGAGGTGGGCGTGGCCTGCTCCATGGCCGCCGCCGGCCTGGCCGCCGCCCAGGGCGCCTCCAACGCCCAGATCGAGAACGCCGCCGAGATCGCCATGGAGCACAACCTGGGCCTGACCTGCGACCCCATCGGGGGCCTGGTCCAGATCCCCTGCATCGAGCGCAACGCCATGGGCGCGGTGAAGGCCATCGACGCCGCCCGCCTGGCCCTGCTGGGCGACGGCCAGCATTCGGTCAGCCTGGACAAGGTCATCGCCACCATGAAGCGCACCGGCGAGGACATGAGCGCCATCTACAAGGAGACCTCCCTGGGCGGCCTGGCGGTGAACCTGGCGGAGTGCTGAGGCGGCTTGGCGCGGGGCCGGCGAGTGGTCTAGTCAGCGGCCATGAGCAGAACGATCACCGGCGTCTCGTCGATGGCCACCCGCGTCATCCTGGGCGAGCTTTCCTCTCGGTACGAACAGATCTCGGGCGACACGGTCGCCTTCCGATCGATGGGCGGGGTGGACGCGGCCAAGCTGGTGCGCGGCGGCGAGGTCACCGACGTGGTGGTGCTGGCCTCGGGCGTGATGTCCCAGCTGGAGGCCGAGGGCCACCTGCTGGCCGGCAGCGTCCGGGGCTTCACCCGCTCGGGCATGGCCATCGTCGTCCGCTCGGGCCTGCCGCATCCGGACATCGTCAGCGAAGAGGCCGTGCGAAAGGCGGTGAGCGGCGCGCGCAAGGTCGGCTATTCCACCGGCCCCAGCGGCGACCACCTGCTGAAGCTCTGCGAGAGATGGGGCCTCGCGCCCGACGATGAGCGGCTGGTCAAGGCGCCGCCGGGCGTGCCGGTGGGGGCCCTGGTGGCGCGGGGCGACGCGGACCTGGGCTTCCAGCAGCTCAGCGAGTTCCTGGGCGTGGACGGCATCGAGATCCTGGGGCCCCTGCCGCCGGACATCCAGGCGGTGACGGTGTTCTCCGCCGGCGTCGCCAGCGCCTCGGCCCAGCCGGACGCGGCCCGGGCGCTGATCGCCTACCTCGCCTCGCCCGAGACCGCCGGCGCCAAGCGCCGGCACGGCATGGACCCGGCCTGAATCTCAGCCCTTCTTCGGCGGCGCCGCGTCCAGACGCACGTCGCGGGCGTACAGATAGTCGTAGAGGGCGTCGATTTCGGCGTCGGTGAAGTGGCTGAAGCTCAGCCGCGCGGTCTCGGACATCAGGTCGAGCTCGCGGCCCGAGGGCGTCTGGCCGGTGCGCATCAGGGTGTGGAACTGGGCGCGGGTGTAGCCGCCGCGGACCATCAGGTCGGGGCCGGGCGCGCCGTGGCCGCTGGACAGGTCGGTCCCGTGGCACTGGGCGCAGGCCAGGGCGGCCAGATGGCGTCCCGGCTCGAGGCGCGGCCCGAGGTCGATGGGCCGCGGAGCGCCGGCGATCCGGTTCACCTCGGGGTGCATGAATCCCACCGCCAGGTCCACGCGCTGCATGAACCCGGGCTCCTGACGGGGCGTCGGCGCGCCCACCGGTTTTAGGCTGCGCAGGTAGCCGACGATGGCGTCCGTCTCGGCGTCGGTGAAGCCGGCGTAGACGTGCGACGGCATGCCGAACTCGGAGGTCCCGTCCGGCCGGACCCCGCCGCGGATGGCCCGGTCCAGCTCCGCGTCGGTGCGCCTGGCCACCACCCGCGTGAGGTTGGGCGCGGCCAGCGGCGAGCCGGCGGCTCCCAGCATCTTGCCGGCCAGCTCGCGCCCGTGGCAGAGCGCGCAGCCGTTGACCTGCACCAGATGCCGGCCCTCGGCGATCGCCTCCGGCGCCGTGGCCGCCTGGACGGCGCTGGGCCGCAGCGGATGGCGCTCGTGCAGGATGGCCTGGGACCGCGCCTGCACGACGACGGCGCCGGCGGCGAAGACGATCGCGGTGACGGCGCCGAGGACGAGGCTCTTGATCAAGGAAGGGGTCATGCGCGGAGCTTTACCGCGCCTCGGGGCGCCACGAACAGCCGGTGCTGACGATCCTCGTCCCACCTCGGTCAAGTCTGGAGTCCGGCCGGAGCAAGCCCGGCCCGGCGCCGGCTTGCTAAGCTCGGCCGGCCCGCGCGATCCTGGCGCGCAAGGACGCCCGGCCCCGCGGGCATGACAGGAGCCGATGGTGACCTTCAGGAGCTTGATCGCCTCGGCCCTCGCCCTGGCCCTTTGCGCCACAGCCCAGGCCGCGCCGGCCGTCGGCCCGGCGGACCTTTCCGGCCTGGCCCGCGACGTCGATCGGGCCGAGAGTGTGCGGGCGGTCAAGGACCTGCAGCGCACCTACGCCCAGTATTCCCAGTTCGGCCTGTGGCATGAGATGGCGGCGCTGTTCACGGCCGACGGCGTGGCCGACTTCGGCGACGGTCCCGCGATCCAGGGCCGCGACGCGATCGCCCGCGCGCTGATCCAGGCCTTCGGCTCGGGCGGGCTGAAGCCCGGCCAGTTCCACACCCAGCTGATCGAGGAGCCGCTGGTCAACCTGGCCCCCGACGGCGAGCACGCCCAGGGCCGCTGGTACGGCTTCTACCTGCTGGCCGACGGCAAGGGCGGCGCCAGCCTCGAGGGCGGCGTCTACGAGAACGACTACGCCCGCGAGGGCGGCCGCTGGAAGATCGCCGCCCTGCGCTTCCACCCCCAGTACGCCGGCCCCTACGAGACGGGCTGGACCAACTGGAAGGGCCAGCCGATCGGGCTGGTCCCCTATCACCACACCGCCGACCAGGCCGGCATGCCCGACCTCGGCGCCAGCGGGCCGGCGCCCGCCGCCAGGGCCGCCCCGCTGCAGCTCGCCCAGCGCATCCAGGCCCTGGTCGACGCCCAGACCGTGCGCAACCTGCAGAACGCCTATGGCTATTACGTCGACCGGCGCAGGTGGGACGACGTCACCGATCTCTTCGCCTCGGACGGGGCCGTCGAGGTCTCGGGCGTCGGGATCTATCGCGGCAAGGCCGGGGTCCGCCGGGCGATGGAGCGGATGGGCCCTGAGGGCCTGACCCACGGGATCCTCAACGACCACCTGATGTTCGACACCGTCGTCACCGTCTCGCCCGGCGGGCGCGAGGCGTTCGCCCGCGGCATCGAGCTCGGCATGATCGGCGACGCCGACAGGGATGCCGCGCGCTGGGAGGTGACGGTGTTCCGCAACCGCTTCGTCAAGGAGGGCGGCCTGTGGAAGCTGCGCGAGCTGCGCCTCTACCCGCACATCCGCGCCGATTACGCCCTGGGCTGGGGCAAGAGCCGTCTGGTCGAGCCCGCGCCCGACGCCGCCGCCGCCCCGGACCAGCGCGAGGCCACGCCGACCGCCGACCAGCAGGAACAGGTGATCGCCGCCTTCCTGGGCCCCGATCCGGGCGCCGGCGCTCCGGTCGCCATCCCCGCCGGCTACCGGCTCGCCGCCACGACGCCCCTCACCGGCCCGATCCCGGCGCCGGCGCCCGCCGCACGGGCGGCCACGCCGGC
>JANWHQ010000112.1 GCA_025450315.1 Caulobacteraceae bacterium
ACCGGCCAGGCGCCGGCGGATATCGCCCGGCGGGCCTTGTCGGCCGCCAGGCTCGGCGGCTTCGACGTGCTGATCCACGACACCGCCGGGCGCACCACGCTGGACGAGGCGATGATGAGCGAGGCGGCCGAGATCGCCCGCATCGCCTCGCCGGCCGAGACCCTGCTGGTCGCCGACGCCCTGACCGGCCAGGACGCGGTGCGCACCGCCAAGGCCTTCCACGACCGCCTGCCGCTGACCGGCCTGATCCTCACCCGCACCGATGGCGACAGCCGCGGCGGCGCGGCCCTGTCGATGCGCGCGGTCACCGGCCTGCCGATCAAGTACCTGGGTTCGGGCGAGCGGATCGACGCGCTGGACGCCTTCGACGCGCGGCGGGTGGCCGGACGGATCCTGGGCCAGGGCGACGTGGTCGGGATGGTCGAGCGGGCCATCCAGGACGTCGACCATGCCAAGGCCGAGGCCATGGCCAAGCGCCTGGCCAAGGGCAAGTTCGACCTGGAGGACATGGCCGAGCAGTTCCGCCAGATGCGCCGGATGGGCGGCATGGAGGGGCTGATGGGCATGCTGCCCGGGGTCCAGAAGATCAAGAAGCAGATGGCCGAGGCCGATCTCTCCGACAAGATGGTCAAGCGCCAGGAGGCGATCATCTCCTCGATGACGCCGGGCGAGCGGCGGAAGCCCGACATCCTGCAGGCCTCGCGCAAGCGGCGCATCGCCAATGGCGCCGGGGTCGAGGTGTCGGAGGTGAACCGGCTGCTGAAACAGCACCGCCAGATGTCGGACGCCTTCAAGATGATGAGCAAGAACGGCGGCAAGGGCTTCGCCCGCATGGCCGGCATGCTCGGCATGGGCGGCCCCGGCGGCGGCATGGGCGGCGGACTGCCGCCCGGCATGCCCCAGCCCTCGGCCCAGGACCTGGAGAAGCTGAAGGCGCTGGGCGCCGGCAGGCTTCCCGGCGCGCCCGGCGGGCTGCCCGGCCTCGGCGGCGGCCTGCCCGGACTTCCCGGCCTGCCCTTCGGCAAGCCCAAATCCTAAGACACTGATCCCCAGAGAGGACTTCGTATGCTCAAGATTCGTCTGACCCGCGGGGGCGCCAAGAAGCGGCCCTACTATGCGATCGTCGTGGCCGACAGCCATTCGCCGCGCGACGGCCGCTTCATCGAGCGGGTCGGGACCTACAACCCGCTGCTGAAGAAGGAGGATCCGAACCGGATCAACCTCAAGAAGGAGCAGATCGAGGCCTGGCTGAAGAAAGGCGCCCAGCCCACCGACCGCGTCGCCCGCTTCCTGGCCGCCGAAGGCCTGGCCCAGTGGCAGCACGGGAACAATCCCAATAAGGGCAAGCCGCACGCCAAGGCCGACGAACGCGCCAAGGAACGCGCCGAGCGCGCCGCCGCCCTGGCCGCGGCGCCGCCGCCGGTCCCTGAGGAACCGGCAGAAGAGCCGGCGCCCGCCATGGAAGCCGTCCCCGCCGAAGAGCCGGCCGTGACCGAGACCCCCGCCGAAGAGGCCGCCCCGGTGGAAGCGCCGGCCGTGGAAGAAGCCCAGGCCGAGGAAGCGGCCCCGGTGGAAGCGCCCGCCGAAGCCGCTCCGGAAGAGGCTCCCGCCGAAGCGGCCCCGGGGGAGGTCCCAGAGCCGGAAGCCGCGGCCAAGGACGGCGAGGAAGGCCCGACGGAGGGCTGACCTCTTTTCCTTCTCCCTTTGGGAGACGGAGGGGCCCGGCCGCGCGGCGGACGGGAGGATGAGGGGATGATGCGGTGAGGCCTCGACCCCTCACCTTCCCACGCCTGCAGCGTGGGCCCCTTCCTCTCCCAGTGGGAGAGGAATCAAAGCCGCTCCGCGTGCCAGCGGAGATGGTCCTCGATGAAGCTCGAGATGAAGAAGTAGGAGTGGTCGTAGTGCGGCTGGCGGCGCAGCGTCAGCTTCACGCCCGCCTCGGCGCAGGCCGCCTGCAGGAGCTCGGGCTTCAGCTGGCTCTGGAGCCACGGGTCGGCCTCGCCCTGGTCGACCAGCAGCTCGGGCGCGCGGGCGCCGTCCCGGATCAGCGCGCAGGCGTCGTATGCCCTCCAGGCCGCCCGGTCGAGGCCCAGGTAGTTGGACAGGGCCTTCTCGCCCCAGGGGCAGTTCAGCGGCGAGACGATCGGCGCGAAGGCCGAGATCGCCTTGAAGCGCTCGGGGTTGCGAAGCCCCATGGTCAGGGCGCCGTGCCCGCCCATGGAATGGCCCATGATCGACTGGCGGCCCATGTCGGCGGGCAGCCCGGCGCCGATCAGCGCCGGCAGCTCGCGCTCGAGGTAGCTGCGCATCCGGTAGTTGGCCGCCCAGGGAGCCTGGGTGGCGTCGAGGTAGAACCCGGCGCCCAGGCCGAAGTCGTAGGCGCCCTCGGGATCGTCCGGCACGCCCTCGCCGCGCGGGGAGGTGTCGGGCGCGACCAGCATCAGGCCGAGCTCGGCGGCGACACGCTGGGCGCCGGCCTTCACCGTGAAGTTCTCCTCGGTGCAGGTGAGCCCCGCCAGGAACCAGACCACAGGGACCTTGCCCCGCTCGCTCTGCGGCGGATGGAAGACCGCAAAGCGCATCGGCGTGCCGGTCTCCTGCGACTGATGCCGATAGGTGACCTGGCGCCCGCCGAAACAACGGCTCTGGGAGACGATCTCGAGGCTCATGGGGCTTGGGTCCTTCCCGCGGGGAGCGGCATAACGGGCCTTCCCCTGGCCTGGGAAGTCCGCCACTAGAGCGCGTCAGGCGAAAGTGTGGAGCGGTTTCGCCGCTCGGACGCGCTCCAGGTCTTTGACTCTTGAGCGTGACAGTCGCCGAAACCGCACACACTTTCAGCCGTCACGCTCAACGTCACAAACGAGAATGTCCCGGAGGACGCGCCCGATGACCCTGAAACTCTATCACGCCGAGCCGGCCGCCAATTCGCTGAAGTCCCTGATCCCCCTGAAGGAAAAGGCCCTGGATTTCGAGAGCGTCTATGTCGACCTGCACAAGTTCGAGCAGCACGAGGCCTGGTTCACCGCCCTCAATCCCGAGGGCCAGGTGCCGGTGCTGGACCACGACGGCTTCATCGTCACCCACACCACGGTGATCAACGAATACCTCGAGGACGCCTTCCCCTACGCCCCGCCGCTCAGGCCCAACGAGCCCAAGGGCAATGCGCGCATGCGGTTCTGGAACAAGTTCGTCGACGAGCACGTGATGAACTACGTCTCCATGCACGGCTGGCACCGGATGGTGGGCGTCTTGGCCCGCGGCATCGAGTCGGGCGAGTTCGAGAAGATGGTCGCGCGCATCCCGCTGCACGAGCAGCGCGAGAAGTGGCGCACGGCCCGTTCGGGCTTCTCGGAGGCCGACCTCGCCAACGCCACCCGCAAGATCGAGGTCGCCGTGGACAAGGTCGAGGAGCAGCTGGGCAGGACCAACTGGCTGGCCGGCGAGATCTATACCCTGGCCGACATCAACCTCTTCGCCCACCTGGGCTTCGCCCTGGCCCGCATGTTCCCCGAGATCGGGACCCGGGAGCGCTGCCCGCGGTTCCTGGACTGGGTCGAGCGCGTGCGGGCCCGGCCGGCCGTCCAGGCGGCGCTGAACATGCCCGACCACACCAATCCGGCCCTGCGCACCTTCACCGGTCACGCGCGGTAAGGGATCCAAGCCACCGACCACACGGACGCCACGGACACGCCGCGATCAGCCTTCGCATGAAAGCGCCGGAAAGGGAGCCGTCCGTGCGGTCCGTGGTAGGATCGACCGCTTCTGAAGAGAGTGAATCCAGATGAGCGTCATCGAAGCCGACATCGAGGATAGGGCCCGCGTCGTCGAGGCCGAGATCAACTATCTGCTGCCCGGACCCGACATCAATCGCCGCTTCGTCTCGGCGGGGGTCGAGGTGAACACCGGCAGCTATGGGCCCTTCAAGGTGAAGGTCCGCGACGGGCGCCCGATCAAGAGCCACTTCACGCTGGACACCCACGGCTTCGTGCTGGCCGACAGCAGGAGCGCCGTAGAGGACTTCTACGACAAGGACGAGGTCGATCGCCTGTACCAGGACGAGGTCGCCCGTGAGGTCGCGCGCCTGACCGGCGCGACCTTCGTGGTCCCCGGCGGCTGGATGATCCGCAACTCCGGCGACATCTCGAGATTCCAGAAGAAGTCCGAGGGACCCTACACCCACCACGGCGGGGTGCAGCCGCCGGCGGGCGAGGCCCACATCGACACCGAGCCCAGCCGCGCCGACCGCCAGGCCCGGGCGGTCTACGATCGGGTGCGGCCGGACGGACCCGGCTACAGGCGCTTCATCTACTCCAGCTTCTGGCGGACCTTTTCCGAGCCGCCCCAGGACTGCCCGCTGGCGGTCTGCGACCACCGCAGCGTCGGCGACGACGAGGGGGTGCCCAACGTGCTCTACATCGTCGACAAGATCCCCGAGGGCGAGGCCCTGTTCGCCCCGATGCCCGACGAGGACCAGCCGGCGGCGGCGATCTTCAAGTACAACCCGAACCACCGCTGGTGGTACTTCTCGTCCATGACCCGCGACGAGGCCATGCTGATCAAGTTCCACGACAGCGACCACTCGGTCGCCTGGCGCACGCCCCACACCGCCTTCTGGGACCCGAGCTTCCCCGACCGCAAGGTGCGCGCGTCGATCGAGTGCCGCAGCGTGGCGTTCTTCGAATAGGCCCTGCTGGAGCTCGTTCCGAAAAGTGGGAACCGGTTTTCGGAACAGAACGCGCGTGAATGCAAAGATCCAGAGCGGCGATCTGAGTCCATCAGATCGCAACCTGCTCTAGAGCGCGGGCGCTACATCCGTCTTTTCGAAGTCCGAGCCGACGTAAAGAAGCGGGCAGCCGTGTTCTTGAGCCGTCACGTAGGCGAAGCAATCGCCGAGGTTCAGGCTCGCCCGATGGAAGCCCTTGCCCCAGCGTCCGTACGCCTCGTCGAGCTTCCGAGCCGTACTGGCCGTGAAAGGGGCGACTTCGAAGGCGAGCGCCTCGACGAGGTCCGACATCTCGGCGCCAAGGTTTCTGCCCCGCGCCACGATCAACGCTTCCGCCAGCGTCCCCGCCGAGATCACCACGGCGTCGGTCTCGAGCGCAGCCCGCAGGGCGTCCGATCCGGGCTCGCCCAGCAGGATCGCCATCAGCGCGGACGTGTCGACGACGATCATCCTGGAAGGCCGTCGTCTCCATAAAGATGATCCTGGCTCCGCGCCGCGGACGGCCCCGCCGCCGCTTTCGCCCGCGCCCGACGCAGGATGGCGTCCACGAGAGCGGCGCGGCGCGCCGGCTCGACAGGGGCGCCGGCCGGGACCAGCCGCACGGCCTGCTGTCCGTGGCGCGTGAGCACGATGTCCTCGCCCGCTTGCGCCCGCCGCACCAGTTCGGTCAGTTGAGCCTTGGCCTCCGAGACTGGCACGCGTGTCGACATCCTGTGGGACTTCCGCATCGATTTGGACCAATATCTAGTCCAAATTCCGCCCCGGAGCAATGAGCGCCCCCGCAACGAGCCCGCCAAGTGACAGCCGCGCTTCGGCGGCCTATATGGCGGCCATGATCCTCGCCGCCCGCCAGTATTTTTGGTGCTTCGGCCAACCGACGCCCCCGGCGTTGGCAGAGGATCGTTCGGCCTAACGCCAGCCAGCCCGAACAGAACCCGCCAGCCGCCAGGGACCTGGCGGCTTTTTCCATGGCCGCCGGTCCATCAAGACCCGGAGCCCGTGATGCCCAGTTCCACCGAAGATCTCAGAATCGCGAGCCTCTCGCCTCTGAGCCCGCCGTCCCAGGTGATCGGCGAGACGCCCGCCTCCTGCGTGATCGACGACACGGTCGCCGTGGCGCGCAAGGCCGCCCACCGCATTCTGCACGGCCAGGACGACCGCCTGCTGGTGGTGATCGGACCCTGCTCGATCCACGATCCCAAGGCCGCCGTCGACTACGCCCGCCGTCTGGTCGAGGCGCGACAGCGCCACGCCGGCGAGCTGGAAATCCTGATGCGCGTCTATTTCGAAAAGCCGCGCACCACCGTCGGCTGGAAGGGGCTGATCAACGACCCGCGGCTGGACGGCAGTTTCCAGATCAACGACGGCCTGAGGCTGGCCAGGCGCGTGCTCGTCGACATCAACGCCCTGGGCCTGCCCGCGGCCTGCGAGTTCCTCGACGTGATGACGCCGCAGTACATCGCCGACCTCGTGGCCTGGGGCGCGATCGGCGCCCGCACCACCGAGAGCCAGGTCCACCGCGAGCTGGCGTCCGGCCTGTCCTGCCCGGTCGGGTTCAAGAACGGCGCCAACGGCGATGTGAAGATCGCGGTGGACGCGGTGCTGGCGGCCCGTCAGCCGCACCATTTCCTGGCCGTGACCAAGGACGGCCGCGCCGCCATCGCGGCCACGACCGGCAACGAGGACGCCCACGTGGTGCTCCGCGGCGGCAGGACGCCGAACTATGACGCCGCCAGCATCGCCGAGGCGGCGGCCGAGCTCGCCAGGGCCGGCCTGCCGCAGCGCCTGATGGTCGACGCCAGCCACGCCAACAGCTCCAAGAACCACGAGAATCAGCCGCAAGTCCTCTCCGACCTCGCCGGCCAGGTCGCCCGTGGCGGGCAACCGATCATGGGCGTGATGATCGAGAGCCACCTGGTCGCCGGCCGACAGGACCTGAAGGCTGGCGTCGGGCCTGTCTACGGCCAGTCCATCACCGATGCCTGTATCGACTGGGAGACCTCGAGGACCGTGCTGGACGAGCTGGCGAATGCGGTCCAGGCGCGACGGGCTTGGAGACGGCTCGCCAGGGCGAAGGCGACGACGGCGGCGTCCTGAGCCGCCCCTCGCCGGTCTTCGGTGCAGACGACCGCTCACGATCGGATCGCCCCGTCCATCGTCAGGATGCTGCCGGTGGTGTAGCCCGAGCGCGGCGAGGCCAGGAAGGCGACGGCGGCGGCGACTTCCTCCGGCTCGGCCGGGCGGCCGTAGGGCAGGCTTCCGGTCAGCTCGCGCCAGCGGGTCTCGTCGCCCAGCTCCTGGGCCGCGCGGGCCTTGAAGCGGATGGCGAAGCGGTCCGTCGCGGTGGGTCCCGGATGGATGCCCACCACCCGCATGCCCTCCTTCTGGGCCTGCTTGCCCAGGGCCCTGGTGAAGGCGGCCAGGGCCGCGTTGCCGGTCGAGCCGCAGATGTAGCCGGGGTCCAGCCACTCGGCCGCCGCCCCGATGACGTTGACGATCACACCGCCCCTGGCCTTCAGCACCGGCCAGAAGGCCCGGCACATGGAGATGTAGCCGAACACCTTCAGGTCCCAGGCCGCGCGGAAGGCCGCGTCGTCCAGCGCCATCAGGTCGCCGGCCGGAATGGCGCCGGCGTTGTTGACCAGGATGTCGATCTCGGCGGCCTCGGCGGCGACGCGCTCGATCTCGGCCTGGCGCGAGAGGTCGGCGGCGATCGCCTGCACGCCCACCTGGCATCGCCCGCGGATGTCGGCGGCCGCCTCGTCCAGCGTGGCCCGGGTGCGCGCCACCAGCACCACGTCGCAGCCCTCGCGGGCCAGCTCCAGCGCCGTGGCCCGGCCGATGCCCTTGGAGGCGCCCGAGACCAGCGCGCGCTTGCCGGTGAGCTTCAGGTCCATGCGGTGCTCCTCGCGATCAGGGGCCCAGCAGCTGCTCGGTCAGCCACGCCAGGCGGTCGGCGTGGGCCTGGGGCGTCTCCAGGTCGTGCTCGGCGTCGTAGGTGAACTGCCCGCGCGGCAGCGGCGCGGCCTCCAAGAAGCCCGTGGCGTCCTGGGGCTTCACATAGTGGTCGCGGCCGGCGAACTGGAACAGGAAGCCCTTGGCGTGGGAGGCGGCCAGGCTCTTCCGGATGTCGAGCCCGTCCAGCGCCGCGACATAGGCGGCGCGGTCGGGATGGGTCTTCCCCAGCAGGTACCACTGCGACAGGGTCGGCACGCCGGCCATCAGCACGAAGACGCGGGGCCGGGGGTCGA
>JANWHQ010000113.1 GCA_025450315.1 Caulobacteraceae bacterium
TCCCGCCCGGTCTTGGAGCCGACATAGACCACGGGATTACCGATGCCCGCGGCGGCGGACAGGAAGATGCGGTCCTTGCGGGCGATGCCGACGGTCATGGCGTTGACCAGCGGGTTGCCGTCATAGGCGGGGTGGAAGTTGATCTCCCCGCCCACGGTGGGCACGCCCACGCAGTTGCCGTAGCCGCCGATGCCGGCCACCACGCCCGACACCAGCCGGCGGGTCTTGGGATGGGCCGGATCGCCAAAGCGCAGGGCGTTCAGCAGCGCCACCGGCCGGGCCCCCATGGTGAAGACGTCGCGCATGATGCCGCCCACGCCGGTCGCCGCGCCCTGGTAGGGCTCGATGAACGAGGGGTGGTTGTGGCTCTCCATCTTGAAGATGCAGGCCTGGCCGTCGCCGATGTCCACCACCCCGGCGTTCTCGCCCGGGCCCTGGATCACCCGCGGGCCGGTGGTGGGGAACTTGCGCAGGTGCCGGCGGCTGGACTTGTAGGAGCAGTGCTCGCTCCACATCACCGAGAACACGCCGAGCTCGACGTAGTTGGGCTCGCGGTTCAGCCGCTGGACGATCACGTCGTACTCTTCGCGCTTGAGCCCGAACTCCAGGGCCAGGGCGTCCATCGGCTTGTCGGCTTGGGTCATGCGCGCCGCTTAGCGGATTCACCCACAGATGTCAGGCGGGTCCGGCGGCGCCGGGGCGGAACAGTCGCCGCCGCCCAGGGGTTAGCCTGCCGGGGCTGGCCAATGGAGACCGACATGGCCAAGCAGCAAGACCAGCGCAACGACCGTCAACGTCCGCCCCAGCAGGGGCAGGCGGGCCGGCAGGGCCGCCAGCAGACCCAGGGCAAGGGCGGCAAGGACCGGCAGGGCCAGATGGGCCAGAACCAGGGCCGCGACCTGCGCCGCTGACCTCGCGGGCAGTCCGCCCCGCGTCGGGCAGGCGCAGCCGCCTGCCCGGCGTCAGCCGGCCCCCGCGATGTAGTCGTCGACCCGCCGGTCCAGCACCGTCAGGGGCATGTCGCCCGCCAGCAGCACGGCGTCGTGGAAGGCGCGGATGTCGAAGCGCCGCCCGAGCGCCTTGCGGGCGCGGTCCCTGAGCCGCAGGAACTCCATCTTGCCCAGCATGTAGGCGCAGGCCTGGCCCGGCCAGACGCAGTAGCGCTCGACCTCCTGCACGGCCGCCGTATCCGGATCGCCCAGGTGCTCGCCGAAATAGGCGATCGACTGCTCGCGGCTCCAGCGCTGGTCGTGCAGGCCCGAATCGATCACCAGCCGCACCGCGCGCAGCAGCGCGTCGTGCAGCTGGCCGATATGGCCCAGCGGGTCGTCGGCGTACATGCCCATCTCCACCGCCAGCTGTTCGGCGTAGAGCGCCCAGCCCTCGGCGTAGCCGGAATTGCCCATCGCCTTGCGCAGCAGGGGCAGCTCGCCCGCCTCGCGCGAGACGCTTTCCTGCAGGTGGTGGCCGGGCACGCCCTCGTGGAAGGTGATGGTCGGCAACAGCCAGCTCGGCGACTCGGCGGTGTCGCGCAGGTTGATCCAGTAGATGGCCGGCCGCGATCCATCCAGGGCGCCGGAGGTATAGTGGCTGGACGCCCCGAGCTCGGTCGCCTTGGGGATGCGGCGGATCTGCAGCTTGGTCTTGGGAATGCGGCCGAACCACCCAGGCAGCTTGGCCTCGACGGCCTGGACCTTGGCGTTCAGCGACTCCACCAGCCGGGCCTTGGCCTCGTCGGTGTTCGGCGTCAGGAACTTCGGATCGCGGAACATGACGCGAAGCCGCGCGCCGACCGTCCCCTGGGCGAGGCCCTGGGACTTCATCAGGCCGTCGGCCTCGGCCGACAGGCTGGCCACCAGCTCCAGCCCCAGGCGGTGCACCTCGGCGGGCGAGGCGGCCGAGGTGGTGTAGGACTTCAGCGCCAGGGCGTAGTAGGCGCCGCCGTCCGGCAGCCGCCAGACCCCCGCGTCGTGCACCGCCCTGGGCCGCCAGCCTTCCAGGAGCGCGACCTGGCGCTGCAGCGCCGGCCGGACGGCCTCGTCGTAGATGCGCCCGGCCTGCTGGCCGTAGCCGCCGGCGATCCCCAGGGCCTGCAGCCGGCGCGTCAGCGAGGCGACCAGGGTGGTGGTTTCGGTGGGCTGGTCCTGCAGCGTCCGCATCTGGTCCAGGGCCCGGTCGATCACGAAGTCGGGCGGGATCACCCCCAGCCCCTGATCGTGCCGGGCGACCTCGATCTCGCCGTCGAGCTGGCGCGCGAACCCCTCCATCCGGGACAGGTAGGCGTCGGCGTCGGCCTTGCCGGCGATCGGATGCTGGTCGTCCATGAAATCGGGCGTGGACTGGTAGGCGCCGGTGATCTGGCTCAGCACATAGGGGGAATCGGCGCCGTGGCCGCCATAGGCGAAGCGGCGGTCGGCCTCGTCCTCCACCGCCAGGGAGGCCTCCACGGTGTCGTAGTCGACCGCGTCCATGCCGCCCAGCGCCTGGCGGCGAACCTGGCGCAGCCGCGCCAGCTGGCTGGAGGTCAGCGCCTTGGCCCGGGCGTGGCCGGCGAGCGAGCCGTCGGTGAGCCGGGACCGCATCCAGGCCAGCTCGCCCGTATCCAGGCCGAGGCTGGTGGCCGTCTCGGGATCGAGCCGGAGGTCCTCGGCCATGAAGGCGTCCATCAGGGCCTTGAGCCGGGCGGCCTCGGCGGGATCGGAGGCGGCCGACGGTCGCGCCTGGTCGGCGGCGAGGGCCGGCAGGCCGGCGGCCGCGGCCGTGGCGGCGACGCCTCCCAGCAGAAGACGGCGATCGATCATGCGCCACGGGTAAGCGCCGCCGCCGCGGCCGGCAAGCGCGCCGCGCGCTTTGGCGGCGCCATCCGGGACCGGCGCGGGCGATCGCGCGCCTGGCGCGCCACCCCGCCTCCGGATCGATCTGCGTCAGCGCGGCTCCGAGCGAACCCCGGACGTCGGCTTGTCGGCTTGTCGGCTTGAAGGAGGATACCGGTCCCGACCGTTGCGGACGGCGCGCGGCTTGACGCCGGGGCTTGTATGTTCGCTTTATGTTCTCACCTCCCCCGCGAAGCGGCGGGAGGGGGACCGCGCGCCGAAGCCGGCGCAGGCCGGCTGAAGAGCGCGTGGTGGAGGGGGCGAGCCGGGGGCAGGGCCTTGCGACGTACGCTGATCGTCAACCGCGCCCGCGCGCTCAGGACCTCCATGAGCGAGGCCGAGGTCATTCTCTGGAGCCGGTTGCGGGGCCGAGGTCCCGATCGGCCGACGTTCCGCCGCCAGCACCCCATGGGCGGCGTGATCCTGGACTTCTACTGCCCGCGGGCCCGCCTCGTCATCGAGGTGGACGGCGCCGCCCGTTGGGACGACCGGGCGCAGGCCAAGGACGCCGCCCGCGAGCTGTGGCTGCAACGACAAGGCGTCAGCGTGATGCGCATCCCCGCGTCCCATGTCTATCGCGACCTCGGCGGTGTCGTGGACGCCATCGTCCTGCGCGCCGAGGCGTTGATCACCGCACAGGCGCCGCGGCCGCCGCTCGCCCCCTCCACCCCCCGCTCTTCAGCCGGCAAGCCGGCTTCGGCGGGGGTCCCCCTCCCGCCGCTTCGCGGGGGAGGTAGTCGGTTTCCACGCTCCGCGGTCTGCTTGCGGACGCCGACGGCGGCGGGCCCGCGCTCTACGCGGCCTGCAGCTGCTGCTTGACCCGCTCGGCCAGCGACTTGATGTCGATGGGCTTGGGCAGGAAGGTCACGCCGGGCTCGCCTTCCAGGATGTCGGAGAATTCCGCCTCGGCGTAGCCGGAGATGAACATCACCGGGGCCGAGCCCAGATAGGGCCGCGCCTTCTTCAGCAGGCTGGGGCCGTCCAGGCCCGGCATGATCACGTCCGAGATCAAGAGGTCGATGGTCCCGGCGTTCTCCTCGGCCAGGGCCAGGGCCTCCTCGCCGTCGGCGGCCTCGATCACCTCATAGCCGCGCGCCCTGAGCAGCCGCGCCGCCACGCCGCGCACGGCGTCCTCGTCCTCCACGAACAGGATGCGGCCCGCGCCGGAGAGGTCGCGCGCCTTGGGCTTGACCCGCACCGGCTGCACCGGCGGGGCCTCGCTGACCGCGGGCGGGGTGAACACGGGCAGGAAGACGCGGAAGGTGGCGCCCTGGCCGGGCTTGGAGTCCACCGCGATCCAGCCGTCGGCCTGCTTGACGATGCCATATACGGTCGAGAGCCCCAGCCCCGTGCCCTCGCCCAGAGGCTTGGTGGTGAAGAAGGGCTCGAAGATCTTGGCCATCACGTCCGGCGGGATGCCGGGGCCGGTGTCGGACACCTCGATCAGGGCGAATTCGCCCTCGGGCGCGTCGGGATAGCCCAGCGACATGGCCTCGGCCCTGGAGACCCGGGCGGTGCGGATGCGCACCACGCCGGCGGCGCCGCCCTGCCCCCGGATGGCGTCGCGGGCGTTGACGGTGAGGTTCATCACCGCCGTCTCCAGCTGGGCCTTGTCGGCTCGCACCAGGGGCAGGTTGCGGCCGTACTCGGTCTTGAGCTTGACGTCCTCGCGCATCAGCCGGCGCAGCAGCACCTCGAACTCGCCGATCACCTCGCCGAGGTCCAGGGTCTCGCGCTGGACGGTCTGCTTGCGCGAGAAGGTCAGGAGCTTCTTGACCAGGTCGGCGGCGCGCACCGCCGTCTGGCGGATCTCGTTCAGCCCCTCGTAGGAGGGATCGCCCACCGGATGGCGGCTGAGGAGCTCGTCCAGCCTGAACTGGATGGCCTGGAGCAGGTTGTTGAAGTCGTGGGCCACGCCGCCGGCCAGCTGGCCGATGGCCTGCATCTTCTGGGACTGCATCAGCTGCAGCTCGAGCTGCTTCTGCTCGGAGACGTCCACCAGATAGGCGATCAGCCGCCCGTTGGAGCGGGCCAGATAGAGCTGGGCGGTGCGGGCCGGCTCGCCGACCAGCTTGACCTCGACCGGGCCGGGCTTGCCGGCCAGCCGCTCGGCCGCCTCCTTGCGGGACTTCGGATCGATCAGGTGGGCCAGCGAATGGCCGAGCAGCTTGCGGCCGCGGGCCATCTCCTCCAGCGCCGGGTTGGCCTGGACCACCTTGGCGGTGAAGGGATCGGGGCCGTCCAGCATGGCCGCGCCGAAGGGCGAGGCGGCGGCCAGCACGTCCAGGGTGGCCGGCAGGGACGCGGGGTCCAGGGCGGCGGAGGCCTGGGCGGCCTGGCTGGGCGGGGGGGCCGGATCGAACAGCCGGATGAGCAGCAGCCGCTCGCCCAGCGCCGAGACCTTGGCCAGCCGCTCCGATCCCGAGGCCTGCAGCCGGGCTTCGCCCGGCTCGCCCCGGCGCGCGGCCGCCAGGGCCGCGTACAGCGCCGGGCCCGAGGGCAGCCGGCCCGAGCGCGCGAAGACGCCGCGCCAGGCGGCGTTGGCGGCGAGGATGCGGCCTTCCACCGACACGGCCGCCGCCGGCTCGGGCAGGGCGGCGACGAAGGCCTCCAGCCCGGGCTCGTCGCCCGCCGCTTCAGGCGCGCGCAGCAAGGCCAGCAAGCCCGCGGCCCGCCGGCTCTTGCCGGGCTTGGTTGCGATCGTCCCGCCCATGGAGGACCGGTCTCTTTCGAATCAGTTTCAACAGGATAGCGGCTTGTGGCGTCCCGCCTATGGGCCCGACATCGGCCGCACCCGGGCCGCCCGGCGGCGGGCCTGGTTCAGCACGAAGCCGATGATCTTGGCCACCGCCTGGTAGTGGCCGACGGGGATCACCTCGTCGACCTCCACCGAGGCGTAGAGCGCCCGCGCCAGCGGCGGATCCTCGATCACCGGCACCCTGGCCTCCTCGGCCACCTGGCGGATCCGGAGCGCGACCTGGTCGGCGCCCTTGGCCACGCAGATGGGAGCCTCGGTCTCGCCCTGCTTGTAGAGCAGCGCCACCGCGTAGTGGGTCGGGTTGGCGATCACCACCGTGGCCTTGGGCACCTGCTGGATCATCCGCTTGCGCGCCCGCTCGTTGCGGATCTGGCGGAGCTTGGCCTTCACGTGCGGATCGCCCTCGGACTGGCGGATCTCCTCCTTCAGCTCCTCGCGGCTCATGCGCATGCGCTGCATGAAGCGCTGGCGCTGCCAGATCCAGTCGAGCATCGCCCCCGCGCCCAGGAAGGTCAGCACCGAGATGGCCAGCGAGCGGATCAGCCCGGCGGCGAAGGGCAGGATGGCTGCCGGCTCCATGCCGGGCAGCCCCTCCGCGTCGCGCCAGTGCGGCCCCAGCGAGGCCCAGGCCACCCAGCCCACGATCACCAGCTTGATCAGCGAGCGGACGAAGGCGGCCAGGCCGTCGATGCCGAAGATCCGCTTCAGGCCTTCGATCGGCGACAGCTTGCTGAGGTCGGGCTTCAGCCGCGCGCCCGAGAACAGGAAGCCCTGCTGGAGCACGTTGCCGGCGACCCCGCTCACCATCGCCGCGCCCAGCACCATCAGCATCACCGGCGCGCCCGCGCCCAGCGCCCGGCGCATGACGTCCACCGCCCCGCCGTTCTCCAGCGAGAAGGCGTCCGGCGCCTCCAGGAACGGCACGAGGCGCTGGGCCAGGTCCTGGCAGGCCCAGCCGCCATAGATGGCGATGGCCCCGGCCACCCCCGCCAGCGAGGCCCAGGACACCAGATCGGCCGACTTGGCGACTTCGCCGCGCCGGCGCGCGTCCTCGAGCCGTCTGGATGACGGCTCTTCTGTCTTGTTGGACTGGTCGGTGTCTTCGGCCATCTCCGCTCAGCGCCTCAGGTGAACAGGCGCATGAAGTCGCGGTAGCGGTCGAGCCAGATCAGCATCCCGGTGCCGAGGCTGAGGGCGAAGACCGACAGGCCCGCGATCAGGGTCAGGGGCGCGCCGGCGAAGAACACCTGGAACTGGGGCATGACCCGCCCCACCAGGCCCAGGGCCACGTTGAACACCAGGGCGAACACCAAAAGCGGCGCGGCCATCTGGACGCCCAGCGAGAAGCTCGAGATCACCGCCTGCAGCGCCACCGCCGCGGCGTCCTGGACCAGCACGTGCCGGGCGGGGGCGAACAGGCTGTAGGAGCGCGCGATGGCGCCGATGAACATGTAGTGGGCGTCGGTGGCGAACAGCAGCACCAGCCCGGTCATGGTCAGGAAGGTCGAGACCGCCCCGCCCGGCTGGGCCTGGATCGGGTTGGCGGTCTGGGCGAAGGACAGGGTGGTCTGCAGCGAGATCACCTCGCCGGCCACCGACAGGGCGCCCAGGAAGAACCGCGTCAGCGCCCCCAGCATCAGGCCGACCAGCAGCTCGTGGAAGACCTGGCCGCCCATTTCGCCCAGGGTCGTGGGCATCGCCGGCAGGGTCCGGGCGGCGATCGGCCCCAGGCACAGGGCGAGCAGCAGGGCCATGGACAGGCGGATGCGGGGCGGCACGAAGCTCTCGCCGATGCCAGGCAGCAGCATCACCACCGAGCCCACGCGCACGAACACCAGGCCCGCGGCGTAGACCTGGGCTGGCAGGGCGTAGGGCTCCATCGGCTCGGCCGCGCCTACATGGCCGCGATGCGGTCTGCGATATGGCGCATGAAGCCGCCCATCAGGGCCCCCATCAGCGGCAGGGTGATCAGGAGGGTGACGAACACCATCAGGATCTTGGGGGCGAAGATCAGGGTGGCTTCCTGCACCTGGGTGAGGGCCTGGAACAGGCCGATCACCACCCCGACGATGAGCCCGACCAGCAGGATCGGGGCCGCCAGCTGCAGGGTGAGCCAAATGGCGTCGCGCGCGACGTCCAGCACCTGTGCGCCGTTCATGGGTTACAATTCTCCACTGGGACGCCACATATCGCGTCCGACCCGGCGAAAACTGCCGGGTGTATGGTTAACGAAGCGATACGCTGGCCAGGCGATCCGCCGGCCGCGCGGCCCGCTCGAGGGAGGCGGCATGGACGATCTCGACGCCCGCAAGGACTTCCAGGAGCGCGCAGAAGTGGCGATCCGGGCGGGCACGCCCCCGCCCAGGGAGGGCCAGAAAGGCGGGGCCGGCGAGCGGCCCTCCGCCGAGGAGGCCGAGGCCGCGGTGCGCACCCTGATCCGCTGGGCGGGCGACGATCCGGGCCGCGAGGGCCTGGCCGACACGCCGGGCCGGGTGATCCGCAGCTACCGCGAGATGTTCGCCGGCTACGACGTGGAGCCGCGCGAGTACCTGGAGCGGACCTTCGAGGAGGTCGGCGGCTACGACCAGATGGTGCTGCTGCGCGACATCCGCTTCGTCAGCTTCTGCGAGCACCACATGCTGCCGGTGATCGGCCGGGCCCACGTCGGCTATCTGCCCACCAGCCGGGTGGTCGGCATCTCCAAGCTGGCCCGGGTGGTGCGCGGCTTCGCCCGGCGGCTGCAGATCCAGGAAAAGATGACCGCCGAGATCGCCGACGCGATCCAGGAGGTGCTGAAGCCCCAGGGCGTCGGCGTTCTGATCGAGGCCGAGCACAGCTGCATGACCCTGAGGGGCGTCAATTCCCCGGGCAGCACCCTGACCACCTCGGCCCTCCTGGGCGTCATGCGCGACGACCCCAGGACCCGCGAGGAGTTCCTGCGCCTGGCGCGCGGCGGCTGAGGTTCCTTGTCATCCCGGCCGGAGCCCCACAAGGGCGCAGAGCCAGGATCGCCGCAAGCACCAGCGTCCATCGCGATCCCGGATGACGGCTCCGCCGTTTCCGGGATGACCTCACGGTCAGATCTGCATCTGCATGACCTGCTGGTAGGCGGCGATCACCTGGTCGCGGACGGCCATGACGGTCTGCAGCGAGGTCTCGGCCGAGGAGATGGCGGTGACCACATTGACCAGGTCGGTCTTGCCCTGGACGCCGGCGACGATCTGGGATTCCGCCTGGCGCGACTGCTGGATGGTGTCCGACAGCACCCCGTTCAGCATCTCGCCGAAATTCGGCGCGCCGGCCACGTGGGCGGAGTCGGCCGCGTCGGGGGCGCCGGGCAGGCCCGAGCCCTGGGCCTGGGCGGCGGCGTAGGCCTTGGCGGCGGCGAGAGCGGAGATCATCGCTGGGCGCCTACTGCTTCAGGAGGTCGAGCGTGCGCATTTCCATCGAGCGGGCCGCGTCGATGACGTTCAGGTTGGCCTCGTAGGCGCGCTGGGCTTCCTTCATGTCCAGGGCCTCGACCAGGGGTTCGACGTTCGGCAGCTTGACGTAGCCGTTCTTGTCGGCGGCCGGGTTGCCGGGATCGTAGTCCTGCTTGAACGGGGTCTGGTCGGGCAGCACCTGGGCCACCTTGACCCCCTGGCCGCCGCCCTCGACGTCGGTCGGCGCGAACACCACCGCCTTGCGCCGGTAGGGATCGCCGTTGCCGTCCTTGGCCATGGAGTCGGCGTTGGCGATGTTCTCGGCGATCACCCGCATGCGCTGCTGCTGGGCCTTCAGCCCGGAGGCCGCGATCGCCATGATGCCCAGCGTCGGATTGGTCTGGTCGACCATCTGGCCTGCCTCCTCACTTGCCCGGCGGCTTGGCCGCCAACTGCACCAGGCTCATCGCCTTCTGGTAGAAGCCGACGGCCGCCTCGTAATCCATGCGGGCGTTGGTCATCTTGGCCATCTCGTCCTCGAGGGTGACCTTGTTGCCGCTGAGGGTGCCCTGGGAGTCCTCGGTGTCGACGACCTTCCACTGGATCTGCGACTGCAGGTCCTTGGGCTGCAGGTGCCCGGCCTCGGTCATCTCGGGCCTGACCACGCCGGTCTGGGGCCCGTCGCCTTCCAGCGCCTTGGCGACGTCGAACGGCTGCAGATCCTTGGGCGCATAGCCGGAGGTGTCGGCGTTGGCGACGTTCTCCGAAATCAGCTTCTCGCGGGCGTTGATGTACCCGAGACGCGATTTCAGCATTGAAAACAACGGGATGGCAGTGATGTCCATGGCCTGGCGCCCAGCTGAACCCTTGCCGGACGGTGAACGAAGAGGGTTAACGAGAACTTGCCGGCCGCGAGCTTATGGTTAAGGCGGCGTTAACGACCGTCGGCACAAGGCTCGGGCAAGCCGGCTCGAATCGCAGTTTCCCCGCCCATGTCCTTCGCCGACGTCCTCCGCATGATGGCCGCCCTGGCCGTGACCCTGGGGCTGGGCGGGCTGGCGCTCGTGCTGGTGCGCCGGTTCGCGCCGCTGGAGGTGCTGAAGCTGCGCGCGCCGGGCGAGCGGCGCCTGGCGCTGGTGGAAAGCCTGATGCTGGATCCCCATCGCCGCCTGGTCCTGATCCGCTGCGACGGCCAGGAGCACCTGCTGATCCTGGGCGAGGGCCGGCTGCTGGCCGAGCTGGATGGGGCCCCCGGCGGCCGCGGCAAGGGGGGCCAGGCCTGATGTCGCCGTGGGAAGCGTTGCGTCAGGCGTTCAAGCCGCCGAGCCGCGAGGAGCTGAAGCGCGCGGCGATCATCTCGGCCCTGGCGACCCTGGCGGCCCTGGTGTTCCCCGCCTTCGCCCTGGCCCAGGCGGCGGCCGGCGGCGGCGCGGCCGCGCTCAACATCAACCTGGGCTCCGGCGCGGGCCTGACCGACCGGGTGGTGCAGCTGGTGGGTCTGATGACGGTGCTGTCGCTGGCGCCGTCGATCGTGATCATGACCACCTCGTTCGTGCGGATCACGGTGGTCCTGTCGCTGCTGCGCACGGCGCTGGGCCTGCAGCAGAGCCCCCCCAACGCGGTGCTGGTCAGCCTGTCGCTGTTCCTGACCGCCCTGATCATGGCGCCCACCTTCCAGGCCTCCTACGCCGCCGGCATCAAGCCGCTGCTGGACCACAAGATGGAGCTGCCCCAGGCCTTCACCGCCTCGGCCCAGCCGGTGAAGATGTTCATGCTGGGCCAGGTCGGCCGCGACGACCTGGGCCTGTTCATCCAGCTCTCCAAGATCCCCAAGCCCAAGACCGAGGCCCAGCTGCCGCTGCAGGTGGTGGCCCCGGCGTTCATGATCTCGGAGCTGAAGCGCGCCTTCGAGATCGGCTTTCTGCTGTTCATCCCCTTCCTGGTCATCGACCTGGTGGTGGCCAGCGTGCTGATGAGCATGGGCATGATGATGCTGCCGCCGGTGGTGGTCAGCCTGCCGTTCAAGTTGATCTTCTTCGTGCTGGTGGACGGCTGGCGGCTGGTGGCCGGCTCGCTGGTGTCCAGCTTCATGCACGGCGCGCCGCATTAGCGGCCCAGCTCGCGCCTCAGCCGCATTCCCTGAAGAAGCGCTCCACCCCGGCCTTGCCGTCCGCCGCGACGGTGATGACGTAGCGCGAGGCGCCGTGGCTCACCTCCAGCACGCCCGTGCGGCGGAAGGCCTGCAGGGCCTCGGCGCGGGAGCTCAGGCGCCCGACCAGGACCTGCGGATCGTTGCTTCCGTCTTCGATGCCGGAGGCGTGGACCGGCACGCTGGTCCGGCGCCCGCCGGCGCTGAGCACGATGGCCGCCGAAGTCCCGCCCCGGGCGGAGTCGCTGAGTTCGATCCGGCCCGTCCCCTTCGGGCAATCCAGCATCAGGGCGAGATCGTCGCTGTTGGGCAGGCCATAGGCCAGGGCGGCGCTCGAGCCCTTGTCGTCGTAGCCGAAGCGGTATCCCGGATTCAGGCCGAGCGGCCCCTGCTGGTGGGTGCAGGCGGCCAGGGCGGCGAGGCCGGCCACGCCCGCGCCCGCCACGGCCAGCGCCTTGATCGCCCTCATCGTCCGCCTCCCGCCCATCGGCCCTGGCCTTAATGGACCCAAGCTGCGCCGGTTCCCTTGAGGCGGATCAGAACGGCGAGAGCGATTCCGCCACCGCCTGGCCGTAGGGCGTGTTCTGCACGCGGCTGAGGTCGCCGCGGCCGCCGTACTGGATCCGAGCCTCGGCGATCTGGGTGTGGTTGATGGTGTTGGTGGCCGAGATGTCTTCCGGCCGCACGATGCCGGAGACGCTGAGCTCGCGCAGCTCGTTGTTGGTCTTCACCTCCTGGCTGCCCTGGATCAGCAGGTTGCCGTTCGGCAGGACGCCGGTGACCACCGCCGCGACGGTGAGCTGGATCTGCTCCTGGCGGTCGACGCTGCCCGCGCCGGTCGAGGAGGTCGAGCCGGCCTGGTCCAGGGCGTTGGTGGGGTCGAAGCCCTTGGGCATGATCTTGGCCAGCGCTGTCTCCAGCCCCAGCACGTGGGAGATCTCGCCCTTGGTGGCGTTCTGGCGCGAGGAGGTGGTGTTGTTCTGCAGCTTGGCGCTGTCATCAATATTGATCAATACGGTCAATATGTCGCCGGGCTTGGAGGCCCGCTGATCGATGAAGAAGGCCCGCGCGCCGGGCCGCCACAGCGAATTGGCGGTCGAGGCCGCCGGCGGCGCGGCCGGCTTGGCGCTGGAGGCGATCACCGCGGGGGAGGCCTGCATCGAGGCGGCCAGGGCGTGGGAGCTCATGTCGGTGAGCTTGGGGCCGCGCACCGCATCCTTGACGGTGCCGCAGCCGCCGAGCACGAGGCCGATTCCGGCGAGGGAGACGAAGACGGACGAACGCATGGGAGCTTCCTCAGTTCAGGGATGCCAACAGTCTGGGCGCGGCGGCGCCCTGGGCCTTGATCCGCTCGGCCTCGGGGCCGACCACCGCCTGGTCGGGGCCCGAGGCCACGGCCTGGATGGTCTTCTTGGAGCTGGGGTTCATGATGTCGACGATGTCGCCCACCGCGGCGCCGGACATGGCCTTGCCTTGCAGCACCAGCTTGATGCCGCCGGCCGCATAGGCGACCTGCACCATGTCGTCCTTCTTGATCACCTTGGGGGCGCCGAGGTCGGCGAGCGACACGGCGGTCCCGGCCCGGAGCGGGCGGCGGGCGGCCTGGCCGATCACGGCGCGGGCGTCGCGCGGCGCGTCGAAGGTCGAGCCGAAGCCGGACGGCGCCGCCCAGACGACGTCCTCGGGCTGGACCACGTCGCCGGCGGCGAAATCCCGCGCGTAGGTCAGGACCTCCTCGCCGCGCCGGCGGACGGCGCGCGCGGCCGGGGCGAAGGCGAGGGCGGGCCCGGTTTCGACCCGGGCGATCAGCCGGTTCATGCCGCGGGCGTTGGTCCATTGCAGGCCGTGGGCCGCCGCCAGCGCCTGCAGCTGGCGCGCGTCGATCACCAGGGAGCCGCCGGGCGGGGCGCCGGAGCCCACCACCACCGCGCCGGCCGCGCCCGCGCCCTCGAAGATGTCGCCCAGGGTCACCTGCCCGTTCGGGGCCGCGATGTCGGACCTCAGCTCCACGACGGCGGCGACGGCCACGCGGGGGCCGAGCAGCAGCGCCAGCGCCGCCACGACGACGGCCAGGGCGAGGAACAGGGCGCGATGGGGCGGGCGGGTCATGGGGTCACGACTTCATCTGGTTGGTGGTCGACAGCATCTGGTCGGCCGTGGAGACGACCTTCGAGTTCATCTCGTAGGCGCGCTGGGCGGTGATCAGGGCGGTGATCTCGGTCACCGCGTCGACGTTGGAACCCTCGGTGTAGCCCTGCATCAGCTGGCCGAAGCCGGGGTCGCCCGGATTGCCGGTGACCGCCGCGCCCGAGGAGCCGGACACCTGGTAGAGGTTCTGGCCCAGGGCCTCCAGGCCCGCCTCGTTCATGAAGCTGGCGACGGTCAGCTGGCCCACCACCTGGGGCGTGGTCTGGCCCGGCACCGCCGCCTGCACCTGGCCGGTCGCCGAGACCGTGATGCCGGTGGAGTTGGCCGGTATGGTGATCTGGGGCTGGATCAGATAGCCCTCGGAGGTGACCAGCTGGCCGTCCTGGTTCAGCGAGAGGTTGCCGGCGCGGGTGTAGGCGATCGAGCCGTCCGGCATCTGCACCTGGAAATAGCCGCGGCCGTTGATGGCCAGGTCGAGCTGGTTGCCCGTCTGGGTCATCGAGCCTTCGTCCATGATCCGGTAGACCGTGCCAGTCTTCACGCCCGCGCCCACCTGGATGCCGGTCGGCACGGTGTTGCCGTTGGCCGAGCTCTGGGCGCCGGCGCGCTCGAGGTCCTGGTAGAGCAGGTCCTGGAACTCCGCCCGCTGGCGCTTGAAGCCGATGGTGTTCATGTTGGCGATGTTGTTCGAGATCACCTCGACGTTGAGCTGCTGGGCGGCCATGCCCGTGGCGGCCGTGGAGAGCGCACGCATTCAGGCTCCTCCCTAGTTGGACGAGAGTTTGCCCAGGCGATCGATCGCGTTGGTCGAGAGCTGACCGTTCTGATCCATCATCTGGGAGACGTTTTCGTAGGCGCGGCTGACCTGGATCAGCCGGGTGATCTGCAGGATCGGCTGCACGTTGGACTGCTCCAGCACGCCCTGGCGGATCTTGCCGGTGGCGGCGATCGGCTGCAGGTTGGTGTCGTTGCTGAACAGCCCGCCGCCCTGCTTGGTCAGGGCCGAGAGCGAGTCGAAGTTGACCAGCGCGATCTTGCCGACCGTCTGGCCCTGCTGGCTGACGGTGCCGTCGGCCGAGATGCTGGGCGGGCCCTTCTTGGGATCCAGGATGATGTCGCCCCCGTCGCCCTGCACCGGGTCGCCGGAGGCGGTCACGATGCGGCCCTGGTCGTCCAGGGTGAAGGCGCCGTCGCGGGTGTAGCGTTCGCCGGCCGCGGTCTGGACCTTGAAGAAGCCGTCGCCCTGGATGCCCACGTCGAAGTCGCCGCCGGTGCGCTTCAGCTCGCCCTGGCTGAAGTCGCGCACCACCCCCGCGTCCAGGGGGAAGTTGACGCTGTTGTTCAGGGGCGAACCGGCGCTGCCGGACTTGACCTTCTCGGGGTCGGTCTGGACCATCAACGCCTCCACCTTGAAGCCGGTGGTGTCGACGTTGGCGACGTTGTTCGCGATCACTTCGATCTCGTGCTGAAGCACCATCTGGCGCGACAGTCCGACGTAAAGAACATTATCCATCGAAGGGCCTTGCGGAGCGAGGTTTCGCCGCACCCCGCTGCAACCCTTGGGCCAGAATATTTCCCAATAAAATCAACAATAAGAAAGGTTAACGCGGCGGCAACGGCCAATACCGCCCGGCAAAATCTGCAGCCCGGAATTATGGTTAAAACCCATCCTTAACCATTGCGGCCGATGCATGGGTCCAGGCTCCGGACCATGCTTGCTGCGGTGGGTCCCGAGCGCGGGATCGACATGGCGCTGTTCAGGAAAAAGCCCAAGACGAGCGACGCTCCGGCCGAGGCCGACGCAGGCGCCTCCACGCCCGCCCCCGAAGGCGAAGGCGGCGAGGGCCAGGGCGAGGAAACGGGCAAGAAGAAGCTGCCCCTGAAGTTCATCATCATCGGGGCCGTCGCGGGCCTGGTGCTGGTGGGCGGCGGCGGCGGGGCCTTCATGATGTTCGGGCCGCACGGTCCGTCCAAGGCCGGCGCCCACGCCCACAAGGCCAGGAAGAAGGGCGGCGAAGGCGGCGACAACAAGCCGGCCGACAAGAACGCGCCCCAGATCACCGACGGCCCGGACGGCGTGGTCTTCTACACCCTGCCCGACATGGTCGTGAACATGCAGACCGCCGACGGCAAGCCCACCTATCTGAAGCTGAAACTCACCCTGGAGCTGCCCGGCCCGGACACCGTCGACGTCATCGAGCCGAACCGGCCGCGGCTGCAGGACATGTTCCAGAGCTTCCTGCGCGAGCTGAGGCCCGAGGACCTCGCCGGCAGCCAGGGCAGCTACGAGCTCAGGATGGAAATCCTCCGCCGCGTAAACCTGGTGATAGCGCCGGCCAAGATCAATTCGGTGCTGATCGAGGAGATGCTGATCACCTAGGGCCCCGCGCCCCGGGCCGATCGTTCAGGCCATGCACAGCTTCGCACCCGTTCCCGCCCAGGCCTCGGCCACCCCGAAGGGAGCGCCGCGCCATGGCCGATGAAGAGGAGACCGAGGTCGCCGAAGAGGGCCAGGACGGCATGCTCGGCTCGCTCGGCGACGCCGGGGGCGGATCCAACGAGCGCATCCTCGACCAGACCGAGATCGACAACCTGCTGGGCTTCGACCTCGCCCAGGACGACAGCGTCGAGCGGACCGGCATCCGGGCGATCATCAACTCGGCCCTGGTCTCCTACGAGCGGCTGCCGATGCTGGAGATCGTCTTCGACCGCCTGGTGCGGCTGATGACGACCAGCTTGCGCAACTTCACCTCCGACAACGTCGAGGTGAGCCTGGACAACATCTCCTCGATCCGCTTCGGCGACTACCTGAACTCGATCCCGCTGCCGGCGATCCTGGCGGTGTTCCGGGCCGAGGAGCTCGACAACTACGGCCTGCTGACGGTCGATTCCAACCTGATCTATTCGATCGTCGACGTGCTGCTGGGCGGGCGGCGCGGCACCGCGGCCATGCGCATCGAGGGGCGGCCCTACACCACCATCGAGCGGGCCCTGGTGCAGCGGATGATCGAGGTGGTGCTGCAGGACGCGCGCGCGGCCTTCGAGCCGCTGACCCACGTCACCCTCAATCTCGACCGGCTGGAGACCAATCCCCGCTTCGCCGCCATCGCCCGGCCGCCCAACGCCGCCATCCTGGTGAAGCTGCGCATCGACATGGAGGACCGCGGGGGGCGCATCGAGCTGCTGTTGCCCTACGCCACTCTGGAGCCGATCCGGAAGATGCTGCTGCAGCAGTTCATGGGCGAGAAGTTCGGCCGCGACAACATCTGGGAAAGCCACCTCGCCTCGGAGCTCTGGACCACCCAGATGGAGGTCCGCGCCGTGCTCGACGAGCAGCAGCTGCCCCTGAGGCAGGTGCTCGAGCTCAAGAAGGGCGACACCATCATGTTCAACGCCACCCCCGACTCCACCGTGGAGCTGCGGGCTGGGACGGTGAGCCTGACGCGCGGGCGCATGGGCCGCCGCAACCACGCCATCGCCATCCGCGTCGAGGCGCCGATCTCGCCGTCGGCGGCAAGCGCCCTGAGGGAATTCCGATGATCCTCCTTCGCCATGGCTTCGGAGGACCCGGGCCGCACACATCAACCGCTTCGAAGGACCGGTCCTGCGAAGCTTCGAAAGGAGCCTAGGAGGATGAACGCCATCGCCTTCTGCCTGGACCTGATCCTGGCCAGCCTGCTGCTGGCGGCCCTGTTCGTGGGCCTGAGGCTCGACCGCAAGCTCAAGGCTCTGAAGGACAGCCAGTCCGGCTTCATCGGCGCCGTGGCCGAGCTCGACGCCTCCATCGTCAAGGCCCAGGACAGCCTGGCGGCCCTGAAGGCCACCGCGGCCCAGGCCGAAGGCGCCATCGCCGACCGCATCCAGGACGCCAAGGGCATCACCGCCCGGCTCGATCAGAACGCCAAGTCCGCCGCCACCGCCGCCGAGAAACTGGAGCGGCTGCTCGAACGGTATCCGTCCTCCACCGCCCCGCTGCGCGAGCGCGAGCCCATGCCACGCGGCGGCCAGGACGCCATGCCCCTGCGCGACCGCATCGCCGCGGGCCTGCCGTCGCAGCGGACCCTGGCCCGCGAGGCCCTCTCCCGTCCCGTCCCCGCCCCCGAGAGAAGCCCCGCCCCGGGCCTTCGCGGCGACGCGCGGGGACCGGGGGGCCGCAACCCCTCCGGTGACGAGGACCTGTTCGAGCTGATCGAGCCGGTGCTGCGCGCCGCGCGGAGCGGCGGCCGGTGAGGGCCCCGCGTCTTCTGCCTCTGGTCGGCGTCGCCCTGGGCGGCGTGCTGGCGGTCAAGGCGCTGACCGGCGTCACCCACCTGCCCGACCTGGTGGAAGCCACCAAGGCCTTCGCCGAGGGCGTCGCGCCGGCCAAGACCCAGGACACGGGCAAGGTCCCCGATTCCTCCTCGCCCAAGGCGGACCCCAACGCGCCGGTGCTGCCGCCGGGGCTGTCGCCCAAGGCCACGCCGCTGCCCGGCAGCCCCGAGGCCATCGCCGCGGCCGCGAACCTGGCGGCGGCCTCCGGGCCGCCCAGGATCGCCTGCCCCTCCACGCCCGCGGACCTGGCCCGCGACGCCGGCCTGTCGCCGGCCGAGCTGCAGGTGCTGCAGAGCCTGGGGACCCGCCGCGGCCAGCTCGACCAGCGCGAGCAGGACCTGGACGTCCAGACCCAGCTGCTCACCGCCGCCGAGACCAAGCTCGACGCCAAGCTGCAGGCCCTGGCCGACATGAAGGCCGAGCTGCAGAAGCTGCTCAACGACGGCGATCAGAAGAAGTCCGCCGAGATCGACGCCCTGGTCACCGTCTATTCCAAGATGCGGCCGCGCGACGCCGCCGACCGGCTGGCCTTGCTCGACGATTCCGTGCGCCTGCCCATCGCGGCCAA
>JANWHQ010000114.1 GCA_025450315.1 Caulobacteraceae bacterium
AGCCGGCCCGGCGCGCGGGCCAGGCGCGCGTCGTCGGGCTGGTAGAAGCCGGCCAGCTTGAACCGCTTCAGGCCGCCGGCCGCCTGGACCTGGCAGGCGGCCACGCCGTCGCGGCCCAGGGCCTCGATGACCTTCTCGGCGGAGGCGGGCGCGTCGGTGACCCAGAAGGTGTCGTCCGAACCGGAGGGCTCGACGGGGGCTTCGGCGATGGCCAGGGCGCCCAGGGGCCCCCAGGCCCTCAGGCAGGGGAGGGCGGCGAACACCCGGACCTTGGGCTCGGCCAGCAGCCGGCCCCACCAGGGCGCATCGCGGTTCAGCGTCAGCACGCCCACGCCGCCCAGCGATCGGGCCGCGGCGATGGCGTCCTCGGGGGCCTTGGCGTAGGTCAGCGGCGCGGCGACGCCGAAGCGCAGGCGCGCCAGCTCGACCGCGCGGGCCAGGTTGTCGCCGCCCCAGGCGGTGATGTGGAAGGGCCCCTGCAGGGCCAGGCTCTCGGCCATCAGCTCGCGCCAGATGCGCACGATGGTGGCGGCGTCGGCGGACTTGCGCGGGGCGGCCAGCAGGCGGCGCAGCACCTGGGCCTCGCGGGCGGGCCTGAGGCCGAAGCTGGGCGCGGCGCCGGGGGCCTCGGCGTGCTTGGCGGCGGCGACCGCCACCGCCAGCTGGGCCCGCTCGTCCACCAGCGCCAGCAGCGACGCATCGATCTCGTCGATGCGCGCGCGCACGGCGTTTAGCGATGGCCGCGGATCGTCCATGAAGTCCCCCGAAAAGGAAGCGCCGGACCATAGTCATTGAGCGGCGCCGTGCAACCGGCTTGCGGCTCGCGGCGGGGCGCCACAAACACGGGCCCATGTCCGGTCCGGCCGATGGCTCCAGTGACAGGTGGGTGTTCGGCTACGGCTCGCTGATGTGGCGGCCGGGCTTTCCGTTCGCCGAGCGCCAACGGGCGGTGCTGCATGGCCGCCGCCGGGCCTTCTGCATCTATTCGGTCCATCACAGAGGCGTCCCCGAGGCGCCGGGGCTGGTGCTGGGCCTGGCGCCGGGAGGCTCGGTGCGGGGCATCGCCTTCCGCGTCTCGCCCGCCGACTGGCCGGGCGTGCAGGCCTATCTGCTCGAGCGCGAGCAGCCGACCGAGACCTATATCGAGTCCTGGGCCGAGGTGCGGCTGGCCGACCGCCGCCGCGTGCGGGCCCTGGTGTTCATCTCCGACATGGGCCACCCGCAGTGGGCCGGACGGCTGGACCTGGACAGCCAGGCGCGGTTGATCGCCGGCTCGGAGGGCCTGTCGGGCCGCAACATCGACTATCTGCGCGAGCTGGTGGCGCATCTGCGCGAGGAGCAGGTGGCCGACAAGGCCATGGAGCTGCTGCTGCGCAAGGTCGAGGCGCTGGAGGCCCCGGTCCCGGCGGCCTGACTAGATCCCCGCCTCCAGAAGCGCGTTCGAGGCCGTCTCGATGCTGGTCTCCAGGGCGGCCATGAACGCCTGACGCTTCAGTCCCGGCGGGATGGGCGGCAGCACCTCGTAGACGATCACGCCGGTGCGGCGCACGATCCCCTGGGCGTTCAGATGGACGCCCGAGTTGGTGGCCATCGGCGTGCAGGGCATATCCAGGTCGCGGTAGAGCGCCGCCACGCCCGGCTTGTAGTCGGGCTCGGCGCCCGGCTTCTGGCGGGTGCCTTCGGGGAAGATGATCACCTGGCGCGGCTCCTTCAGCTGCTCGCGCGCGGCGCGGAGCAGGTCCTTCAGCGCCCTGGCGTGGCCCTCGCGGTTGATCGGGATCATCCGCTGCTTGTTGGCGTGCCAGCCGAAGAAGGGGATCGCCAGCAACTCCTGCTTCAGCACGAAACAGGCGTCGGGCAGGAAGACGAAGGGGCCGATGAAGTCGAACAGGCTCTGGTGCTTGGAGGCGATCAGGGCCTGCCCCTTGGGCAGATGCTCCAGCCCCCGCGCCTCCAGGCGCACGCCGCCCAGGTATCTCAGACCGAAGACCATCAGCCTGGCCCAGAAGCGGACCGAGACGTTCATGGCCTGGCGGGGGAAAGGCAGGAGCAGGCTGTAGCCGATCGCGAGCGGGATCGAGACGCCGTAGAACCAGACGAAGAACAGCGCGGCGCGGACGGCGGTCACGGCCGGGCCGAGGCGGGGGCCTGGGGCTGGGCCTTGAGCGGCGCGCTGGCCGGCGGCTGGGCCCTGGGCCCGAGGCTCAGGATCGCCTCGCGCACCAGGATCACCAGGTACTTGGAATACTCCAGCACCATGCGCCGGGCGCCCTCGCCGCTCTTCCACCAGCGGCGCGGGTCGATCTCCTCGGTGGGCACCGGATAGGGGACGAACTGGCCCCCGGGCAGCGCCCCCTTCAGCTCCAGGATGGCGCGGGGCATGTGGTAGTCGGAGGTCACCACGATCAAGCGCCTGAACCGGTAGGCGCGGGCCCAGGCGGCGGTCTCGCGGGCGTTGCCGATGGTGTCGGCGGCCGAGAAGCCGAGGTCCACGCAGCAGTCGAACAGCTGGCCCGGCGCCTTGGCGACCGAGGCGATGTCGGCCCGGGTGGCCTTGCGGTTCACCCCCGAGATCAACAGCCGCCCGCCCTTGCCGTCCTCCAGCAGCTTCATCGCCGCGATGATCCGGGCGTTGGAGGGCCCGGTCAGCACCACGATGGCGTCGGCCGGCTGCGGATCGGGCGCGGGGGTCGAGCGGGCGATGCGGGCGGCAAAGGCGAACAGCCCCACGACCCAGATCAGCACCAGGATCAGGAAGAGGGCCAGGCTCTTCACGCCGCGCTCGCCCGCATCGTCGTCGTCATGGCAGCCCCCCAATCAACCGCGCCGCGGTGACCCGCGCCGCGACCGCCGCGATCGCCGCGGCGATCAGCGGGCAGGCGAGGCCGGTCAGCAGGTCGGACCAGGCGATCGGCAGCACCGGCGTCAATCCGTCCGCACCACCCATAAGCCTGGCCGCCGCCGCCACCAAGGCGGCTGCGGCGCCGCCCAAGAGCCCGGCGACGGCGGCGAGCTCGGCCAGCCGATCCTGGAACAGGCGGATGATGGTCCGATCCTCCGCGCCGGCCAGGTGCAGCACCTCCACGATCTCGTGGCGGGCGGCCAGGCCCGCGCGGGTGGCGAAGGCGATGACCGCCGAGGCGGAGAGGGCGATCAGCACGGCCGCCGCGATGGCCGCCCAGCGGGCGAGCGCGCCGGTGCGCACGATGTCGCCGATCCAGCGGCTGTGGTCGTCGACCACGCCGTCGATGCCGGCGGCCTTGAGGGCGGCGGCCAGCTGGGCCGCCGTGGGATTGGGCGCCCCCGATGCAGTCCGGGGCTCGAACTGCACGGTCACCAGGCGCGGCAGCGGCAGTTCCGGCGCCTGGGCGGCGGGCCCGAGCCAGGGCTCGACCAGCTTTTCGGCCTTGGCCTTTTCCAGCACCCGCGCCTCGGCCACCCCCTTGACCCCGCCGAGGGTGGCGGCGGCGCGGCCCGCGGCGGTGTCGGCGCTCTCGTCGCCCACGGGCCGGATCAGCACGGTGGCGGAGTCCTTGAGCTGGTCGGTCCAGCCCCCGGCCGCCCGGTCCGCGGCCAGGGCGCAGATCACCGCCAGGCAGGCGAAGAAGCAGAGCACGCCGGTCACGAACACCAGCAGCAGGTCCTGCGCCGCCTCGCGCGGCAGCAGCGCGGCGGGCCGCCGGCGGGGCGCGGCGTCGGCGTCGGGGGTCTTCTTCATGCGCCGGCCGTCCCGCGCCAGACGAGGCGTCCCTGATCCAGTTCCATCACCGGCATGCCCGAGCGGGCGACGAGGTCCTGGTCGTGGCTGGCCACCAGGATGGTGGTCCCCAGCTTGTTGAGCTCGGTCAGCAGCCTGAGGATGCGCAGGCCCATGGTCCGGTCGATGTTGCCGGTGGGCTCGTCGGCGATCAGCAGGTCCGGCCGTCCGACCACCGCCCGGGCGATGGCCAACCGCTGCTTCTCCCCGCCGGCCAGGGTGGGGGGCAGGGCGTTGAAACGGCGGCCGAGGCCCACCCAGGTCAGCAGCTCGGCCACGTCGCCCTGGTAGCTCTGGGGCTTGTGACCCGCCAGCCGCAGGGGCAGGGCGGCGTTGTCGAACACCGAGATGTGGTCCAGCAGCCGGTACTCCTGGAACACCACGCCGATGCGCCGGCGCAGGGCCGGCGCCTCGCGCCGCGCCACGGTCAGCACGTCGCGGCCGAACAGGCTGACCCGTCCGCGCGAGGGGCGATGGGCCAGGTAGATCAGCTTCAGCAGCGAGCTCTTGCCCGCGCCCGAGGGGCCGGTGAGGAAGTGGAACGATCCGGGCCTGAGCTCGAAGGAGACGTCCTGCAGCACCTCCGGCGAGCGGCCATAGCGCATGCCGACGCCTTCGAAGCGGACGATCGGATCGGTGGCGCCGGAAAGTGCGCCGTCCTCGGAAGTTGGCACGGGGTCCGCGTCGTCTGGCGTTCTGGACATGGGGGCGGAAATCGGCGACCTCGATGCAAGGGGCGGTGACGTCCGATTCGGCGGCCATGATACTGACCTGTCCAGAGTGCGCCACCAGCTATTTCGCCGCCGATTCGGCGATCGGGGACGGCCGCGTGGTGCGTTGCAGCGCCTGCGGGTCCTCCTGGCGGGTCGGGCCGCCGCGTCCGCTCGAGCTGAGGGTCGATCCGGAGGCCGGCGCCATCGCCGCCGAGCCGCCCTCGCCCGATGAGGAGCTGTTCACCAAGCCCGCCTCCGAGCTGCCCGGCGATGTCCTGCCCAAGGCCTTCCGCGCCAGGGCTCTGGCCGACCGACGCGTGCGCGAGGCGGCGGTGCAGGGCGCGGTCTGGGCCGGCATGGGCGCCTCGCTGGCGGCGATCCTGGTGATGGCGGTGGTGTTCCGGGCCGACGTGGTGCGCCTGTGGCCTCGGGCGGCCGGCGCCTATGCGGCGATCCGGCTGCCGGTGAACCCGGTGGGCCTGACCATCGAGGACGTCCACGCCATGCCCTCGCTGCAGGACGGCCATCCGGCCCTGATCGTGTCGGGCCAGGTGCGCAACATCCGTCCCAAGGCGGTGGCCTCGCCGCCCCTGAAGGTGGTGCTGCGCGACAAGGACGGGCATGTCCTGCTCACCCGCACGGCCTCGCCGCCGGACGGCCTGGTCCCGCCCGGCCAGAGCCGGCGCTTCTCGCTGAACCTGATCGATCCGCCGGCCGGCGCGATGGCCGCCGACATCGACTTCGCCCAGCTCGCCGCGCGCAGGGCCCCGATCCTGGCCTCGCGCGTCGCCATGAAGCCTGCGGCCGCGCCCGAGCCCCAGGCCATGACCCTGCGCATCACCGGCGTCGAGGACGCGCGGCCCCTGCCGCCGGGCAGCCCCTACGCCCTGCCGGCCACCGTCCAGCCGGACGGTTAGAGCCTCCGGGACCGCCGCGATGGTCCGCGGGCGGATTTCGCCTGCAAGGTGAAACGACTCCTCCGCCGCGCGGATTCGCTCTCCTGCTGGGGGAAGCTCTCGCGCGTTCCGGGAACCGCGAAGCTTGTTAACCGTTTGCTTGCGCAAGCTGGGCCGTGGGCGCGTCGCAATGCCTTGCCCAGCTTGACAGTGGGGGGCCCGGGGCCAATCCTGGCCTTGGTCATTATGGTTAATTTGCGCGTCGGTGGGGGAGCAGCATGGACGCGGAGCGCGGCCAGTCACCGATGGTGGTGATCCCGGTCCCACCGCCCCCGCCGTCGCCGCCGGAACCCAAGCTGCTGATCCCCGTCGGCGAACCGCGCCGGCGCCGCCGCGGACGCAAGGACAAGCACGAGGACGACAGCTCCAGCTCGCTGCTGATCGTCATCCTGGTGGCGCTCGTGGTGCTGCTGCTGATCGGCGGCGGCGCCTTCGGCCTGGCCTATGGACCCAGGGTCTGGTCGTTCCACCACCTCGCCGAGACGTGCCCCAGGCCCCCCCTGCCGTCGGAGGTCCAGCCGCAGTTCAACGGCCAGCAGCGGGAGATCCGCGAACTGCGCCGCCAGGCCTTCCGCGGCGACTTCTTCGCCCAGGTCGAGCTGGCCCACCGCTACGAGGGCAAGCACGACAGCGACAAGAACCTCCTGGATCCGGTCGAGGCGGCCGTCTGGTACGCCATGGCCCTGGCCAATCCCCAGGGCTACGACCGCACCGCCGCCGCCCCGCGCGACGGGATGTTCGGTCCGACCTTCGTCTCGCTCTACGACGAGTGCCGGCACGGCGAGCGCGAACTGGCCTACGCCTCCCTGGACCGGCTGATGGCCCAGATGTCCTCGGACGAGCAGGACAAGGTCCGCGACCGCGCCACCTATGTGCTCTCCACCCAGGGCGCGTCCGGCTTTCGGACCCTGGGGCGGGTGCACGATTCCGGCTACGGCCCCTTCGGCGAGCCGCCCGACGACCTGCAGGCGCTGATGACCCGCTCGCGCTGGCCCAACGCGGTGCGGCTGTTCGAGCGCAACGGCGTGGACGCCTACATGTTCGACTACCTGGCCATGCAGCAGGGCGACGAGGGGGCCTATGTGATCCTGCAGGACCTGCAGCGCGCCGCCCCCTGGCCGGGCTTCACCGACATCGCCGAGCAGCGCGCCCGCCGCTGGGTGCCGCCCTACGAGTTCTATCCGCCCGACGCGCCGGTCTCGGGCGTGCCGCACACCGACGAGAGCGAGCCCTACGAGGAGGCCGACCGTACGGCCCTGCTCAGGATCAACACCCTGCCGTTCGAGCACATCGCCAACGCCCTGGTGTACCTGCACGTGATCGTCTCGCCGTGCCTGGAGAGCGAGCTGACCCCGCACGACGTGCAGACCTTCCAGGCCATGCTCGGCCGTCCGACCACGGGCGTGCTGACCCCGCTGGAGAAGGTGAGGGCGGTGCAGTACGCGGCCATCTCGGGCTCGCCCAAGGCCCAGCTGGTGCTGGCGGTGATGTACGCCGAGGGCGTCGGGGTGGTGCCCGACTACGCCCGGGCCTTCCACTGGTTCCCGGAGGCCGACAAGCAGGGCTCGCCCGAGGCCAAGTTCGCGGTGGCGACCTATTTCTCCGAAGGCCTGGCCGGCGTTGCCGACCAGCAGAAGGCCGAGGCGGTGGTCAAGGAACTGGACGCGGCCCTGGCCGGGTTCAAGCCCTCGGTGCACCGGCTGAGCGCCTTGCTCGACCGGGTCGGCGGCGGCCATCGCGGCTGGAACGGCTACGTCCGCCCCGAAGAGGAAGAGTTCTATGCCGGGGACGGCGACCGCTACGGCTACGCCGGGCCGCCGCCGTCGGACGGGCCCCCGTCCGCGGCCCCGCCGCCGCCCGGGCCCCTGGCCGAAGCCGACCCGCCCCACGCCGACCCGCCGCCGCACGCCTCGGGCGGCGAGGACTATTCCGGCGCCGCCGGCGACACCCGCCGCGTCCGCCACATGGCCTATCGCAGCTATCAACGAGCCCGGTCGGGCTACCTGGCCCGGGCCGAGGCGCTGGCGCGCGCCGGCCGGCGCATGGAGGCCCAGGACACCCGCCTCGCCGCCGCCGATTCACCGCCGCCCTTAGACCAGACCCTGGCCCCGCCGGCCGATGGGGGGAGCAACCGCTGATGCCAAGCCCGGAGCGCCCGATCCTCGCCGCCGCGGCTGTGGCCGCCGCCCTGGTCGCCGCCTTGACGGCCTCCGGCGCGGCCGCCTTCCCGGCGGACGCCCGCATCGCCGAGCAGGTGAAGCCGAACTTCGGCATCCTGTTGAACCCGCCCGTCTACCATCACCACGTCCGTCGCGGCGTCTGGTACGGCCGCCGCTGGGGCTGGGGGCGCGGCTACGTGGAGAGCTACGGCCGGCCCTATGGCGAGCGGTATCCGCGCGAGGTGTTCCCGCCGGGGCCGCCAGGTCCGCCCAGCGTGACGGTCGACTGCGGCGACACCAGCTTCGGCCCCAACCCGATCTCCGACGCGGCCGCCTATCTGCCCGACAACGGCGTCGTCTATGTGCGCGGCCACGGCCAGGCCTGCCACGAGACCATCGAGATCGACCATCCGATCGTGATCGCCGCCGAGGACGCCTCGGCCTTCTCCACCGACCCCGGCCGCGCCCGGGTGGTGATCGCGCCCCCGCCCGGCCAGCCCTGCGTGCTGGTCGCCGACGGCGTCAGGCAGGTGGAGATCCGCGGCTTCGAGCTTTCCGCCACCCAGGGCGGCGACGCCAGCTGCGTGCAGGGCTGGAACACCGAGGTGGCCCTGGTCCATGACGACATCGACTATGCGGGCGACGCCTCGGCCGTTTACATCTCGCGCGGCCGGCTGATCCTGAAGCAGAGCCGCATCGACGCCCACACCTATGACGCGGCGGTGACCTCCGAAGGCGCCGACCTCGACATGGTGCAGGACCGCATCCGCGCCGACACCATCGGCCTGGCCGTCACCTTGGGCCCGGCTGAGAGCCGGATAGACGACGTCGGGGTGCTGGCGACCCATTCGGCCGGCGAGGCCTCGGTCGGGATCGAGGTCCGCGGCGAGCGCTCGGGCGGGGCGCTGCTGAAGATCCACGACGCGGTGATCTGCGGCTATCGCGTCGGCCTGGGGCTGGAGCGCGGCGCGCGGGTCGACGTCCGCCGGAGCCGCATCTGCCGCTCGGCCTACGGGGTGATGAGCGAGGGCGCCAACCTCGACGTCGAGGAGTCCGCCATCGGCGGCGACCGCTATGGCGTCTATGTCGCCTCCGGCGACGCCACGGTCCGCCACAACCGCATCTACGACATCGGCGATCCCAGCTCGGGTGTCTACGCCGAGCCTCCGGCGGGGATCACCGAGGACACCAACTGGTTCTACCTGCGCTACGGCTGCGAGCACTTCCGCTGGGACGGCCGCCGTTTCTGCCGGCGCGAGGAGGAGCTGTCGCCCGACATCCTCGACGAGAGCGGCTTCGATCGCGACTACGCCGACGCCTGGGACGTGGACGGCTACGACCAGGGCTACATGCGCGACGGCCCCGTGGTGGCCTTCTCGCCCCCGCCGCCCCGCCATTGCGGCCTGTTCGGCTGCAGCGAGCCCCGGCGCGGGCGCGGCGGTCCGTCCCGCGGGGGCGGCGGCTTCGGCCCGGGCGGCGGGCGCGGCGACGGTGGTCGCGGCGGTGGCGGCGGCTTCGGAGGGGGCCCTGGCCCTGGCGGTGGCTTCGGCGGCGGCCCTGGACCAGGCGGCGGCCCCGGCCCCGGCGGCGGCCCCGGCCCCGGCGGCGGCTTCGGAGGCGGCCCGCCGCGTCCCTAGCGCCGCCTCGGTCGCCCACGCGTTCGCGAGGGAGCATCTCGGGCCCAGGTCCTCCCCCGCGTGCGGGGGAGGTGGCTCGCGCGGCCGGCGCGAGACGAAGGGGGCGCCCGGCTCGCCCGCCGTTGCGCCGCCCCCCCGCGCCCCCAATCACCCCCCCACTCACGAAAACCCGTGCGGAACGGAGCGGCCCAGGCGGCGCAGTACAACATCCAGATGCAGGGCCGGACCAAGGCCTATACC
>JANWHQ010000115.1 GCA_025450315.1 Caulobacteraceae bacterium
GACCAGGGCCGCCGGAGGTCCCAGCCACCCCGCTGCCACGCGGCCGTACCATCTCGTTCCGCGCGGCCTCTGCCCGGGCCTGGATCCCGGCCTTCGCCGGGATGAGCGGGGCTGGGGAACAGCGGAGGTGAGGACGATCCCCGTGGTTTGCATCGCCGTTCCGCGCGGCTATTGCTCCTGACCAGGAGGGCCGGGCATGGGGTTCAGGATCGCGGCGGCCGCGGCGGCGCTGGCCTTGGCGACGGCGGGCGCGGGCCAGGCCCAGGACACCGGCCCGATCAGCGCCCAGCGGATGAGCGAGGTGATCCGCACCATCGCCGCCGACGCCTTCGAGGGCCGCTCGCCCGGCACGCCCGGCGAGGACCGCACCGTCGCCTATCTGGTCGACCAGCTGCGCGCCATGGGCCTGGAGCCCGGCGGCGACGACGGCGGCTGGACCCAGGCCGTGCCCATGGTCCGCTACCAGGTGAAGCCCGAGGCGCGGATCGCGGTCGAGGTCCCGGGCGGCGAGGACGTGCTGCTCCAGGGCCAGGACGTCATGGTCATGACCCAGCGGCCGGTCGAGCGGGTGCGCATCGACAAGGCGCCGCTGGTGTTCGCCGGCTATGGCGTCAGCGCCCCCGAGCGCGGCTGGGACGACTTCAAGGGCGTCGATCTCAAGGGCAAGATCCTGGTGGTCCTGGTCAACGACCCGGACTTCGAGGCCCGCCCAGGCGAGGACGCCTATGGCCGCTTCGGCGGCAAGGCCATGACCTACTACGGCCGCTGGACCTACAAGTTCGAGGAGGCCGCCCGCCGGGGGGCGCTGGGCGTGCTGATCGTCCACGACACTGCCGCCGCCGGCTATGGCTGGTCCACCGTCCAGGCCTCCAACGCCGAGGCCTACGACGTGGTCCGTCCCGACCCGGCCAGGGCCCACGCCCTGATGGAGGGCTGGATCCAGCGCGACGTCGCCGAGCGGCTGTTCCGCCGCGCGGGCCTCGATCTGGAGCGGATGAAGGCCGCCGCCCGCCGGCGCGACTTCCATCCCGTCCCCATCGGCCAGGAGACCCTGTCGGCCGACTACGGCGTGGACGTGCGCCGGCTGACCAGCCGCAACGTCATCGCCAAGCGCACCGGGACCTCGCGGCCCAGGGAGGCGGTGATGTTCGGGGCCCACTGGGACGCCTTCGGCGTCGGCGCGCCGGACGCCTCGGGCGACCGCATCCGCCACGGCGCCGTGGACGACGGCTCGGGCGTGGCCGGGGTGCTGGAGCTGGCCCGCGCCTTCGCCCACCAGCCGCGCCTGGCCCGCACCACCGTCTTCGCCCTGTGGACGGGCGAGGAGCGGGGCCTTCTGGGCTCGGAGTGGTGGGCCGGCCATCCCAGCTTCGATCCGGGGATGATCGTGGCGGACTTCACCATGGACGTGCTGGAGCCGGTGGGCCCCTCGCGCGACCTGGTGCTGGTGGGCGCCGGGCAGAACCAGCTCGAGGACCTCTTGGCCCGCGCCGCCGCCCGCCAGGGCCGCGTCGTCACCCCCGACGCCCATCCAGAGCGGGGCCTCTTCTACCGCGCCGACCACTTCTCCCTGGCCAAGCGCGGCGTGCCCACCCTGATTCTGATGAGCCTGGGCGGCGGTCCCGACCTGGTGAGGGGCGGCCGGGCGGCCGGCGACGCCTGGGTCAGCGACTACACCGCCCATTGCTACCACCAGCCCTGCGACGTCTGGCATGCCGGCTGGGACCTGACCGGCGCGGCCCAGGACGTCGACCTGCTCTACCAGGTGGGCCGCGACCTGGCCGCCGACGGCGCCTGGCCCGGCTGGAAGCCCGGCTCGGAATTCGCGGAAGAACGGCGCAAGACGCGGGCGGCGAGGGCCTCGAAGTGAATGATCGTCAACCTCGCAGATCTCGCGGACGCGCCAGCATCCCTTGCCACCGTCATTCTCGGCCTTGCGCCGGGAACCCATACGCGCCTAGCTCGGCGCAAACCCGCGGCATTCCGTGTTCATGGGTGGCCGGGACAAGCCCGGCCATGACGGTGATAGAAGAATGATCAGAGGAGGGGCGCCCACATGAAAGTCCTGCTGGCCGCTGCGGCCTTGCTCGTCGCCGCCCCGGCGTTCGCGGCCGACATCCCGCCCGCGCCCACGCGCTTCGTCTTCGAGGAGACCGCCCTGCTGGCGCCGGCGGTGGTGGTGGGCCAGACGCCGTCGGGCCGGCGGCAGGCCATCCCGATCGCGGGGGGGACCTTCGCCGGGCCGGGGATCCAGGGCCGCATCCTGCCGGGCGGCGCCGACGACCAGCTGGTGCGCGCCGACGGCGGGGTGGTGGTCGACGCCGACTATTTCCTGCAGACCGACGACGGGGTGGTGATCCACGTCCACAACGTCGGCGTCATCATCCCGCCCAAGGGCCCGGGCGACGCCGGCTACCTCTGGGCCGCGCCGAAGTTCGACGCGCCGTCCGGCAAGTACGGCTGGCTCAACGACGCCATCTTCGTCAGCCGCATCACCCCCGCGGGCGACAAGGACCACCCGGCGGTGAAGATCACCATCTGGAAGGTGGGGTAGCCGCGGTCCGCACGCCTGCGCCCTAATCCCTGAGCTGGATGAACATCGCCCCGCCGCGGACGAAGGACAGGCGGATGCGGGCGGCCTCGGCGGCGAGGAACTCGTCGGTGACGCGGCGGGGGCCGTCGCCCCAGTCCCAGTCGTAGTCGTCCATCACCAGCCAGCCGCCGGGCTTCAGCCGGGGCGTCCAGTCCCTGACGTCGGCCAGCACATGCTCGTAGCCGTGGTTGCCGTCGATGTGCAGCAGGCCGATGGCGCCTTCGTAGACTGTCCGGCCGAAGGCCTCGGTCTCGATCTGGCGGCGGGCGGCATAGACCTTGGCCCCTTCGGTGGAGAGGGCGTGGATGTAGTTCAGCCGCCCCTGGGCGAAGGGCGCGACGTTGATCTCGAAGATCCGCCGGAACGCGTCCCAGTCGAACTGCTGGCCGGCCGTCTTCAGCGACTCGACGCCCTGGTCGATCGCCCCGGGCGACCAGGGATCGACGCAGAGGATCTGGCCGAGGTCGTAGATGTTGTTGAGCATGGCCAGGGCCGCGGCGGTGCGGCCGAACAGGCTGCCGATCTCGACGATGTCGCCGACCGGCGCGCGGCGGGCCGCCTCGATCAGCGCCAGCAGCTTCGGCTCGTAGCTCTCGCCCTGGATCGAGGTGGCGGCGCGCAGGTAGCCGGCCGTGCCCACGGGGCCCATGGCCGGCCGCGCGGTGGGCGAGGCGTCCAGCTCGGGGATCGGCGGCGCCTCGGCCACGGCCCGCTGCAGCGCCCGGTAGTCGGCCTGCAGGTCGAAGGCGCTGCGGCCGAAGCTCAGGCTCACCCCCGGCGCCAGGGCGGGCAGGGCGGTCTTCAGGTGCTCCCAGATGACGTAATGGCTGGCGTGCACCTGGCCTATGCCATGGGCGGCGAGGGTCTCGGCCAGGCGCCGGTCGAAGGCGGCATCGGTGACGTGCGGCAGGGTCACGAAGGCGTCGCAGCAGGCCGCCGCCGGATCGCCCGGCGCCGAGGAGGCGCCGATCACCGTCATCCCGCGCATGGCCGCGTGCGCCGCGACCTCGGGCCCGTCGCCATAGCCCACCGGCAGCACCAGCACGGGCCGGGACGGGTCGGGCCGCGGGTCCGCGGCGGGAAGCTGTCTGGCGCTGGCGGGCATGGCGGCCTCGAGGATCGGACCCCGCCAAGGTGCCGGGGCAAACCTCTACGGCCCGTTAACCATGTTCACGTTCCCGGCCCGTCCCCGTTTCCCAGCTCATGCCGCGGGGGAAGTGACGCCTCAGCGCCAGTCGTCGATCAGGATGGTGGGCTTGACGGTGTTGCCCTGGCCCCGGCCGCCCAGCGCATACCTTCCGCCGAACATCTTCCAGGCGGCCTGGGTCTCGCCGCCGGTGACCACGATGTGGATGTCCTCGGGGCGGAAGATCTGGATCTCCTCGTCCGGGTCGGCCTTCAGCCGGCTGGCGAAGGGCTCGACCCCGGCCACCGCGTGCGGGCGGATCAGGGTCTGGATCGCCATGTCGTCCCAGTAGTCTTTCGCCTTGAGTTTGGCGTTCTCGGCGCACCACTCGATCAGCTTCTCCTTGCTCCAGCCCAGCTCGGCGAAGCCCTTGGCGACCAGGGGATCCATCACGATCAGCGGCGGCACGAAGTGGTCGACCGCCGCCAGGCAGCGGCGGAACTTGTCCTGCCAGGTCTCGCGCGGGCCATAGCCGCTTTCGGTGTACCAGCCGCCGAAGAACAGGCTGACGGTGGAGTCGCTCGCCTTGAACCCCTCGGTCACGTGGAACGGCGCCCAGGGGCTGCGCTCCTCGGCCTCGGAGAAGCAGGCGGTGTAGGCCAGCCAGTTGCCGAGCGAGCCCATGTAGGTCTCGCCCGGGGTCGAGCCGCCCTGCAGGTTGGTGGACAGCAGGCCGTAGGCCCGGCCGATGGTGGCGGTGGCCTCGTTGTAGGGGCCCATGGCGCCGATGCCGTCGTTCATGCCCAGCTCCTGGCGGATCGGGCCGTTGATCACCGACAGGGTGGCGAAGGAGGTGGTCGAGGACGAGCGGGCGGTGATGCCCGAGGAGGCCATGGCCAGGATCACCGGCAGGTATTCGGGCCGGGCGCCGGCCATCACCGCGTTGACCGCCACCTTCTCGACGTCGAACTCCCAGCTCTCGCGGAAGGCGGTGGGGCGCAGCCGCCCGACGATCCTGTCGCGGGGCTGGCGGGTCCCCTTCAGCATCGCCTCCACCCGGTCCTCGGTGGGCAGGATGATCGGCAGGTAGTCGGTCCAGTGCTGGTCGATGAACAGCCGGCGCAGGTTGTCCTCGGTGTCGGGCTCGAGCAGCCGCGGCGTGGAGCGCTCGAAGCTGGCGCCCTTCATGTCGGCGTCCGACAGGGGCTCGGTCAGGGCCTCGATCATCTCCTGCACGAACGGGCGCTTCGAGATCGGGTCGGTCCCGTGGATGTAGCCGCGCAGCACCTCGGCCGAGACGCCGACCACCGGCTGGGGCACGAAGCAGTTGCGCAGGGTGGGCCGGCCGCCGGCCAGCGAGGTGGCCCTAGCCAGCCTCGCGAAGACGTGGGTGTGCACGGGGACCGTCGGCACCCCCTGCTCTTCCAGCGCTAGCGACAACCCCACGACCGTGGGGCAACAGGTGCTTCAAAGACCGACACCCAGGATGGCGGCGTCCCCATCCTCCGCGATCCTGGCCCGCATCCCCGGATCGTCGACCCAGCTCTCGCGCGGGCGGATGATCTTGGTGTTCACGGCCGGCAGGTGCTCGGCGAACCACGCCTTGAGCTCGTCCATGAACACTTCGGAATTATCGAACAGGCAGTCGACCAGATAGACCAGCTTGCCGTCCAGGCTCTGCAGCCTAGGCGCCAGGCGCTTGCCCTCCACCTTCGGCGGATAGCCGCGCGGATCGTGCACCGTGATCTTGCCGGCCATGCCTGGCTCCCATGGACTGCAGCGAGCATCGCGCCGGCGAGGCCGGCTTGTCAAACATCCCCTCCGTCCCCGCTCATCCCCCTTCCTCCGCTCATCCTCCTTCCCCCGCTCATCCCGGCGAAGGCCGGGATCCAGGACAGGTCGGACCCGGCGTGTCAGGAAGGGGCGGGGCCGCGAAGCCGCGGGCTTGCCGGGAACCCAGCGTCACTTGTCCTGGATCCCGGCCTTCGCCGGGACGAGCGGGGTGGGGTGGCGGCCGCGCTCCGCCCGCCTCCGCCTCTCACCGCTCGTGGAAGCCCTTGCCGGCGAGGATCTGGGGGGCGCATTTCTCCACGCGGGCCGCGCGGGTGGCGGGCTGCTTGGCGCCCGAGACGTGCAGCACGAAGCCCCGGCGGCGGCCGGGCGTCAGGGCCTCGAAGGCGGCCTTCAGCTTCGGGTCGCCGTCCAGGCGGCTTTGCAGCTCCTCGGGCAGGTCCAGCTCGGCCTTGGCCCTGAACGCCACCTTGATCCCGGCCCGCTCCAGGGCGATGGCCTCGGCCACATAGGCGCGGACCACCGGCTCCAGCTGGCGGACCTCGCCGGTGTTGGTGAAGCGGATCTGGCGCATGGCCTGGGAATGCTCGCCCGGCGACGCCAGGATCCCGTTGGGGTCCTTCAGCAGCGAGCCCCTGAGGAACCCCACCGCGCAATAGTCCCTGAAGCCGAACAGGATCACCGTGTTGGCGCCGCCCGAGGTGTAGCAGGGCTTGCCCCACTTGAAGTCCTCGACCAGCGGGCTGCCGCGCACCATGTCCCTCAGCGCCGTCAGCTCCTCGCGCCAGCGGCCCGCCCGGGCCAACGCAAGCCCGTTCAGCTGTCGCGGCCGCAAGGATCTGGGAAACTCGCGC
>JANWHQ010000116.1 GCA_025450315.1 Caulobacteraceae bacterium
AGATCTCGGGCGTCGGCCAAGGCCCGCGCGGGGGCGGACGCGGCGGCCCGGGCGGGCCCGGAGGCCGGGGCCGGCGGCCCGATCTCGGCGCGGCGGCGGCCAAGCTGGGGATCTCCGAGGAGGCCCTGATGCAGGCGCTGGGCCCGCCGCCGCCGGACCTCGCCGCGGCGGCCGGGAAGCTGGGCGTGACCGAGCCGGCCCTGAAGGCGGCGCTCGGGGTCCCCTGAGCGGCCCATGACCCAGATCCTGACGCCGCGGCTCCGGCTGCGGCGCGCGCGCATCGAGGACGCCGGGCCTCTGTTGGAGGTGTTTCGCGACCCGGAGGCCATGCGCTACTGGTCCACGCCCCCGCATGCCGGGCTCGAGGAGACGCGCCGCTTCGTCCAGGCCATGGTCGAGGCGCCGGGCGACGTCAGCGACGACTTCGTGATCGAGCGGGAGGGCCGCGTCGTCGGCAAGGCCGGCTGCTGGCGCCTGCCCGAGGTGGGCTACATCCTGCACCCGGACCTCTGGGGCCAGGGCCTGGCGCGCGAGGCGATGCAGGCGGTGATCGGGCGCATGTTCGAGGTCCTCCGGCTCCCGGCCCTCACCGCCGACGTGGACCCGCGCAACGCCCGTTCGCTGGGGCTGCTGAGCCGCCTGGGGTTCCGCGAGACCGGCCGGGCGGCGCGCACCTGCCGGGTCGGCGATGAGTGGTGCGACAGCGTCTATCTGCGCCTGGACGCCAGGGCCGGGGCCCCCTCTAGCTAGCCGCCGGGACAACCGGGCCTGAGGGCGTCGCCGGGGCAGGCGCGCCGGGCGCCGCGCCATCGTGAAGGTCCACCACCGCGCGCGAGACGCCCGCCATCAGCGCCTGGCGCTCGGGGATCGGGCGGGTGGTCGAGGCGATGGTGACGGCGATGGCGTAGACATGGCCGTCGGGGGCGGTGATCAGGCCCACGTCGTTGTAGCCGGTGGAGAGGTCGCCCAGGTCCTGGCCGGTGCCGGTCTTGTGGCCGATGCGCCAGCCCGGGCCGAGACCGGCGGGCAGCCGCGCGGGCCCGGTCTGGGTCATGCCGAGGATATCCAGGAAGCGCCTGGTCATGGCCGGACCCAGGAGGGCGCCGCGCTGCAGGCGCGCCAGGGCGTCCGCCAGGGCGCGGGGCTCGGCGCCGTCGGCCGGATCGTCGAGGTAATGCTCCAGCGCCTTGACGCGCCTGGGCATCGGCACCGCGTCGCGGGCGGTCCAGAAGGCCTGGCCGAACGAATATTCGGGCTTCCAGCGCACCGCGGCGATGCGGCTCTCCAGCACCTGCTCGGGCGGGCTGGCGCGGATGCCCAGGATGCGGCGCGCAGCCAGCGCCCGCCACACCGCCTTCTGGCCGCCGACCCGCTTCAGCAGGATGTCGTTGGCGGCGTTGTCGCTGTGCGCCAGCGCCAGCACCAAGAGCCCGTCGATGTTGGTCCGGTAGCCCTGGTCGGTCAGCAGCTTCTGGATCGGCTGGTTGAACACGCTCATGTCGCGCCGGGTCACCAGCACCGGATCGTCCAGCCTGAGGCGCCCGCGCTCGACCGCGTCGAACACCGCCAGCGCCGTCCACAGCTTGGCGACGCTCTGTTGCGGATAGGGCCGGTCGGCGTCGTGGCCGGCGACCCAGCCCGAGGCGACGTCCTCCACCGCAATGCCCACCCTGCCGTCGAAGCCGCCGGCCAGGGTGTCGATGGCGTGCTGCAGCACCGCGGGGCCCGGCGGCGCAGGGGCCAGCGGCTCCAGCGGCGGAGTCGCGCAGGAGGGCAAAAGCAGCAGCGCGGAGAAGACCAGGGCGGTCAGCGGCAGACGCATCGGACAACAAGGCCATGGCCCAGCTGGCCGTCAACGTCCAAACCTTGACGCGCGGCGTTTCACCGCCCAATCGATGGGGCGGGCGCGCAGTCGCGTGAGGATCAAGCCGTGACTGTGGCGTCATCGGGTCGACAAGCCGCCGGCGCGGCCGAGCAGGCGCGGGTCCCGCCCCGCCAGATCGCCGCGGCGGTCGTCGGCAACGCGCTGGAGTTCTACGACTTCACCACCTACGCCCTGTTCGCCACGGCGCTGGGACGAACCTTCTTCCCCTCGCACACGCCGTTCGAGAGCCTGATGATGTCGCTCCTGACCTTCGCGGTCGGGTTCGTCTCCCGGCCCGTGGGCGCCCTGGTGATCGGGCGCATCGGCGACCGGCTGGGCCGCAAGCCGGCGATGCTGCTGAGCTTCTCCCTGATGGGCCTGGGCATGCTGGGGCTGGTGCTGATCCCGCCCTACGCCCTGATCGGTCCGGCGGCGCCGGCGCTGCTCGTGGTCTGCCGGCTGGTGCAGGGGTTCGCGCTGGGCGGCGAGGTCGGACCCACCACCGCCTTCCTGATCGAGGCGGCGCGGCCGGAACGGCGGGGCCTGGTCGGATCCTGGCAAAGCGCCAGCCAGGCAGTCGCCTCCCTGGCCGGCGCCTCGATCGGCCTGCTCCTTGCCCACCTGCTGACCCAGGCCCAGCTCGACGCCTTCGGCTGGCGCATCGCCTTCGGCGTCGGCGCCCTGGTGCTGCCGTTCGGCCTCTGGCTGAGGCGCACCCTGCCCGAGACCCTGCACCGCCGCGAGCCCGCCGCCGGTCCCGGCGGGGCGGGCTGGAAGGTCCACGTGCGGCCCATGCTGCTGGGGCTGATGCTGATCATGAGCTTCACCACCTCGACCTATGTGCTGCTCTACATGACCACCTTCGCCGCCCAGACCCTGCGTATGAGCCAGGGGGCGAGCTTCGCCGCCTCGGTGGCCAACGGAATCTCGGGCGTGGTGTTCACCTTGCTGGGCGGGGCGCTCTCCGACCGGCTGGGACGCAGGCCGGTGATGATCACCGCGCGCACGCTGTTCCTGCTCTGCACCCTGCCGGCATTTCTCCTGATGCTGCACTTCCGCAACGCCGGCACGGTGATGCTGTGCACGGGGGTGATGAGCGCCTTCAGTTCGATGAGCGTGGGCCCGGCGCTGGTGGCCATGAGCGAGTCCATGCGCAAGGACATGCGCAGCATGGGCCTGGCGGTGATCTACGCCCTGGGCGTGACCGTCTTCGGCGGCGTGGCCCAGCCCCTGGTGACCTGGATGATCAAGGTCATGACCAGTCCCATGGCCCCGGCCTGGTACATGATGGCCGCCGCCCTGGTCGGCATCCTCGCCATGTACCTGATGCCCGAGACCCGGCCCGCCCCGGCCGTGATCGAGGTGGCGCCCATCGAGCTGGCCTAGGAGTCCCCTACTCGGCCGCGAGCGCCGGCGGGTTGAAGGCGTCGATCTCGCGCCAGTCCTGGGTCTTGGGATAGGCGAAGGAGATCGCGCGGATGCGGTTGAAGGTCACGTCCGGCCCGTTGAACGAGGTCTCGCCGGTCTCCTGGAACCTGGCCACCGCGCGCAGCATCTGGCTGCGGGCGCGGATGATGACGTGGTCGCAGCTGCCGAGGAACTCCTTGGAGCGGTCCACGATCGGGCCCATCGACTCCTGCACGGCGAAGTCCTCGTAGGCGTTGCCGCGGCCGACGATGCCGGACCAGTGGCCTTCCTTCATCGCCTGACGGTCCTGCCGCCAGAGGTCGGAGGAGTCGCCCATGTCGGAGTTGAAGTAGTCCGGGTCGCCCGAGGTGGCGCCGAAGCTGCGCATGCGGTCGCGCTCCAGCGGGGCGTGGGGGTTGTACATGATGTACCACTGGGCGGTGGTGTGGTCGTCGATCGGGATCGAGCAGCAGACGATCGCCGCCCCGCCGGGCGTGGAGGGGATGAACGAGAAGAACGGCAGCGAGACCTCGCGGATGCGGGCGTACCAGAGGTCCTTGCCCGTCTCGCGCAGGGCGCCTTCGCGGAAGCCGTAGGGCGTCTCGAGGAACTCGAACTGCGGCGCGCCGTCGTTCAGCATGTAGTCGGACTCGGCCCGGAACATCTGGCGGCCGCGCATGCTGCCGAGGTTGGCCGCGTGCAGGAAGCCGACGTGGGCGCTGTCGAGCAGCGCCTCCAGGCCCTGCAGCCAGTTGGTCTTGATGATCCCGCGGGTGGGCTGGATGTGGTCGTCCGGCAGGTGGGTGAACTCGTAGTCGGGGAAGCGCGGCGGGTTGTCCTGGTGCTTGCCGAGGTAGACCCAGATGATGCCGCCGGCCTCGCGGACCGGATGGCTGCGCACCGGCACGTTGGCGGCGAAGCGTTCGCGGCGCGCCTCCGGCTCGGTGGGAGTGTCGACGCACTGGCCTTCGACGCTGAACTTCCAGCCGTGGAAGATGCAGCGCAGGCCGTCGCCCTCGTTGCGCGCCAGCGCCAGCGAGGCGCAGCGGTGGGGGCAGCCCTCGGCCATGAAGCCCACCCGGCCGGAGGTGGCGCGGAAGGCCACGAAGTTCTCGCCGAACAGCCGCACCCGCTCGGGCGCGCCGTCGACCTCCAGCTTGGCCGCCCGGCAGGCCGGCACCCAGTATTCCCGGAGCATGTCGCCCATGGGCGTGCCCGGGCCGATGCGGGTGAGCAGCTCGTTCTGTTCGGGGGTGAGCATGGGCTAAGCCTCTGGCGCGCGTTTCCTGAAAGCTATTTTGCTCCTGTCAACGATCCCAGCCAGGAGACCCGTAGTGCTATCACTCCGGGCGCCAGCTTCGCGAATGAGCCCGCTACTCCTTGAGCCCCGCGCCCAGCGCCACGCCCAGCACCTTCTCCGAGGCCGACGGCGGCCAGCCGGCTTCGTCCGACACCGGCGCCGCGCCCTCGACGATGAGGCTCTCCAGCACCCCCAGCCCCTCGCACTCGACCGTCACCACGTCGCCCGGCTGCACCGGGCGGGAGTTGGCCGGGGTGCCCGAGAAGATCATGTCGCCGGGGCAGAGCGTCATCATCCGCGCCAGGTCGCAGACCAGGTAGGCCATGTCCCAGATCATGCCCTTCAGGCTGGACTCCTGGACGACCTTGCCGTTCACCCGCGTGCGCAGCACCTGGGCGGCCGGCGTCCAGCCTTGGACCAGCCCCGGCCCGGCCACGCCCAGGGTGTCGGCGCCCTTGACCCTCAGCATCGAGCCGCGGTCGGCGTCGCGGAAGTCGTGCAGGGCGAAGTCGTTGGCCAGGCAGTAGCCGGCGACGTAGTCCGGCGCCTCGTCCATGCGCACGTTCCTGCAGGTGCGGCCGATGACGATGGCCACCTCGCCCTCGTAGTTCAGATACTGGCAGCCCAGCGGGCGGACCACCGCGCCCCTGTGGCTGTTCAGGCAGCTCGGCGGCTTCATGAAGTAGTTGGGCGCCGGCGGGCAATCGGCCTTCAACTCCTCCAGCCGGTTGCGGTAGTTCAGGTGGGCGCAGATGATCTTGGTGGGCTCGGCCGGCGGCAGGTGGACGGCGTCCTCGCATGCGATGGCGCGGCCGTCCTGGGCGAGCAGCAGATCCCCCTCCCGGCGCATCTCCACCACCGCGCCGTCCAGCAGGATGCGGCGGGTCTCGATCATGGCGCCTTGGTCGGATAGCCGCGGCCGGCGTAGTCGAAGCCCCCGAGCTCGAGGGCCTGCAGCGAGGCGTCCTGGGGCGAGGCGTAATAGGCGCGGATCTCGGCGATCAGCCCCGAGGGGCTGAAGAGGTACCACTCGTCGCCGCGCAGGATGACGCCCGAAGCGCGCTTGAAGTGGGTCCACTCGATCACCGCGCGCCCGGTGGGCGGATCGCAGATCACCTGGTCGACGGTCCAGAACGAGCCCAGGGTCTCGACCGCCGCCTTCCAGCGCTGGGCGATGGTCCGGGCCCCCCGGAACGGCCCCTGGTACATGCCGGGCGGGAAGTAGTGGACCGCGTCGGGCTCGAAGTGGCAGGCGATGTTGTCGACGATCCCGGAGTTGCAGTCGTCGAAGTAGGCGCGGATGCGCCGCTCCATGCCCTCGGCCGTGAGGGCGCCCCCTGCCCCGCCGCTCATGGTCAGGCCGGCTCCCTGCGCACCTCGACGCGGGTCTCGGACTTGCCCGAGACCGGCGGGGTGGGCAGCCAGGCCTCGCCCGGCTCCAGCACGAAGGTGAAGTCCAGGCTGTACCAGGGCCCCTTGACGTCCGGATCGGGCGCCGGCTCGTCCTCGTGCAGCACATAGCGGCCGATCAGCGAGCGGGTCGCGCCGAACTGGGCGTCGGTCTCCAGGTGCTCGTCGTCGGCGCTGTAGACCTGGGACGCCTGGGTCTTGAAGCCGGGCTTGTAGATCAGCGAGTGCAGGTGGGCGGGGCGCATGGGGTGGCGGCCCTGGGCGATCAGCAGCTGCTCGGTCGGTCCGTCCTTGGGCACCGGATAGCCGGCCGGCTTGATCGAGCGGTAGGCGAAGACGCCCTTGTCGTCGGTGAAGAACTTGCCGCGCAGGTTCCACTCGGCCTGGGTCGGGTCCTGGTTCTCGTAGAGGCCCACGGTGGAGGCGTGCCAGACGTCGACCTCGGCGCCGGCCACCGGCCGCCCCTGGCGGTCCTGCACGTGGCCGGTGAAGAACAGCGGGACCCCTTCGGTGGGCGAGCGCACGATCGAAGCGCCGTTGGGCGTCACCGGCGAGCCCGCCCGCCAGAACGGGCCCAGCAGGTTGGCCGTGGTCGGCTCGCCGTCGCCGTTGTTCATCAGGCAGACCAGGGCCGAGAGCCCCAGGCTGCCCGCCATAAGCCGCACCTCGTTGTGGCTGGCGGTGGTCAGCTGGCCCAGCCGCGCGATGATGTTGATCGCCTGGTCGAACTCACGCTCGGTCAGGCGCACCTCGCGGGCGAAGCCGTGCAGATGCCGGATCAGCGCCTGCAGGATCTCCTTCAGCCGGGGATCCTGCGTGCGGCGGGTCTCGTCGAGCACCGCCTCGGTCAGCTGCGCTTCGTTCTCGATGATCATGACTCGCCTCCTCGCCCGTGCGGGCGTCGGCCTACTGCTTGCCTTCGGCGGCCGCGGCGCCGCCGCGCTGGGGCAGGTTGTACATGGTCTTGCCGTTGGGCCAGGTCACCGAGGCGTCGAAACCGCCCTTGCGCCCGTCCTTCAGAGGATGGATCGACAAGGTCACCTTGTCGCCCGCGCTCAGCGTGTGCTTGGACCAGCCGTTGCGGCCCAGATAGCTCGGGCTCATCCCCTCCACGCCGTACTGCTCCACGCCGCCCGCGGCCGTCGGAACCTCGAAGTCGATCCAGGTGTGCGGCTGGGTCCACTGGAAGTCCTTCACCGTCCCGGTCAGGCTCACCGTGTGCTCCATGTCGAACATCGCCGTCGAATGGTGCGCATAGGCCGGCGCGCCCAGGGCCGTGGCCGCCAGGACCAGGGCCGCCGTGCGGACCGGGGCGAATTTGAGTCTCATCGTCTTGCTCTCCATCAGGCCGCCGCCTTGCGGCCCCAAAGCTCCTCGGAAGCAATACGTGCGCCCTCGACCAAGGCCTCGAACTTGGCCCACATGATCTCCGGGTGCACCCGGCGCAGGGAGTCGACCTGGGCGAAGCCGCAGTCGGCCCCGGCGATCACGTTCTCGCGGCCCACCAGGCGGGCGAAGCGGACAATGCGGTCGGCGATCAGGCGCGGATGCTCCACGGTGATGATGTGGTGGGTGATCACCCCCGGGATCAGGATCTTGCCGGCGGGCAGGCGGCCGTTCTCCCACACCCGCCACTCGTGCTCGTGGCGCGGATTGGCCGCCTCGATCGAATAGGCGCCGGCCTTCACCTGCAGGATGAAACCGACCACCTCTTCCAGGGGCGCGTCGGAGACGTGCGCCAGGTGCCAGGAACCGAAACACAGGTGATAGCGCACCCGGTCCTCGGGGATGCCTTCCAGCGCGTGGTTCAGGGCGTCGACCCGCAGCTGGGCCCATTCGCGATAGCGTTCGGGGCTCTTGGAAACCAGGGCGTCGTACATGTTGGCCAGGACGGCGTCGTCCACCTGCACGATCAGTCCGGCCTTGTGGATGGCCAGGTATTCCTCGCGCAGGGCCTCGGCGATGGCGAAGACATAATCGCGCTCGGTGCCGTAGAATTCGTTGACGCCGTCGTAGGCGGTCGAGGCCGGCGCCACGGCGGTCATGAAGGCCTCGGTGACCTGCACCCCCTTCAGAGCCTCGGTCAGGGCGTTCACGGCCAGGGCGATGGCCTGGCGGCCCTCGTAATGGATCGGGCCGACGCAGGCCTCGGTGGGCGAGCCCCGGGCGGCCCTGGGGAAGTCCTCGGCCAGGAACTCGGCGAAGCGCACCCGGTCGCTGCCCAGCCATTCGACCTCGCGGATCTCGTCGGGGCGCACCTCGAAGCCCGAGATGCGCTTCAGGATGTAGTTGGCCCAGCTCTCCTTGCCGAACTCGCCGTCGTTGACGATGTCCAGGCCCACCGCGGCCTGTCGGCGCACGATCTCGGCGACCGACTCCCTCAGCTTGTCGGCATAGGCGGCGGGATCGGCGGGCGGGCCCTTCAGATAGCCGCCCAGGTCGGTCAGCGCCTTCGGCCGCGGCAGGCTGCCCACGTGGGTGGTCAGGATCCGGTCCTGGCTGCGCTTCATGCGCCTCTCCTTGCCCAACTGGTCGTCTCTGCGCCCTGGGCCCCGCGCCGCCGAGGTGGCAGATCACGCCTGGCCGAGCAATGCGAGCCCGAGTGCTGGTACTGAGGGCGCCCTGATAGATCAAGGTCCCTGACAATGCCGCGCGCGCCTCGGCGGCGCCTTGGCGATATCGTCCGGGAGCCGACGGAACCGGGCAAACATGCAGCTGCACTACTAGTATAAAACTGCTAGTTTCCGTCCCAGGGGAGGACTTGGGATGAACATGACCAGCGCTGCGCAGCGCGCGCAGTTGTCCGAGTTCCTGAAGAGCTGTCGGGCGCGATTGTCGCCGCAGGTGGTGGGCCTGCCGCCGGGCGGCCGGCGGCGGACGCCGGGCCTGAGGCGCGAGGACGTGGCCGCCCTGGCCGGGCTTTCGGCCACCTGGTACACCTGGCTCGAGCAGGGCCGCGACGTGCGCGCCTCCGACCGTGTGCTGGAGAGCCTGAGCCGCACCCTGCGCCTCTCCACCGAGGAGCGGGACTATCTGTTCTCCCTGGCCCAGAACCGCCCTGCCCCGCTGCAGGCGGCCCGGGTGGAAGAGCTGCCCGACACGGTCCGGCGCACGCTCGACGCCCTGAACATGCCCGCAGAGGTGATCACGCCGCGCTGGGACGTGATCTACTGGAACGACATGGTGCGTCGCTGCTTCCGCGACTACGCGGCGATGGAGCCCGAGCGGCGCAACCTGATCCGTATCCTGATGACCAGCCCCGAGTACCAGGAGGATCCGGAGGAGTTCCTGTCCATGGCCCGCCGCATCACCGCCAAGCTCAGGGTCGACTACAGCCAGGCCGCCGGCGATCCGTCCTTCGACGCCCTGATCGAAGAGATGAGCGAGGTCTCGCCCACCTTCCGCGAACTGTGGCGCAGCCCCGAGATCCGGACCCGCTCGGAGGGCGTGCACCTGCTGCGCCATCCCCAGCTGGGCGGCATCACCTTCGAGCACACCTCATACGTGGTCGAGGGCGTGCCCAGCCTGCGCGTGGTGATCTTCGCCCCTCACGACGCCGAAAGCGCCCGCAAGATCGCCCAGATCGGCCGCCAGGCCGAGGGTCCGAAGGCGGCCTGAGCGGCGCCCCTGTCCGAGTGACTCATGAACCTTCCTGAGCCGGTGACAATCCGCCCGGCCACGCCGGCCGACCTCGAGGCCCTGGGCCGGCTGGGCGCGCTGCTGGTGCGAGTGCATCACGAATTCGACCGCGACCGCTTCATCGCGCCGACGCCGCGGACCGAGGGGGGCTATGGAGGTTTCCTCGCCGGGCAACTGAAGCGGAAGGACGTGGTCGTCCTCGTGGCCGAAGAGGCCGGGGCGGCGATCGGCTACACCTATGCGGCGCTCGAAGGGACCGACTGGCTGACCCTGCGCGGGCCGGCCGGCGTCATCTACGACCTGATGGTGGACCCGGAGCACCGGCGGCGGGGCGTGGGCCGGCGGCTGCTGGAAGAGACCTTCGCGGCCCTGCAGAATCTGGGTGCGCGCCAGGTCCTGCTGTCCACCGCCGAGCGGAACGGAGCGGCCCGGCGTCTCTTCGCCAGCGCCGGGTTCCGGCCCACGATGATCGAGATGACGCGCGAGCTTCCCGGCTAGAGCGCGTTCCGAAAAGTGGGAACCGGTTTTCGGAACAAGACGCGCGCCAATACAAAGACCTGGAGCGGGCGATCCGATTCCATCAGATCGCCCGCTCTAGGTCCGCGGCGGCCTCATGAGCGCGCGGGCGGGGCAAGGAAAGCCGCCTCGGCATAGGCGATGGCGCGGGCGATGGATTCCTCCACATCGCCGCCATCGCAGTCCCCCTCGGACATCACCGCCAGGCGCTGGTCGTCCCAGTGGGTCATATGCTCGATGCCGAAGGTGAAGTGCAGCCGCCAGCAGACCTCGGCGTGGCTGAGACCCGGCAGGGCCCGCTCCAGCAGGCGGACCACGCGGCGCAGCTGCCTTACCGTGGCGTCGCCCTCCTCCTTCACTTCCGGCAGGGTGCTGACCAGGGCGCGGGCCAGGAACTGCATGGTCGCCTGCCGCCCGCTGCCCGGCGCCTTCAGCCGGGCCACCGGGGCGATGACGCCATGGAGGATCCGTCTGAGATCGGGGCTCGGCTGCGCCTCCAGTTCGGCGAATACCGCCTCGCGCATGGCCCCCAGCTCCGCCAGGCGCGCGCGCAGCAGGGTGCGCAGCAGCTCCGCCTTGGAGCCGAAGTGGTGGTAGATCACCGAGATGCTGACGTCGGCGGCCGCGGCGATGTCGCGGATCGAGACCGATTCCAGCCCGCGCTCGCCGAACAGCCGCTCGGCCGCCTCCAGCACCGCCGCCGCCGACGTGCCCGCCTCCGGAAATCCAGCCGCCGGCTTCACGCGATGCCCCTCATGACACCCCGATGTCTAGCGCGCCCGCCTCCGGGAACAAGCGTTCGATCTTGCGTTGGAACGATCGTTCCAATTAGGAACGGCGCAGGGATCGGGAGGGAATCGTCATGAGGCTCAGGCCATTCGCCGCGATCGGCGCGCTCGCCGTCATCGCCGCCGCCGGACTCGCAGGCGCCAAGGCTGAGACCCCTTCCCCCGCGCTGAGCCGGTCGCCGGCGCTGGCGTGCGAGCAGTTGGCCCGGACCGCCCTGCCGAACGCCAGGATCACCCTGGCCGAGGCGCGGCCGGCGGGAACGTTCCAGATCCCTGGCGGCGCGGGCGGCTTTGGCCCGTCCAGCATGACCCTGCCGGCCTTCTGCCGGGTGGCCGCGACGCTTACGCCGACGCCCGATTCCGACATCAAGATGGAGCTGTGGCTGCCGGCGAACTGGAACGGCAAGTTCATGATGGTCGGCAACGGCGCCTGGAGCGGCGCGGTCTCCTATTCGGCCATGGGCGAGCCCTTGGACCGCGGCTATGCGGTCGCCTCCACCGACACCGGCCACGAAGGCGGACGCGGCACCTTCGGCTTCGGCCATCCCGAGAAGCTGGTCGATTTCGCCTGGCGCGCGGTCCACGAGACCACCGTGACGGGCAAGGCGCTGACCTCGGCCTACTATGGCGCCCATCCCCGCCTTTCCTACTGGGACGGCTGCTCCTCGGGCGGCAAGCAGGGGCTGAAGGAAGTCCAGATGTTCCCCGCCGACTATGACGGGGTGATCGCCGGCGCCCCGGCCAACAACTGGATGCGCCTGCAGGTGCAGTCGATGGTCGCCTCCTTGGCCAACAATCCGGCCGGCGGCAAGCCGATCCTGGGCCCGGCCCAGATCGCCATCCTGCACAAGGGCGCGATCGACCAGTGCGACGGCCTGGATGGGCTGAAGGACGGCCAGATCGCCGACCCGCGCGCCTGCCGCTTCAAGGCCTCGAGCCTGATCTGCGGGCCCGGTCAGGCGGCCAGCCTCTGCCTGACGCCCCAGCAGGCCGCGGTCGCCGACAAGCTCTACCAGCCCGTCCGCAACCCCAGGACGGGCGAGCTGATCTACCCGGGCATGACGCCCGGCAGCGAAGAGCAGTGGCCGATCGTGATCATGACGCCGTGGACAGTCGGCATCGACAACTTCGCCCTCGTCCACGACGATCCGAAGTGGAGCGCCCGCGACTTCGATCCGGTGAAGGACCTGGCCGCCGCGGAGACGTGGGATCCGGGCATCGCCGCCACCAATCCCGACCTCTCTGCCTTCAAGGCCCGAGGCGGCAAGCTGATCCAGTACCACGGCTGGGCAGACGCGCTGATCCCCCCGGAGAACAGCGTCAACTACTACGAGAGCGTGATCGCCCGGCAGGGTGGCCCGGACCGGACCCGCGACTTCTACCGGCTGTTCCTGGTTCCGGGCATGGGCCATTGCGGAGGCGCCTATGGCGTCGACTGGATCACGCCTCTGGAGCAGTGGGTCGAAGCCGGCCGTGCGCCCGAAGCCTTGATGGGAAAACGCCTGCCGCCGCTGCGCTTCGGTCCGCCCGCGCCGGGCCCCGCGCCTGCGGCCGCCGACCTCGGCTCGCGGCCGATCTGCGCCTATCCGCAGGAGGCGGTCTATAAGGGCTCGGGCGCCGCCGGCGACCCGTCCAGCTTCATCTGCCGCCCGGGACCGCGCGGCGCCCGTCCGGCGGACCGGCCCTGAGGCCGTCGCAGGGAGACCAGATCGTGCGCACCCAAGTCGGGATCATCGGCGCGGGGCCGGCGGGGCTGCTGCTCGGCCAGCTGCTGCACGCCTCTGGCATCGACAACGTCATCCTGGAGCGGCGCAGCGGCGACTATGTGCTGGGCCGCATCCGGGCCGGCCTGATCGAGCACGGGACGGTCGCCCTGCTCGAGCAGGCCGGCTGCGCCGATCGTCTGCATACGGAAGGCCTGGTCCACGAGGGCATCGAGCTCAGCTTCGGCGGCGATCGCCACCGCATCGACCTGAAGGCCCCGACCGGCAAGGTGGTCACCGTCTATGGCCAGACCGAGATCACCCGCGACCTGATGCAGGCCCGCGCGGCGGCGGGGCTCAAGACGGTCTACGAAGCCGAGGCGGTGACGCCGTTCGACGTCATGGGCCGGCCGCGTCTCAGCTATGTGGAGCACGGAGAACGCAAGGAGCTCGCCTGCGACTTCATCGCCGGCTGCGACGGTTTTCACGGCGTCAGCCGGCAGGCCATTCCGGCCGAGGTGCTGCGCGCCTACGAGCGGGTCTATCCGTTCGGCTGGCTGGGGGTGATGGTCGACCGGCCGCCGGTGTCGGACGAGCTGATCTATGCCTCCTCGCCCCGCGGCTTCGCGCTCTGCTCGATGCGCTCGGCCAGCCGCAGCCGGCTCTACATCCAGTGCCGCCTGGACGACGCCGTTGAGGACTGGCCCGACGAGCGCTTCTACGCCGAACTGGCCCTGAGGCTGGATGCCCGCGCCGCCGCGAACCTGGAACCGGGCCCGTCCATCGAGAAGAGCATCGCGCCCTTGCGCAGCTTCGTGGCCGAGCCGATGCGCCACGGGCGGCTGTTCCTGGCCGGGGACGCGGCCCACATCGTGCCGCCCACCGGCGCCAAGGGCCTGAACCTGGCGGCCAGCGACGTCCACTACCTTTGGCGGGGGCTGGTGGAGCACTACCAGGAAGGTTCCGGCGCCGGCCTCGACGCCTATTCCCAGACCGCCCTGGCGCGGGTCTGGAAGGCCGAGCGCTTTTCCTGGTGGATGACCTCGACCCTGCACCTGTTCCCGGAATCCAGCGGCTTCGACCGGCGCCTGCAGGAGGCCGAGCTCGACTATCTGATGAGCTCCCGGGCCGCCCAGACCACCCTCACCGAGAACTACGTCGGCCTGCCCTACTAGCGTTCGCCCCCCTCGATCCGGCAAGGTCGCCCCGATTCATGGGCGGAGGACGCGATGCAGTTCGATCTCAGGGGCAAGACCGCGCTGGTCACCGGCGCGGCGTCGGGCATCGGCCTGGCCACCGCCCAGATGCTGGCGCGCTTCGGGGCCAAGGTGGCGCTCAACCATCTGGCCGATGACGAGCGCGGGCCCGAGATGGTCCAGAAGCTCAAGGCCTCGGGCCGGGACGTCATCGACGCGCCCGGGACCGTGGCCGAGGCCGGAGGCTGCGAGGCGATGGTCGAGCGGGCGGTCGCGGAGCTGGGGCGGCTGGACCTCCTGGTCAACAACGCCGGCACGCCAGGCGTGCGCGCCCAGATCGCGCCGGCCGAGATGGACAAGATCACCGAAGAGCTCTGGGAGACGATCCTGCAGACCAACCTGGTCGGGGCCTTCCGCGGCTCGCGGGCCGCGGCGCCCGCGCTGAAGGCGGCCCATGGCGCCATCGTCTCGGTGGCCTCCATCGCCGGGGTGACCGGCGGCGGCAGCTCGCTGGCCTACGCCGCCTCCAAGGCCGGGCTGATCAACCTGACCAAGAACCTGGCCCGGGGCCTCGGGCCCGAGGTGCGGGTCAACTGCGTGGCGCCGGGCGCGGTCGACACCTCCTGGCAGATCAAGTGGACCGAGGCCCACCTGCAGGCGGTGACCGAGAGCGCGGTGCTGAAGCGCCGCTGCACGCCCGAGGACATCGCGGAAGCGATCGTCTTCCTGGGCTGCGGCGCGGCCATGGTGACCGGCCAGACCCTGGTGGTCGACGGCGGCCTGACGCTCTGACGGCGAGGGCGTGCGCGCGGACTCGCACGCCCCGACGTCGTCTCGCCTACTTCATCTCCAGGTGCGACTCGAAGAAGGGCAGCACCTTGGTCCGGAAGCGCTCGGCGATGGCGCTGGTGTGGGTGCCGGGATAGACCTCGAAGGAGTTGGTGATCCCGAACTCGTCGAGCTGATCGTGCATCACCTTGGCGTCCTTGGTCAGGCCGTCCTTGTCGCCGCCGTCCGAGGCGATGGCGACGAAGCTCTTCAGCTGCGGCACGTGCGCCGAGACCATCACGATCGGCGAATTGGCGGCCCAGCGGTCCAGCACGAACTGATCGAGCGCGCCGTCCTTGACCGGGAAGTCGGCGAAGAACGGCGGGTTCCTGGGATCGGGCGACCAGGCCACCATGGAGGCGACCCCGGCCTTGACCCCGAAATTGCCGTTCGCCGCCTGGTCGACGGTGAGGGCGGCCATCTTCTGGGCCGACTCCAGCGTCTCCTTGCGGGCCGACATGCAGCAGGCGCTCATGGCGTACATGGCCGCCCACTTCTCGGGGTGGTCCATGGCGATCTTCCAGGTCCCGTAGCCGCCCATCGAGTGGCCCACCAGGCCGCGGCCCGCGCGCCGGGCGATGGTGCGGTAGTGGCTGTCGATATAGGCGGTGAGGTCGTTGGCGATGAAGGATTCGAAGTCGCCGGTGGTGGGCGAGTTCGAATACATGCTGCCGCCGAACTTGGTGTCGGTGTCGGGCAGCACGACGATGAACTCGTGGCCCTCCTTGGACGCGCCGAGCATGGTCTCGGGCACGTGCATGAAGGCGCCGAACCAGTCGCCGGTGATGCCGAAGCCGTGCAGGAAGTAGAGCACCGGATAGCGGCGGTGCGGCGACTTCGCATAGCTGGGCGGCAGCACCACCTCGACGTCGCGGTCGACGGCGTCGCCCTCAAGATTGCCCTCCAGCGACTTGCCGTGGACCTTGATCATCTGGACCGGGGCGCCCGGTCCCGTCGGCTTGGGCGCGGGCCCGAAGCCGGGGATCGGCCTGGGCGTCGGCGCGGCGCCGGCGGCGCTCTGGGCCGCGGCGGGCTGGATGGTGAATGTCAGTGCAAGGGCGAGCCCCAAAAGGCCGCCCGCGAGGCGATGCTTCATCGCTACCCTCCCAGGTGTTTTGAGAATGGCTAACCGATCGCGGGACCGGACGCCACGAGATTGTCACTGTCAATCTTCATGGCCCCGCCAAATCGGCCCCTCGCCGCCGGCGCGCGGCTGTGACAGGTTCGGGCGGGGACGCTCAGACAGGGGAACGCGACGATGAGGCTCGAAGGCGGATGCTATTGCGGCCAGGTGCGCTACGTGGCCGAGGGCGATCCGGTGCTGCAGGCCCAGTGCCACTGCCGCGAGTGCCAGTACCTCACCGGCGGCTCGCCGAACGTCTTCATCGCCATGCCGATCCCGGGCTTCTCCTACGTGAAGGGCGAGCCCAAAGGCTTCGCCCGCAGCGACCTGGAGCACCCGGTCACCCGCGAGTTCTGCGCCAATTGCGGCACGCACCTGACCACCCGGCCGCCGGGCTTCCCGGCGGTGATCGTCAAGGTCGGCACGCTTGACGACCCCAGCGTCTTCGAACCGGCCATGGCCATCTTCACCCGCGACACCCAGCCGTTCCACCAGATCGCCGAAGGCCTGGCGACTTTCGATGGCCTGCCCGGCTGACGGCTCCGCGGCCGGCCGGAATAGTTTTGTCTTATAACCAATTGCCGCCGCCAAGGGGAGCTACTAGGGTCGCCTCGAAGCCAGGGAGCCTTGCCGTCTCGCCTGCGCCAAAACACACATCGTCCAGGGAGGACGCCGCGATGCGGACCAGGCTTGCGTTGCTGCTCGGGGTGGCGATGGCCGCGTCGCTGGCCCTGGCCCCGGCCGGCAAGGCGGACGAAGTCGCGCCCGGCGACTGGACCCGGTTCGCCCGCGACATGCACGGCGACCGCTACTCGCCCCTGGCCCAGATCAACACCGCCAACGTGGCCAGGCTGACCACCGCCTGGGCCTTCAAGGTGGCGCCCCAGGGCGGCGGGGGGATCGTCAACGAGACCACGCCCCTGGCCATCGACGGGGTGCTCTACATCCCGATCGGCAAGGCCATTGTCGCCATCGACGGGGTCACCGGCCAGGAGGTCTGGCGCCACCCCCTGGACTCCGGCATCGCCCGGCGGGCGGTGTCCTACTGGCCCGGCGACGCGGCCCATCCGGCCCGGCTCTACTATTCCGACGGCAAGGACCTCGCCGCCATCGACATGAAGACCGGCCAGACGGTCGCCAGCTTCGGCGAAGACGGCAAGGTGGCGCTGGACCCGCCCGACGGCGGCCCGCCCACGGTCTACAAGGACGTGCTGATCATCGGCGCCCAGGTGGCCGAGATGCCGATCGGCCCGCCCGGCGACACCCGCGCCTTCGACGCCATCACCGGCAAGCCCAAGTGGGTGTTCCACACCGTGCCGCGGCCCGGCGAAGTGGGCCACGACAGCTGGCTCAACGACGGCTGGAAGGGCCGCTCGGGGACCAACGTCTGGGTCTGGTACATGAACGCCGACGAGAAGACGAACACCCTCTACATGTCGGTGGGCGGGCCCTCGCCCAACTACTACGGCGGCGATCGCCCCGGCCCCGACCTGTTCGGCAATTCGGTCGTCGCGGTCGATCCCGAGACGGGCAGGCTGAAGTGGTACTTCCAGACCATCCACCACGACCTGTGGGATTCCGACCTGCCGGCGCCGCCGACGCTGGTCGACATCCACAAGGACGGCAAGACCATCCCGGCCCTGGCCGAGACCGGCAAGCCGGCCTTCATGTACATCCTGAACCGCAATACCGGGAAACCGGTCTTCGGGGTCAAGGAGACCCCGGTCCCGCACGCGGACGTGCCGGGGGAATGGTACTCGCCCACCCAGCCGATCCCGGTGAAACCCCAGCATCTGGTGCGTTCGACCTGGACCCCCGCCGACATCGTCTCGCCCGAGGACACCAACGCCGAGCACTCGGCGGCCTGCCACGCCCTGATGGACAAGTACGGCGGCTTCTGGAACGGCGGTCCGTTCTCGCCCTTCTGGCTCTACGAACCCGGCAAGACCAAGCTGAAGGCGACCATCCGGATCCCGTCCAACGGCGGCTCCAACTGGGGCGGCACGGCGGCCGACCCGACCACGGGCCTGCTCTACATCAACACCTCCGAGCAGGCGGCCATCGGCTTCATCGAGAAGCGCAAGCCGCACGTGAGCTACGGCCGCGGCGATGAGGATTCGCCCCAGCTCTACGACCGCGCCAGCCTCTCGGCGCCAGGCGCCTACACCGGCTTCAACGCCAGCTTCAAGGACGCCCAAGGCCACATGGTGAGCCTGCCGTGCATCAAGCCGCCGTGGGGACGCCTGTTCGCCATCAACGCCAACACCGGCGACATCGTCTGGCAGACGCGGCTGGGGGTCACCGACGACCTGCCCCCAGGCAAGCAGGACACCGGCCGCTACAACGAGCTGGGCGGACCGATCGTCACCGCCGGCGGGCTGGTGTTCATCGGCGGCACGGACGACCATCGCTTCCGCGCCTTCGACGCCAAGACCGGCAAGGAACTGTGGACCCGGAAGCTGGAATACGGCGCCCAGGCCCTGCCGATCACCTATCGCGGCAAGGACGGCCGGCAATATGTGGCCGTCGTCTCCGCCAGCGGGGCCGGCCAGAAAGGCCCGGACGGCAAGCCCGACAACGATCAGGCGCTGATCTCCTTCGCCCTGCCGAACTAGGACCCGAGCCCATCATGTCCAAGATCATGAAGACCGCCCTGCTCGCCGCCGCCCTGGCGATCGCGGCCCCCGCCCTGGCCCAGCCGATCACCCCGCCGCCCGACGTCAAGCCGGCCAAGCCGGTGTTCGCGGCGAGCTACATGAACATCTTCCGGCGCTTCTCGCCCGACATCCGCGACAAGATGGTGGAGTTCTACAACCAGGTGCTGGGCCTCAAGGCCCTCACGCCAATCCAGCTCAGCAAGAGCCAGCAGATGCTGCTGTTCAAGGTGGGCGCCGGCCAGATCAAGCTGGCCAGCGGCCTCAACAGCGGGCGCGAGTACCGCCCGGGCGGCAAGCTGAACGACGCCACCGGCATCCGCCTCATCACCCTCTACTTCCCCGACGAGGCGGCGCTGAAGGCCGGCTTCAAGGCCCACGGCTATCCCGAGCCCGGGTTCAAGGACATCGGCGCGGGGCGCAAGGCGGCGATGGTCGCCGATCCCGGCGGCTTCCGGGTCGAGCTGGTGGTTGTCCCAGGCGCCCCTCCGGAGACCTATGGCAAGATCGACGTCGGCATCAACGCGTCGGACCTGAAGAAGAGCGAGGCCTTCTACCGCGGCTTCGTGGGCCTGGACGAGCTGCCGCCCGAGAAGGACGCCTTCCTCGGCGTCACCAAGCATCCCTTCCGCCATGGCACGACCACCATCGACCTCTGGTCGGTGGGCCACGACCTGCCCAAGGACACCGGCAGCGCGGGCATCCAGTACATCACCAGCAACGTCGAGCAGATCGACGCCCTGGCCAAGCAGGAGCATGTCGCCGTCGAGACCCCCCTGGGCGGGGTGCCCGGGTTCAACGTCGTCACCGTCTGGCTGAACGACCCGGACGGCGTGACAAACTACTTCTACGAGCTGGGCCCGGGCGGCCGGCGCGGCCCGCCGCCGGGCGCCGCCGCGCCGCCGCGGCCGGCCGTGGCGAATTAGTGGAAGTGGTCGATCAACTGGCCAATCAGCTCCAGCTGCGGCCGGTTCGGCAGGTCGATCGCCTCGGAGTGTGAATCCAGGCGCATCACCTTCGGGCTTGTCTCGGTGAAGCGCGGCCACACCGGCAGGCCCGGACCGTTCGGGTCGCCCCGCTTGGCGAAATTGGTCCAGTACTCGGCCATCTGCTCGGCCACGGCCCGGTCCTCGGCCGTCCACTCGAAGGTGGGCCCGCCGTCGTTCTGGAACACGAAGAACAGCTCGCTGGCGTGCGGCGCGCCCAATCTTTGGCGCAGGGCGCGGTCCTTCAGGGGTTCGGGCTGGGCGAAGCGGTAGGAATAGACCGGGGCCTTCCCCGTCCTGGCCTGCAGCCGCGTCCAGGTCCAGGCCTGCCAGCGGACGCCGAGGTCGCTCTGGAAGTCGAGCCGCGCGCGCCAGGCCTGCTCGTCGGTGGTGAACGGATAGGCGGCGCGGAGCTGGGGGCCGAACGGCTTGAGGTAGGTGTCCCAGTTGCTCCTTAGCTGGGTGGCCGTGATCGGCGGCATGACGGTGGGGAAGTTGCCTTCCTCGGTGTTGACGCCGATCAGCATGGGTACGTCCGTCTGTCGGCCGGCCGCGAAGGCCTCGGCGGCGCCCGTGGGCACAATCCAGCCGTCCACGATCGGCCGCGCGTCGGGCGGACTCGGCAGGAAACGCTCGGCCGGCAGCTTGCGGAGGGCCTCCAGGGTCGGCCCGCCCAGCTTGGCCGCATAGTCCGCGCCCAGCTTCTCGGCCGGCGCCAGGGTCTTGGGGCCGCCGACCGCCGTGTCGGGCGGAGAGAAGTCGCCGCCGCTCTCGCCGATGGCGCCGGAGAACAATCCGCGCGCCTCGGGCGAGATCACGAGGTCGCTGATCATGATGGCGCCGGCCGACTGGCCGAACAGGGTCACCCGTCTTGGATCGCCGCCAAGCGCGGCGGCGTTGCGCTGGACCCATTTCAGCGCCGCGATGGCGTCCATGTAGCCGTAGTTCCCCGAGGCGTGGTGCGGCGACTCCCGCGTCAGCTCGGGCAGGGCGAGGAAGCCCAGGGCGCCCAGCCGGTAGTTGAAGGTGATCACCATCACCCCGTGGCGCGCCAGGGCGGAGGCGTCGAAGAGGTCCCAGGCGGCCGATCCGCCGGAAAAGCCGCCGCCGTAGAACCATACCATCACGGGAAGCGGGCCGCTCGCCTTGGCGGGGCGCCAGACGTTCAGATAGAGGCAGTCCTCCGAATAGGCGCCGCCGCGGCCGGGCGAGGTGGGCGGGGGCGTCGTCTGGACGCAACCGGGGCCGGCGGCGTCGGCCTTGCGCACGCCGGACCAGGGCTTGACCGGCTGGGGCGGCCGCCAGCGCAGATCGCCCACCGGCGGGGCGGCGAAGGGCACGCCCTCGTAGACGAGCACGTCGCCTTGCCGGACGCCTTCCAGCAGCCCGTCGCTCGTGCGCACCGCGGCCCCGGCCGGCGACGCCAGCGCCAGAGTCGCGCAGAGCGCCGCCATCACGCCAATCCGGGCCATGTTCCTTCCCCTTTTTCAGCTAATCGTATCGAAGCGTCTTCGCCGGCTCCGCCCGAGCCACGCGCAGGGTCTGGGCCACGACGGTGAGCACCGCGACGGCAAGGGTCAGCGCCGCGGCGGCGAGGAAATAGACGGGTCGCAGCGCCACCCTCTGATCGAAACCGGCCAGGTAGTGGCGCATGGCCAGATAGGCCAGCGGCCAGGCGATCAGGTTGGCGATCAGCACGGGGCGCAGGAACTGGGCGATCAGCAGGCGGCCGACGTCCGCAGCCGAGGCGCCGAGGGTCTTGCGGATGCCGATCTCATGCCTGCGCCGCTCGGCGGCCGAGGCGGCGAGCCCGAACAGGCCCAGGCACGCGACCCCAAGCGCCAGCACGGCGGCGGCGCCGAACAGGCGGGTGCGCTGATCGTCCGCCTGGTAATAGGGCTGCAGGCTGGAAGCGACCGTCTCGGCCCTGAACGGAATCTCGGGCGCCACCGAGCGCCAGCTGTCCTGGAGACGCGCCGAAAGCGCGCCCCAGTTCCTGGACTCATAGCGGATCGCGGCGACCGCGGTCGGGATGCCCTGCCCTCGCAGGAAGTAGACGGTCGGACTGACCTGGGCGCGGGGCGAACCGAAGCGAAGGTTGTCGGTCACGCCGACGATGCGGTGCAGGCTGCCGCCCTTGCCGGCGCCTTGCCGGATGGTCTGGCCGAGCGCCTGGCGAGCCGTGGAGAAGCCGAAGGCGCGCGCCGCGGCGAGATTCACGACCATGTTGGCCGGCCGCATGTCCGTCGTGGCCAAACCGGCCGGCGCCGCGACAGGAACCGCCAGGTCCATGCCCTTGGCGGGGTCGAGGACCCTGCCCGCCCGCAGATGAACGCCATAGGTGCGGAAGAAGCCCGGCCCGACGAACACCACGTCCATGTCGCTGCCTTGACCCTTGCCGTTGGGACCGGCGAACGCGCCATACCACTCCGGACTGCGCGGGCCGGGATAGGCGTTGGTCTCGGAAACGCTGACCACGCCGGGCGTCCGGCGCCACACGTCGAGCAAGGCCGAGCGCTGGCCCTCCGACAGCAGAGGGCTGTTGAACGACTGCACCACCGCCAGCCCGTCGCGCTCGAAGCCCAGGTCGCCGTGATGGAGATATCGGGTCTGCGCCAGGATCACCGCCGTCGCGATGACGAAGGCGGCGGCGACGCTGAACTGGAACAGCACCAGCGCCTCGCGCAGCCACCGGTCGGCGCGCGCCGGCGCATGGCCCCGCCCCGATGCCAGCACGGCCGCCGGCCGGAAGCGGGAGATGACGAGCGCCGGATAGGCCCCGGCGCCGAGGCCGACCAGCAGCACGACGGCCAGCAGGGTCGGCAGGACGCTGTCGGCGCCCGCGTAGACGATCTTGAGCGGCAGGCCTGTCGCCGCGTCCGCCAGCGGCAGGACGAGCTCGGCGAGCGCCAGTCCGACCACCGCCGCGATCGCGGTCAGCGCCAGCGCCTCGATGATGAACTGGAAGGTCAGCGCCTTGCGGGTGGCGCCCATGACCTTGCGCAGCGCCGCCTCCTTGGCGCGCACCCCCGCGCGGGCGGTCGCCAGATTGACGTAGTTCACAGCGGCCAGGGCGAGCGTCAGAACCCCGACGACCGCCAGGGTCAACACCGATGCGGCATCCTTGGGATCGCTCAGATGCTGAGCGGTCAGCGGCGCGGCCTGAACCTTGATGACCACCTTGCTGGCGTCTGGCCACCGGATGTTCGGCGGGACGTGGCGCGCGACCAGAGGGCCCAGCTGGGCGTTCAGCGCCTCGGCCGCGGCCCGGTCGGGCAAGCGGAGGTAGGTGGTGACCGCAAGCCCTATCCAGTTCCGCCAGCCGGGCGAGGCTGCGATCATCTGCGGGGTCATCGGCGCGACCAGATCGAAGCGGAGATCGGTGTTGCGCGGCAGGTCCTTCAGCACCCCCGTGACGCGATAGGCGCGGATCACGCCGTCTTGCAAGGACGGCGGCGCCCCCAGCCGCGCCGGGAAGCTGAGGTCCAGCCGCCGGCCGACCGCGTCGGGCCCGCCGAACAGGCGCCTGGCCACGCGCTCGCTGACCAGCACCTCGTCGGGCGACCTCAACAGGGCGGCCGGGTCGCCGGACTGCAGGGGCAGGTTCAGCACCTCGAGGAAGTCGGGCCCGACAAGCGCCAACCTCTCGGGCGACGCGCCGGCGCCCTGGTGAACGATCGCGTCGGTCTCGCCCACGAACGTGCCGGCGATCTGCGGGTGCTCGCCCTTCAGCGCCTCGAGCATGCCGCCGAAGGTGTGCGGCCCCGACAGCGGCGGCAGGCCCGGCGGGGACAGGCTGGTGCGCATCACGTAGATCCGGGACGCGTCCGGCAGCCACCGCTCGAAGCTGGTCTCGAAGCGGATGTAGAGCGACAGGCAGAGGAACACCGCGATGCCGACCGCCAGGCCCAGGATGTTGAGCGCCGCGTAGAGCCGGTGGCGCGCCAGCGAGCGGTAGAAGGTCAGGAGGTAGGCGCCCCGCATGTCCTTTCCCCCCCGCTACTCGTACGGGAGCGCCGAGCCGGGCGACGTCCGTGCGATGCGCAGGGCGTGCCCGGAGACGGTCATGGCGGCGATCAGCAGCACCAGGCCGGTGGCGGCCAGGAAGTAGAGCGGGCTGAGGGCGATCCTCTGGTCGAAACCCTGGAGCCAGCTGCGCATGGCCCACCAGGCGAGCGGGCAGGCGAACAGGCTGGCGATCGCCACCGGCCCCAGGAACTGGCGCGCCATGAGCCGCAGGATATCGGCGCTGGCGGCGCCCAGGGTCTTGCGGATGCCGACCTCGCGCGTCCGGCTGGTGATCGAGAAGGACGCCAGGCCATAGAGGCCGACGCAGCCGATCAGGACGGCCGCCACCGCGCCCATGGCCAGCATCCAGGTGCGCTGCTGTTCAGGCCGATAGAAGACCGACAGGTTCTGCTGGACCGTCGTGGCCGCGAATGGAACGCCCGGCGCCGCGGCGCTCCAGACGCGGCGCATGGCCTGCTCCACCGGCCGGGGATCGTCGCCCCGGTAGCGGACCACGGCGACCGGCAGGATCAGATCGCGCGAGGACAGCGCGTAGGCGGTCGGCCCCGGTTTGTGCCTGGGAGAGTCGAAACGCATGTCGCCGAACACGCCCACCACCGGCAACGGGATCACGCCCTGGCCGGGGCCCAGGTCGTCGAGCACCAACTGGCCCACGGCCGCCCGGGGGCTGGAGAAGCCGAGCGTCCGGACCGCTTCCACGTCCAGGACCACGCTGCGCCCCCGGGCCTTGACGTCGTCCAGCGAACGGCCCGCGCCGTCGTCGAGCCCGTGCGCCGGGTCCAGCCAGCGCCCCGCGAGGAGCCGCGCGCCGTAGGTCCTGAGAAAGTCGGGGCCCGTGGTGATGATCCTCACTGCCGGCGGCAGACCGGTGACCATCTGGCCGGGTCGCTTCAGGCCAATGACGCTCGAATAGTTGCCTCCGGCCGGGGCCGTGTCCGCCTCGGAGGCGTCGATCACGTCCGGCAGGGCGCGGAAGCCGTCGAGCACAGCCTGGCGCTGGGCGTCGGTCATCCGCGACACCGCGAAGCTCGGGGTCATGATCAGGCCGTCGCGCTGGAAGCCGAGATCGGCCCGCTGGATATACCGGGCCTGGGCGAACAGGATGGCCGTGGCGGCCGTAAAGAAGATGGCGACGGCGAACTGCAGGCCCACCAGCCCCTGGCGCAGCCGCGCGCCGCGCCGGCCGCCTCCCGGCATCCGGGCGGAGGCCAGCACCGCCGCCGGCGGGAACGCCGCCAGCAGGACGGCCGGATAGAGGCCTGCCCCCAGCCCCACGGCCACGCACACCGCGGCCACCACGGCGATCACGCTGTCGGCGCCGAGGTATGAAAGCTTCAGCGAAAGCCCGGTCATCGAATCGACCAGGGGCAGGAGGAGCTCCGCCAAGGCCAGCCCGATCAGGCCGGCGAGGATCGCGGTCGCCACCGACTCGCCCAGGAACTGTCCGAGGAGCTGGTTGCGCGTGGCGCCCATCACCTTGCGCAAGGCGACCTCCCGCGCACGGGAGGCGGCCCGCGCGCTGGCCAGGTTGACGTAGTTCAGCGCGGCGATCAGCAGAGTCAGGCCCCCGACCACGGCCATGGCGGCGACGACCGCCGCGACGGCCGGCTCGATCAGGTGCAGACCGACCAGCGGCGCCAGGCTCAGGTGGTAGATCTGATGCGGCTTCAGCGGCGGCGCCTGCAACTGATCGGCGCCATGCCGGTCGATGAAGGGATCGAGGTCGGCCCCGAGGGCTCTGGCGCGGGCGGCGTCCGGAAGCTTCAGATAGGTCCAGACCGAGCCGAAGCCCCATTCCGAGAAGGTGTGATAGGTCGCGTCGATCCAGGCCGGAACCAGCTTGGCCAGCATGCTGATCTGCAGGTCGGTGTTGGGCGGCAGGTCCTTCAGGATGCCGCTCACCCGATAGGTGCGGTCGGCGCCCAGCACATGGATGACCACCGTACGGCCGAGCGCCGGCCCGTCGCCGAAGTATTTGCGGGCGGTCGTCTGGGTGAGGATCAGGTTCGACGGATCGGCCAGCGAGCGGCTGCCGGCGATCATCGGCAGGTCGAACACCTGGAAGAAGCTGGGATCCGCGAAGGTCAGGTTGTCCTCGACCGTGTCGCCGCCGCGCTTCATCGGGACCTGCTGGCGCACCGTGAGACGGGTTCCGACGATCCCCGGTTCGTCGAGCCTGAGCTGGTCCAGCAGCATGCCGGTGGTGACGTCGGCGGGGTGCGGCCGCCCGCCGGGCAGGTGGAGCGTCCCCTGCACCAGGTAGATCTCGTCGGCATGGGGAATCCAGCGCTCGAAGCTGGTCTCGAAGCGCACGAACAGGAACAGCAGCAGGAACACCGCGATCCCGAACGCCAATCCCAGGATGTTCAGCGCCGCGTAGAGGCGGTGGCGCGACAGCGACCGATAGAAGGTCAGGAGATGGTGGCTCCACATGGGCTGGACCTCACATCGCCCGGCGGGCCGAGACGACGATGCGGCCGTCCAGCATGTCGATGCGGCGCTTGGCGACGTCGGCGTGACTGGGCGAGTGGGTGACCATAACGATGGTGGCGCCCTCGGCGTTCAGGCCGCTCAGGATCTCCAGCACCTGGGCGCCGTTCTCGCTGTCCAGGTTGCCGGTGGGCTCGTCGGCCAGGATCAGGTCCGGCTTGCCGACCACTGCGCGGGCGATCGCCGCGCGCTGCTGCTGGCCGCCCGACAGCTGATGGGGGAAGTGTTTGGCCCGGTGCGCGACCCCCACCCGGTCCAGCGCCGCCTCGACCTGGGCCCGACGCTCCCGGCGGCCCCAGCCGCGGTAGACCAGCCCGAGCTCGACGTTCTCGGCGATGGTCAGCTCGTCGATCAGGTTGAAGTTCTGGAACACGAAGCCAAGGTGATCGCGCCTCAGCTTGGCCAGTTCCGGTTCGCCGCAGCGGGTGATGTCCTGGCCGCGGAACAGGTAGCGGCCGCTGCTGGGCCGGTCGATCGCGCCCAGGATGTTGAGCAGGGTCGACTTGCCGCAGCCCGAGGGTCCCATGACGGCGACGAACTCGCCCTCGCCGATTTCCAGCTCGATGGCGCGCAGCGCTGTCGTTTCGATCTCGTCGGACCGGTAGAGCCGATAGACGTCGGCAAGCAGGATCATGTGCTGGGTCCTCCCCCGCTGAGGATCAGATGCTGGAAGGGCGCATAGCCCGCGTAGCTGGACACCACGACGCGCTCGCCGGGCCTGAGCCCCGAGGTGATTTCCACCTGGTCTGGATTTCGGCGGCCGACGGCGATGCCGCGGCGATCGGCGCGGCCCCGGCCGGGATCGAGCACGAAGGCCGTCGTCCCGCCGCCGGCGTCCAGCCAGGCGCCGTTGGGCAGCACGAGCGCCGGCCGCGTGTCGCCGAGGACCAGCTTCACGTCGAGCGTCTGGCCGCGCTTCAGGCCCTGGGGCTGGGCGCCCTGGAAGGCCAGTTCGATGCGGAAGCGCCCATCGGTCACCTTAGGCAGAACCCGCGCTACGGTCAGCGGCAGGTTGCGGCCGTCCAGCGCGGCGCTGGCCTTTTCGCCGACGGCCACGCGGCCCAGGTAGAACTCGTCGACGTCGGCGGTGAGCTTGGAGCCACCCTCGGAATCGATCTGGCCGACCTGGTCGCCGGCCTTCAGCGTCTGGCCCGGTTGAAGGTCGAAGCTGGTGAGCCGCCCCGCCACCGGCGCACGCAGCACCAGGGCGTCGAGGCTGGCCTGGACCACGCCCAGGTTGTTCTTCAGGCGCGCGGCGGTCTGGCCCATCTTGTCGGCCTGCCGCCGGGCCGTGGCGGCCTCTTGGGCGCTGCCCGCCTGCAAGGCGGCCAGCCGCTCGCGGGCGTAGGCGGCCTCCTGGGCATAGGGCAACAGGCCCGCGTCCGACAGGAAGCCCTGGTCGTGCAGCCGCTGGCGCACGCCCAGCTCGCGCTCGGCCTTCAAGAGGTTGAACCTGGCCTCGGCCAGGGCCTGGTCGGCGCCGATCTGGTTGCGCTGGAGATCGAGCTCGCGGCCGCTGGTGTCGCCCATCTGGCTGGCGATGCTGGCCTCGCGCGAGGTGACGTCCAGCTCGAGCTGGGGGTTGGACAGCATCGCCAGCGGCTGGCCCGCCGCGACCTCGGCGCCTTCGACGGCCGACACGGTCTTCACTTGTCCGCCCTCGATCGCCGCCAGGAAGACGGTATGCAGGGGCGCAGCCTCGGCCCGGACCGGCAGATAGTCCTGGAACGGCGCGCGCGCGGCGGAGGCGATCTCCAGGTCGGCCCGCCTGACCGTGAGGCTGCCGGCGGCGGGGGACATCCACGCCAAAGCGCCGATCCCGGCCACGACCACCGCGGCGGCCGCGATCAGCAGCGCGCGCGGGCCCTTCCACGCCGGACGCGCGATCCGGCGATCCATCTGAGGCGCGGTGGGGTCATGCAGGCGCGCGTGGGTCACCAGGACACTCTACGGCGCGCCACCGTCAGAGCTAAATGCCGGACAAGATTTGACTTTTGGCGATCCGTCTGCGTCACTGTGCGCGATATCGAACGCACTGTCCGTTTCCGAACATGGCCGACGGCCTGTCAAGCCCCGAACCTGCCGTCCTGTTCGTCGACGACGACGAGGACGTGCTGAAGGCCGGCGCCCTGCTGCTCGGGCGGCACGGCTATCGCGTGGCGACCGCGCGCAGCCTGGCCGAAGCGCTGAGCGCCATGGCCGCCCGGCCGATGGACGTGGTGCTGCTCGACCTCAACTACACGCGCGGCAAGACCTCGGGTGAAGAAGGCTTCCAGGGGCTGCGCTCGATCCTGGCCATGGACCCGGGCGCCGCGGTGGTGGTGGTGACCGGCCACTCCGGGATCAATGTCGCGGTGGCGGCCATGCGCGGCGGGGCCTGCGACTTCATCATGAAGCCCTGGAACAATGCGCGCCTGCTGGCCACCGTCCAGGACGCAGCCGCCCTGCGCCGCCGCCGGCGGGCGGCCGCCCAGCCCACGACCCCGGAACCCGATGACGGACCCCTGGTCGGCGAGAGCGGCGCCATCCTGCGGGTGCGCGAGTTGATCGGCCGGGCCGCGCCGACCAGCGCCTCGGTGCTGCTGTGCGGGCCGGCGGGAACGGGCAAGAGCCTGGCCGCCCGTCTGCTGCACCGGCGATCGGCGCTGGCCGCGGCGCCGCTGGTCGCGGTCGACCTGGAGAGCGCCTCCGACCACGAGATCGAGGCGGCGGTGATCGAGGCCAAGGGCGCCACCCTGTTCCTGGACGAGCCAGCGGGCCTGGACGGGGCGCGTCAATCGCGACTGCTGGCCCTGCTGGAAGGCGCGGAAGGCCGCGACGTCCGCCTCATCTCGGCGGTGCGTCAAGGGCGCGAACACCTGCGCGCCGACCTGCTCTATCGGCTGGGGACCGTCGAGATCGTCCTGCCGCCGCTGGCGGACCGCGGCGAGGACACACGACTGCTGGCCGAACATTTCCTGCGCCTGTTCGCCCTGCGCCACGGCCGTCCGGTCCGCGCCCTGGCGCCGGAAACCGCCGCGGTGCTGGTCGGCGCCGCCTGGCCCGGCGAGGTCCGCGGCCTGCGCCAGGCCGTCGAGCGGCTGGTCGTGCTGGGCGACGACGGCCCCGTAGCGCCGGGGGAACTCGGGCTCGGCGGCGAGGCGGCGGCGCCTGCCGCGCCAGGGGCGAGCGACCTCAACCTGGCGCGCTCGGAGCGGAGCCTGATCGAGGCGGCGCTGCGCCGGCACGGCTTCACCGTCAGCCACGCCGCCCGCGACCTGGGCTTGACCCGGGCGGCCCTCTACCGGCGCATGGCCAAGCATGGGCTCTAACCGATGGCTCTTGGCCGCCGCCGGCCAGGCGGCGTTGTTCTCCAGCGGCATCGCGGCGCTGCTCGCGTTCCGGGCCGGTGACTATGCCGTGAGCCTGGTCTGCGCCGGCGTCGCGATCTGGATCGCGACGGAGGTGGTTTCCCAACTGGACCGCCGGGGCGCGAGCGTTCCCCTGCCCCCGACGCCGCCGGAGGTGCTGGAACTGCAGCGCGACCGGATGATGCTCCGCGCCTATCTGGACCAGGTTCCCGCTCCCATCCTCTCGCTGGCCCACGACGGCGTGCTGCGCACCGTCAACCGCGCCGCGCGGCGCCTGTTCGCCGTGGACGACCGGATTCCCGAGGCGTCCGAGACCGCCGCCGCCATCGCCGATTGCGCGCCCGGCGAGCGGCGCGTGCTGCACCTGGCGGCCCGAGGGGGGCGGCCGCGCGCCTTCTCCCTGACCACCGCCGATGCGGCCGGCGCCGGCGGCGCGGTGCGGCTCGCGGCGCTGGTGGACGTGGAGTCGGAGGTCCAGGCGGCGGAGGCCCAGGCCCTGCGCGAACTGTTGCAGGTGCTGAGCCACGAGCTGATGAACTCCCTGACGCCCGTCGCCTCCCTGGCCGAGACCGCCGAGGGGTTGCTGCGCGATGGCGAGACGGCCCAGGCCCTGGACGCGTTGGAAACCCTGGCCCGGCGGGCCGGCGGGCTCGGCCGGTTCGTGGAGAGCTACCGCACCCTGGCGCGCCTGCCGCCGCCCAGCCCGCGCGACACCGATGTCTCGAGCCTGGTCGAGGATGTCGCCCGGCTGTTCAGCACCCGCTGGCGAGCCGAGGCGGTGGAGCTGCGACTGGAGCTGCCCCGCGCGGCCGTCCGCGCCCGCCTGGATCCGGACCTGGTCTCCCAGGCCCTGACCAACCTTCTGGCCAACGCAGCCGAAGCGGCCCTGGAGGGACCCTTGCGGCCCGCCTGGGTGCGCCTTTCTGCCTCCGGCGGAGACGAGGGCCTGGAGATTCGCGTCAGCGACAGCGGTCGGGGCCTCGGGGAGGCCGACTGTGATGAGATCTTCCGCCCATTCTTCACGACCAAGGCCTCGGGCACCGGGGTGGGCCTGAGCCTGGCGAGACAAATCGCTCGAAGTCACGGCGGCGAGCTCGCCGCCGAACCTACCCGGCCGGGGACAGGAGCGGAATTCCGCCTCTGCATTCCCTAGGCTGTAAGATCTGAGGATCGTCAGCGTCTAACTGAACCAGCGAGACCTGGGGGGAGGCTTGGGATGTTCCGGACAATGGCTGCGATCATCATGGCCGCGGTGGCGGCGGCGGGAGTCGCCCACGCCCAGGGCGAACATCCCGCCAAGCCCAAGCCCTGGAACATCCCCGACAGGGCCCAGATCCGCAAGATCCTGATCCAGCGCATCGACCAGCAGCGGCAGGCCCGCGGCATCGTGGTGGGCCTGGTCGACGCCACCGGCAAACGGCTGGTCAGCTATGGGGTGCGCGACGCGGGCGACAACCAGCCCTTGGACGGCAGGACCATCTTCGAGATCGGCTCGATGTCCAAGGTGTTCACATCGCTGATCCTGGCCGACATGGCCCGGCGCCACGAGGTCAGGCTCGACGAGCCCGTGGCCAAGCTGCTGCCGCCCGGAACCAAGGTCCCCGAGCGCGGCGGCAGGCAGATCACCCTGATCGACCTGGCGACCCACACCTCGGGCCTGCCGCGGCTGCCGACCAACATGACCCCCAAGGACCCCGCCAACCCCTATGCCGACTACACCGCCGAGCAACTCTACCAGTTCCTGGCCCGCTACCAGCTGCCGCGCGACATCGACTCCAAGTACGAGTACTCCAACCTCGGCGGCGGCCTGCTCGGCCTCGCCTTGAGCCGGCGGGCCGGGACCGGCTACGAGGCGCTGGTCAAGCAGCGGATCACCGGTCCGCTGGGCATGCGCTCGACCTCCATCACCCTGTCGGCGGACCAGAAGGCGCGGCTCGAACAGGGGCACGACGCCTCGCTGCGACCGGTCGCCAACTGGGATTTCCAGGACGCCACGGCCGGCGCCGGCGCCCTCCGCTCGGATGCGGACGACCTGCTCACCTTCCTGGACGCCGAGCTCGGCTTCGCCAGCACGCCGCTGGCGCCGGCCATGGAAGCCCAGCTGAAGCCCCGCCGCCCCACCGATATCCCCAACACCGAGGTCGCCCTGGGCTGGCACATCACCACCACCGCGCGAGGGCCGATCGTCTGGCACAACGGCGGCACCGGCGGCTATCGGACCATCATGGCCTTCGACCCTGACGCGCGCGTGGGCGTGGTGGTGCTGTCCGACACCTCGACCCCGGCCGGGGTGGACGACATCGCCTTCCACATCCTGGCCGGGACGCCTCTCGTGGAACCTCCGAAGCCTCCGAAGCCTCCGAGCGAGCACCACGAGATCGAGATGGATCCATCGCAGATGCAGAAGATGGTCGGCCGCTATCAGCTTGCGCCCGAGGTGGTCGCCGAGGTCACGCTGGAGGGAAGCCAGCTCTACGTCCAGCTCACCGGCCAGCCCCGCGCGCCGGTGTTCCCCGAACGGCCGCGCCGGGTGTTCTGGAAGGTGGTCGACGCCCAGGCCGACTTCGAGGTCGACGCCGAGGGCCGGGCCACGGCCATGGTGCTGCATCAGGCCGGACGCGATCTCAGGGCTCCGCGCGTGGAGGGCGAGGCGCCGGCCAGCCGTTGACGCAGCCGCCCTCCGGCGTTTTGGCGATGAACGGCGGCGGAAACGGCCAGGCCGTGCCGGTTCAGGGCGACGGCCGCAGAGTCCTCCCGACCAGGGCGAAGTCGTCCGGCAGGAACCATCCGGCGCCCGGCGACTTCCACAAGCAAGCAAAGCAAAGCTTTGGGGAGAGATTCGCATGCGCAGGGCGCCATTCATCCTGTCCCTCGCCGTCGCCGGCCTCGGGCTGGCGGCGTGCAACCGTCAGACCGGCCAGACCCCGGCGACGCCCGCGACGGGCGCCCCGATCGCCAGCCTGCCCCTGGCCCAGGGAGCGCCGCCCCCGCTGATCGCCGCGCCGGCCCTGGCGGCGCTGCCGTCCGGAGGCGCTGTCAAGATCGCCGAGGCGCCGCGGAGCGAGCGCTATCGCTACATCGACCGCGCCGACGCGCTGGGCGCCGCCTTCGCCGACAGCCCGCCCGACTACAGCGTCGACTATGCCGGCGTCAGGCCGTGGATCTGGCGCTCGCGCCACGGCGAATACCGCATCGTCGAGCCGACGCCCGAGGGCGAGCGGACCTACTACTTCGATGCGGGTTCGGACGAGCCCTTCCTGGTCAGCGATCCGGAGCATTCCTACGCCTTCGCCCACGGCGCCTTGGCGGTGGTCTATGGCCCGGACGGGCGGGCGGTCGGCTACGACCCCTCGTCCGCCGAGCGCGCCGCCCGCTACCTGGCCCGGGCCCGGGCGCTGCACGAGGCCGCGGTCCACCAGCAGCGCCAGGCGGCCTACGCCGCGGCCTGGCGCGAGCGGCGCTCCCAGGTGCTGGCCGAACAGCGCGCGTGGGACGCCCAACAGCAACGCGACGCGGAGTGGCGCCAGTGGCATGACGCGCACCAGCGGGCCGAACAGGCCGACTGGGATCGCGAGCGGACCGCGCGGATGGCCTATGCCGTGACGGCCATGGCCGCGACGATCGCCGCCGCGACCTCTGAGCATGACCGGTCCCAGCCGCCCGAGACCCAGCGGCCATGGGGGCCCCTGCCCCAACAGGCCGGCGGTCCGCCGCCGGATCAGGGGTTCCGCGGCCGGCCTCAGGACCGAGGACAGTTCCAGGCCCGGCCGCAGCCCCAGGCCGCCCAGCTCGCCGCAGCCAGGCAGCAAGCCGATGCGCCGCGCGCCGCACAGGCCGACGCCGCCCGCAAGGTCGATGTCCAGGCCGCCCAGCTGGCCGACGCCGGGAGACAGCGAGACGCCGCCCGGGCGGCCGAGGCGGCCCGTCACGCGGCCGCCGTTCAACAGGCCGCGGCGAAGCAGCAGGCGGACGCCGCGCGCGCGGCGCAGGATCAGGCCCGCAAGGACCAGGTCCAGGCCGCCCAGGCGGCGGCCAAACCACAGGCCGATGCGGCCCGCGCGGCCCAGATGAGCCAGGCCCGCAAGGTCCAGATCGCCCAGGCCGCGGCCGAGCAGCAGGCGGCCGCCGCGCAACGCACCCAGGCCCTGGCCAGGGCTCAGGTCCAGGCGCAGAACCCCGCCGCCCTCCAGCGGGGCGACGCCCTCAAGGCCAGGATGGCGGAGCTTCACGCCCAGAAGTCCGGCAAGCCCGAGGACAGGAAGAACCACGGCGAGCAGAAGTAGCGGCGGCGCGCCGGCTCAGGCCACGGCCGACGCCCGCGCCGGGCCGCCGTCGGAGCCGCCCGCGCGGACCAGCCGCCAGGCCTCGGCCAGGGCCTTGGCGACCAGCACCAGCAGGGTGATGGTCATGCCGACCTGCATGCCCTTGTCGAAGCCGTGGCGCATCTGGGCCAAGGCATGGGGCGCGACCTTGGCGTTCACGTCGATCCAATGGCCGGCCCGCAGCAGGTACATCAGGAGGGCGCAGCCGAAGATGTCCTTCAGCAGGCTGAGGCCGGCGTTCGGCCGCACCCAGCCCGGCCGGGCCAACTCCAGCCCGTTGATGACGATCTCGGCGGAGGAATAGGCCAGGACCGGCCAGAACAGGCCGGCCCAGACGTGGGCCAGGTGCACGTGGACGAAGGGCGGGATCGGGACCAGGGCGCGGAACTGGATCACGCCGGTCCACCACAGAAGGAACACCGCCCCCATCACCGTCTCGGTGACGATCTGCGGCGGCTTGCGGCCAGGAGCGCGGGGCGGCGCAGGCAGGGTGCGGGGGCTCCACTTCAGCTTCATCCGGCCGCCCCAGGCCCACTCCATGACGGCGAAGACCGCGGTCACCGATCCGAACACCATGAAGGCCAAGGGCCAGATCGCGCCGGCCTGCGCCTCCAGGCGCGCGGGCGGGGCGCTTCCGCCGGCCGCCGCCACGACCAGGCCCACGACCGCGAAGGCCGCGAAGATGCCCAGCACCACGCGCAAGGTGGCCATCCAGAAGGGATAGATCTCCGGCCCGATCAGGTAGCGCGCCTTGCCATAGCGGGCCGCCACGGCCAGCGGATGTCCGAACGCCGTCAGGAGCGCGTCCAGCTCCTTGGCGTCCAGCAGGCGGCCGAGGCCGGCCTCCTTCTCCTCGATCTCGGAGAGCAGGTTCTCCCTGAGCTCGGCGGTGATGTCCGCGGCCTGGGCCTTGGGAAGATGGCGCGCGATGGCCGCCAGATAACGCTCCAGAACCTGCATCACGGTTTCTCCTGAAGGATCTTGTCCAGCGCGCCGTTCATCGCGCGCCAGTCCTGTTCCAGCCGGCCCAACAGGGCCTCGCCTTCGGCCGACAGCCGGTAGAAGCGCTTGTTGCGCTTGTCCTCCTCGCGCCAGACGCTGGTCAGCAGGCCCTGGCTGTCGAGGCGACGCAGCATCGGATAGAGCGCCCCCTCGTCGATATCGACGCCCTGGGCGGCCAACGCCTTTCGGAGCGTGTAGCCGTAATGCTCCGCGCGCAGCAGCCCCAGCACGGCCAGGATCAGCGAGCCCCGGCGCAGCTCCAGGCGGAGGATTTCGTAGACGTCCCCATCGGTCGGCATGGTGTGTGGCATACACTGTGTGGCACACACTGTCTAGCACATAGTATCCCCACCCTGCTCCGCCCACCTAAGGTCGCTTGGAAGGCGGGGGGAAGAGGCGATGGATCGGCTGGCCAAGGGCTGGGCGGCGATGGCCGCGGGGCTGCTCCTGATGCTGGCGCCAGCCGCCCTGGCGGCGGCGCGGCCCGAGCTGGCGACGCAATCGGGCGGCTTCTCGGTCGAGCGGCCGACGCTGGTGTCCCTGGGCTTCGAGTGGCGCATCCGGGGCGACGACAACCGCAACGCCAAGGTCGAGGTCAGCTACCGCAAGAAGGGCGAGGCCCGGTGGCGCCAGGGCCTGCCGATGCTGCGGCTGCAGGGCGAGGTGGTTTCCGGCGGCAGGCCCCGCAACTCCGACTGGGGCCGCTTCTACGACTACGTCGCGCCCAACATGTTCGCCGGCAGCCTTCTGAACCTCGAACCGGGCGCCGAGTACGAGTGCCGCTTCACCCTCAGCGACCCGGACGGGGTGGCGGGACCCAGGATCAAGCTGGTCTCCGTCCGCACCCGCAAGGCGCCCGAGCCCGCCCCGGGCGGACGGGTGTTCCACGTCTATCCGTGGGGCTACGCCGGACCCAAAGAGTCGCCGGCCTACACCGGGCTGATGGCGGCCTATTTCATGGGGTCGGACCAGTCGGACCATTCCATGACCTTCCCGCCCCGGGTGCGGCCGGGCGACACCATCCTGGTCCACGCCGGCGTCTACAAGGACAACCGCTTCGCCTACGGCGGCTTCGACCCCAAGTTCGGCGGCTATGGCACGCCATTCGACGGGACCTACTACCTGACCGCCAGCGGCACGGCCGCCAAACCCATCGTCATCAAGGCGGCGGGCGATGGCGAGGTGGTGTTCGACGGCGACGGGAACCACGTGCTCTTCAACCTGATGGCCGCCAACTACAACGACTTCGAGGGCATCACCGTCCGGAACACCGACGTCGCCTTCCTGCTGGGCCAGAAGGACATCGCCGGCTCCTCGGGCTTCACCCTGACCCGCTCGCGGCTTCTGGACGTGGGCCGCGGGGTGCAGGAGGAGTGGGCCGGATCCAAGGACGTCTACATCGCCGACAACGTGCTGGTCGGCCGCCACGACCGGCAGCATCTGCAGACCTGGTTCCACCCCGAGATCTGGGGGAAGTTCCCCGGCTATCCCGCTCCAATCACGTCGGAATATGCGATCAAGGTCTACGGCCAGGGCATCGTCGTGGCCCACAACTACGTCGAGGCGTTCCACGACGGCATCGACGTCTCGACCTATGGGACGCCCAGCGGCGACCCGGACCGCGTCCCCTCCTCCATCGACTTCTACGGCAACGACGTCACCAACACCGACGACAACTGCTTCGAGGCCGACGGCGCGGCGCACAATGTGCGGGTGTTCCAGAACCGCTGTTTCAACTCCACCGGCGGGGCCCTGAGCGCCCAGCCGATCTTCGGCGGGCCGGCCTATTTCTTCCACAACCTGGTCTACAACACGACCAACTCGGGCCCGTTGAAGTTCGTCGACACCCCGGCGGGCGTGCTCGTCTACCAGAACACCTTCTTCGGCCAGAGCGCGCTGTTCGGGCCCGCGGCCAATGTGCGCTTCCGCAACAACCTCTGGATCGGCGACGGCTGGCCGGGCCTGCTGTTCGCGCCGGTGACCACGACCAGCTATTCCAGTTCCGATTACAACGGCTTCCGGCCCAATCCTGGCGCGCCGCTGCAGTTCGGCTGGACCTCGCCGGCGCCGGGGGTGATGGCCGAGTACGACGCCTCCAAGCTGGTGAAGCGCCAGTTCGCGACCCTGGCCGACTACCAGGCCGCCACCGGCCAGGACCGGCACAGCGTCCTGCTCGGCGACGACGTCTTCGCGCACGCTCCCCTGCCCGACCCAGCCGATCCGCAGCGGCTCTACAAGCCCTCGGACTTCGACTTCCGCCTGAAGCCGGGATCGGCCGCCGTCGACCGGGGCGAGGCGCTGCCCACCATCACCGACGGCTTCACCGGTTCTGCGCCCGACCTCGGCGCCTACGAGTTTGGATCACGGCCGCCGGAGTACGGGCCGCGGACCTGGCCCACGGGCTCGAGCCCCGCGGCGCCATAGCGCCACAGGAGCCGCCGCTCCTCTTGACTCTGAAAACCACGAATGTAGTTCCTGTGAAACTACGAGTGCAGTTTTTATGTCGGGAGGCGAAATTGACCGGTCTTTCCATGACGATCGAGCATGACGGCGCGCTGAAGGCCGGCCATATCAAAGGCCCATACGTGACCGCGGGCCTCTCCCTGGGCGGCGACGAAAGCCTGCTGCAGGCCGATCGCGAACCCACCCAGGTGGTGGGCATGGTGCTGCTCGATCCCTCGTTCCCCGATCAGGTCGCCCGTGAGCAGGAGGCCGAAACCCCGGCCCTGCGCGCATGGGACGAGTCCCGCGCGTCGCCCTTCATCCCGTTGGTGCGCAAGTGCGCCGCCGGGCTCCGGGCCGGAACCCTCAGGCCCGGGGGCCCCGATCCTGATGGCTGTCTTCACCTGCAATGGCCGCCCAACTTCCCGCCCGAGCTGCGCGCGGCGCTCGACAAGGCGCTCGCCGAGGCGACGCCGGACGCCATCGCCAGCGGCATGGAGACCATGATCGAGGGTGCCCGGCTGAACCGGCAGAACTCGAAGCTGGTGATCAATCCGCGCCGAAACTACGGAGACATGCCGTTGGTCGTGCTGTCGGCGGAGCTTCCCCCGCCGGACCTCCCGCCCCAGCTGCGGGCCGACGCCACCCGCGTGGAGGCGGCCGAGCGCCGCGGACACCAGGCGATCGCCGCCCTTTCGACGCGCGGCGTCGAACGGCTGGTCCCGGGCAGCCCCCACGACATCGCCAGCTACAATCCGCGGCTGGTGATCGACACCATCGATGAGGTGGTCGACGAAGCGCGGGCGAAGCATCGCTGATCGCCCGGCCGGACGAGGCCGACCGGCCCCAGGCCGTGAACAACAGCGCTGGGTCGGCGCGGATTTGAGGCGCGGCCCGCGGGCTGTACCATCGCCTTCGTGAAGCGCTCGCTGCCGCCGCTGAACGCCCTGCGCGCCTTCGAGGCCTACGCCCGCCACGGCCGGCTGGCCGCGGCGGCCGACGAGCTTTGCGTCACCCACGGGGCGGTGAGCCGCCAGCTCAAGCGCCTGGAGGCGAATCTGGGCGTCGCCCTGCTGGTCCGCGAGGCCGGAGCCTCGCGGCTGACGGCGGCGGGCCAGCGCTTCGCCGGGGCGCTGCATCGGCTGTTCGACGATCTGGAGCTGGCGACGCCGGGCCCGCCCCGCGCCGCCGCCCGGCGGCTCGAGCTGCTCTGCCCGGGGGGCTTCTCCATCAACTGGCTCCTGCCCCGCCTCGCCCGGTTCGCGGCCTGGGCCCCGGAGGTGCGCCTGGACGTGGTCGACTCCAGCCGCCCCTGGCGGCCCGCGCCGGACGGCCCCCACGTCGCGATCCGGATCCAGGGGTTCGAGGGCGTTCCGGCCGCGGACGTGGAGTGCGAGGTGTTCATGGATCGGTTCACCGGGCCGGTGCTGTCGCCGCGACTGGCCGCCCGGGGCACGGCGGCGGAGACAGTGCTGGACGCCCCTCGCCTGTTCACCCGCTCCCTGCCGCGCGAATGGGCGGACTGGGCCGCGTCCGCGAAGGTGGCCCTCGGGCCCGCACCGCGGGAGTTCGGCTTCGACCGCTCGTTCCACACCTTGGAAGCGGCGGCCAGCGGGCTTGGCGTGGCGATCGGCGACTGGGCCGCGGTGCGTCCCGAGCTCGAGCAGGGCGCACTCGCGGCGCCGCTCGGGTTCGTGGCCTCCAGCCGCCCTTACCTCGTCCTATGGCGTCGCGGCGACGGCAATCCCGACATCGTGGCGTTCAGGCGATGGCTGCTGCAGGAGGCGGCCCGGACCGGCTCACCGGAGCATCCCGGCGACCTCTGACAGCCGCCCGTCGCTGGGTTCGGGCCGGAGGCCGAGGATCGCCGCCAGCATCGGATAGACGTCGACGTTGGAGAATTTCGGCCAGACCACCCCGCGCCGGAAGTCCGGGCCGTGGGCGACGAAGATCGCCGCCATGTCGGGCGCGTCGGGATCGTAGCCGTGATTGCCCTTCTCAACCATGCCGCGGGCCAGGCCCGCCTTCGTGCCGATGGTCCAGCCGAGGTCCGCCAGGCAGACGATCGGCGGGATGCGGGGGTTGGAGCCATAGTGGAAGCGGGCCGGCATGGCGCCCTTGCGCCAGCACCTCATGTGGCCTCGCCGGCCCAGCAGGGCGGCGGCGACCTCGGCGTCCTTGCCGGGCAAGGGCTCCAAGCCGGTCAGAGGGCCGGAGGTGACCAGGCGCACGTCCCGGACATCGACATGGTCGTCGAGCCGGATGGCGCGGCTGTCGGAGGTCTGGGTCATGCCGTGATCGGCGACGATGATGAGGTTGGTCCGGTCGTAGAGCCCTCTCGCCCTAAGCCCCCGGACCAGTTGGCCGACGGCGGCGTCGGCCCGACCGACCGTCTGGGTGACCTCGGCGGAATCGGGCCCGAACCGGTGGCCGGCCTCGTCCACCGGAAAGAAGTAGCCGAGCACCAGACGAGGCCGCCGGCCGGGCGGCAGGTCGAGCCAGGACAGCATCTTGGCCACTTCCGCGTCCATGGAGGTGTTCGGATCGAAGGTGTCGAACAGCGCCGGCATGCGGCCGCTCGGGCCCGCGCCCCAGGACGGCCAGAACTCGACCGCCGGCGTCACGCCCTGGGCCATCGCCGTCGCCCAGATCGCCACGCCGCCCTTCCACCAGACCGGATCGGTCATGCCCTTGCGGTCTCCGAGGTCCCAGGTCCGCCCGAGCCGGTGGTCCTCGAAATGGTTGTCCACGATGCCGTGGTGATCGGGATAGAGGCCGGTGATCAGGGTGAAGTGGTTCGGAAAGGTCACCGAGGGGAACGACGGCCGCAGGGCTGAGCGGACGCCATCCTTGGCCAGGGCCGACAGATTGGGCGTCACGCCGCGGGCCAGGTAGCTGGCCCGGAATCCATCGATGGAGATCATGATCGTGGTGTGCGGCGCCGGCCGGGCGTCGGCGGCCGTGGCCAGGGCGGCCGCGGCGATCAGGCCGAAGATCCAGGACACGATCCGCACGGCCTTGCTCCCCTGTCGTCGATACGACCACAATCGTGGCGCGACTTCCGAGGGACAATCGATTTGTTCGCCCGGATCGCTGTGACTTAATCTCACAGCCTGATCGGCCGCAGGCGCCCTTCGCCGAAGTTTGAGTTGCCGGTGTCAATGTTCTGGGCTTGGTTGGCGCCGACCGAGCGGCGGGCCCGCGGCGCCCGCCCCACCCCCAGGAGGACGGAGCCGAGCATGGCCAAGGACAACAGGATCACCCTCTACGACCTGGCGCTGCGCGAGGGCCAGACCATCAGCCCCTTCGTCTGGGCGACCAAATACGCCATCGCCCACAAGGGCTTCCAGATCGACCTGGTGCCGGGCGGCTTCACCGGCATCGTGGAGCGCACCGGCGGCAAGACCGAGCGCCTGCCCGCCATCGTCGACGACGGCAAGTGGGTGCTGGATAGCTGGCTGATCGCCGAGTACCTCGACGAGACCTATCCCGACCGCCCCACCCTGATTGGCTCCAAGCAGGTAGAGATCGCCACCAAGTTCATCGAGGGGTGGCTGTGGGGCAATGTGCTGCGCGAGTGGCTGCCCAACATCGTGCAGGACTACCGCGACATGGTGATGGACGTGGACTGGGACTACGTCACCAAGACCCGCACCCCGCCCGGCAAGACGCTGGAGGAGGTCCAGGCCGGCCGCGAGGATCGCCTGCCGCTGATCCCGCCCAAGCTGGAGCTGCTGCGCACCACCTTGAAGGACACGCCCTGGCTGGGCGGCGACGCCCCCAACTACACCGACTACCGGGCCCTGGCGGTGTTCCTGTTCATGTCGGCGGTGGCCACCACCCCGGTGCTGACCGAGGACGACCCGATCCGCGACTGGGTCGAGCGGGGCTTCGACCTCTACGGCGGGCTCGGCCGCATCCCGGGCATGAAGCCGCTGTTCGGGCTGAAGCTGCGCGAGGGCGATCCCGAGCCGTTCGTGAAGGATGCGGTGGGCAACGGCCTGACCCGGCGCAACACCGGGCCGGAGTCGACCAAGGCCGAGACCGAGCGGTTCAAGGCCCGACTGAAGGAGCAGGCGTCGGCCTGATCCCCGGCGCCGGCAGGCTCATATCCGCACGCGCACCGAGGCGAGGAGCGTGAGCGGATCCGGGCCCCACCCGGCGAAATGCAGCGCCATCAAGCCCATGTAGCCGGCGATGGCCAGCTTCATGAAGACCAGGCCGGTGTAGCCGAGCGGGTTGTCGTCTCGCGTGCACCTGAGCGGGATCAGGGCGCCGCTGACTCCCGAGGTTCCCGCCGCCAGATCGCGGACCACCACGCCCGCCAGGAACAGCGACAGCAGCCCGCAAAGCCAGAACCTGTAGTCGGGCATGCGCCGCCCTCCGTCCCGATGCGGCGGCGAGACCATCACGGAAGGGGTTAAGGCTTCGCGCCTCAGGCCGCCCCCTGCAGCGGCGCGACGCTCTCGTCGCGGCCGTGGCCCAGCCACCGGCGCAGGCGGTCCAGGTAGATGTAGATCACCGGCGTGGTGAACAGGGTGAGGATCTGGGAGACCACCAGGCCCCCCACGATGGCCCAGCCCAGGGGATGGCGGAACTCCGAGCCGGTGCCGCTCATCAGGATCATCGGGATGCCGCCCAGCATGGCCGCCGCGGTGGTCATCAGGATCGGCCGCAGCCGCTGGCGGCAGGCGTGGCCCACCGCCTCCTCGGCCGAAAGGTCGTGCTCGCGCTCGTACCTCAAGGCGACGTCGACGATCAGGATGCCGTTCTTCTTCACGATGCCGATCAAGAGGATGATGGCGATGATGCCGATCACATTGAGGTCCTGACCGGCGATCTTGAGGAACAGCAGCGCCCCCAATCCCGCCGACGGCAGGGTCGAGAGGATGGTCAGGGGGTGGATGTAGCTCTCGTAGAGGATGCCCAGGATCACATAGACGGCCAGCAGCGCCGCCCCGATCAGCAGGGGTTCGGACGACAGTGACTGCTGGAAGGCCTGGGCCGTGCCCTGGAACGAGCCGGTCAGCGTCGCCGGCGCGCCCAGCGTCTCGCGCGCCTTCTCCACCGCGTCGGTGGCCTGGCCGAGGGACACGCCCGGCGCCAGGTTGAACGACAGGGTGGCGGCCGGGAACTGGCCCTGGTGGCTGATCGAGAGCGAGCTCTTGGCGTTGACGTCCACCTTGACCAGCAGCGACAGCGGCACCCGCTTCTGGGTGAGCGGCGAGATCAGATAGACGGAATTGAACAGCGAAGGGCTGAGCTGAAGGTCCGGCGGCGCCTCGACCACCACGTGGTAGGCGTTCAGCTGGGTGAAGTACTGGGCCACCTGGTGCTGGCCGATCTGGTTGTAGATCGCCGCGTCGATGTCGGCGGGCGAGATGCCGAAGCGGCCGGCGGCGTCGCGGTCGATGGTCAGCCGCACCGCGGCGGCGTCGGACTGCTGGTCCGAGGAGACGTCCTTGATCTCGGGCAGCGTCTTCAGGGCGTCCAGCAGGCGCGGCGTCCAGGTGTTCAGCTCGCTCAGGTCGGCGTCCGACAGGGTGTACTGGTATTGCGCGCGGCCGGCGCGGCCGCCGACGGTGATGTCCTGGTTGGCCTGCATGAAGGCCTGAACGCCCACCAGCCTGGCGAACTGGGGCCTGAGGCGCGCGATGATCTGGTCGGCCGAGGCCTTGCGCCCCTGGTCCCTGGGCCGGAGGCTGACGTTGAAGTTGGCCTGATTGAGCCCGCCCTGCCCGAAGTAGAAGTGGGACTCGTTGACGTCGGGATCCCGGGAGAGGACGCCGGCCACCGCGGCCAGCTTGCCGGCGGTCTTGTCGTAGGAGGAATCCTGGGAGGTCACCAGGGTCCCGGAGAGGAAGCCGGTGTCCTGCTGGGGAAAGAAGCCGGTGTGGGCGGTGGCGTAGAGCACCACCGTCGCCGCCGCGGTCACCACGAAGACGAGGATCGTCGCCAGCTCGTGGCGCAACACCCAGTCGAGCGCGCGGCTGTAGCCGGAATCCAGGCGATGGAAGCCGGTCTCCAGGGCCTTCATCACCCTGGAGCGGGGCGGGGTCGGCGGCTTCAGGAACCTGGCGCACAGCATGGGCGTGACCGTCAGGGACAGGATCACCGACAGGGCCACGGCGGCGGCCAGGGTGAAGGCGAACTCCTGCATCAGCCGCCCGACGATCCCGCCCATGAACATCAAAGGCGTGAACACCGCGATCAGCGAGATCGAGATGGTGAGGATGGTGAAGCTGATCTCGCCCGCGCCGTCGAGCGCCGCCTGGAACGGCGCCTGGCCGTGCTCGATGCGCCGCCAGATCGCCTCGACCATGACGATGGCGTCGTCGACCACGAAGCCCACCGCGATGGTCATGGCCATCAAGGACAGGTTGTCGAGGCTGAAGCGCAGCGGCAGCATGACCGCGCAGGTGGCCAGCAGCACCAGCGGGATCACCAAGCTCGGGATCGCCGTCGCCCGGACGTTCCGCAGGAACAGGAAGATCACCATGACCACCAGCGCGATGGTGATCAGCAGCGTGATCTCGACGTCCTTGACCGAGGCGCGGATGGTCTGGGTGCGGTCCGAGACCACGTGCACGTGGATCGAGGGCGGGATGTTGGCCTCGAGCGCCGGCAAGGCCGCCTTCACCCGCGCCACGGTGTCGATGACGTTGGCGCCGGGCTGTTTGAAGATGACGAGGAACACGCCGCGCTTGCCGTCGCCCCAGGCGGCCGTCTTCATGTCCTCGGGCCCGGCGA
>JANWHQ010000117.1 GCA_025450315.1 Caulobacteraceae bacterium
CGTCGGCCGCGCAGAAGACGGCCGGCAAGGTCAGCTGCTCCAGGGCGCCCAGCGCCAGGGCGGCCGCCTGGCTTTCCAGTCTGAGCTGGAGCGCGGCGGCCCTGCGCAGGTGGGGAAGCAGAGCCGCGAACCTTTCCTGGTCCGGTCCCTCCGCCGGTCCCTGGCGGCGGCTCCGGTTGACGGCGGTGACGATCTTGAAACCGCCCTCGGCCGCCAGCAGCGCCATGCTGGAATAGGGCGCATCGGCCTTGTCGAAGAACTCCTGGTAGAGGGGATGCCTCAGGCGATCCTGCTCGGAGATGAAGTGTGGATCGCAAAAGGGCCGCATGACCGGAGCGCGATCGACGGCCGCCGCGCGAGGATTGAAGGCCGGGTCCGCCCCGCCGCGGGCGGCATATTCCTGGACAAGGTCTTCAGGCGTCTCGCTGGCGAGGTAGAAGCGGAACTTCCGGTCGGACGCGGCGAGCAGCTGTCCGCTCCAGCCCCCGACCGCCGCGGCCATGGCGCCGAGCACGTCCGGCCATGACGACGGATCGAGCGGCGCATCTTCGATGCGCCTCGCCGCGTCGGATAGGCGATCGTCCAAGGTTTCCCCCAAAACCCCAACGCCTCGAGCATGCCAGCCATGCGCCGGATTGCAAGACCACCCGCCGCCGGAAACAGCCGTCGGTCATCGCCCTGGCGCCGACCGCAACGCGACAAGCGCTATCGGGGCGCCCACCATGCGCCCGACCCCTCCCGTGACGGCGGCGTCCAGGGATGGGCGCGCTTCCAGGCGTTCAGGCGCAGCAGGGTGACGACCAGCAGCCCGGCGCCCAGCACCAGGTAAAGGGCCACGCCGGCCAGGACGACGGCGACCTCGAGGTTTCGCCGCACGCCCGAAAGCAGCGCGCAGGCGATCGGCACGACCATGGCCAGCAGCGGAAAGGCGCCGAACCCGGCCCGCCGGTGGGCCTCCCGCTGCCACGCCCGGTAGGAGTTCAGATTGTTCAGGTTGGCCAGGGCCCTGGGGTCCTGCATGGGCCGCGCTCCTCGGTTGACGGCGGATTACATCACATCGGATCGGAGCGTCAGCGCCCCAACATCTGGTCCAGTTCGTCGAGCTGCGCCCTCAGCTTCGGGGCGGCCGCCCCGGTGCGCCAGAGCACCAAGACGATCGCCGCCACCATCAGGGCGACGGCCAGGATCGGCGCCCACCAGGGATCCTGGCCCCGCCTCAAGGCCACATAGGCCGCCAGCAGAATCCCGGGCGCATAGGGAAGCATCGAGTACCTGAGGCCGCCGCGCGAGCTGACCAGCTCCTGCTGCAGCCGCCGGCGCAGATAGACGCCGGCCGGCTCTCCGGGCCCGCGGGGCAGGAACCTCGCCCGGAACACCAGGATCGAGCTCGCCAGCATCCCGAGCCCCAGGAGCGCGACGGCGGTCCGCAGCCACGGGTCATGGACCGCCGGCCACAGCCGGCCGATGACGAAGGCGCAGAGCGCCACCGCGAGCGGTACGACCACGGCCGCCAGGGCCGCCGCCCGATGGAACTTGCGGGCGCTGGCGTGGATCCGGTCGAGGGTCACCGGATCGGTCTCCGGGGCCAGCGCCTTCCAGAGCGCCCTGGGATCCTGGTGCGTGGGGTCAGCGGCCATCGTTCCCTCCTTGCTGGAAGCGTTTGGCGAGCACCGCCTTGATGCGGTGGATCTTCACGGCGATCGCGGCCGGCGAGAGCCCGGTGACCTCGCCGATATCGGCGGCGTCCAGGTCTTCGAGGTAGAGCAGGGTCAAGAGCCGGTCGGCCGGCTTCAGGCCCCGGACGAGGCTCAGCAGCCGCTGTCTGGCGTCGCGCTCGACGACGTTCCGCTCGGGGTCGTCCTCGCCGCTCGCGTGCTCGATCTGCTGCAACTCGACGAAGCTTCGTCCGGAACGGTGTTTGACGACGTGGGCGGCGGCGGCGTTGTGCGCCACCCGGTAGATCCAGGTCCTGAGCGAGCAGCGGCCCTTGAACCTCGGCAGGCTGCGCCAGAGCGCGGTGTGGATCTCCTGCCTGAGGTCGCGGCGCAGATCCGGGTCGGCCTCGTATCCGCGCGCCAGCCGGTCCAGCGCCGGTCCGTACTCGGACACGACCTCCAGATACCACCGGTCCTGCTCGCTGGCCTTGGTCGGCAAGGCGCCATCCCCCGTGCTCCTGTGGTGTTAGACTGGAGCCGCCCGGAAATATTGCGGATAGGGCTTCGCAATTCTTTCGGACGAAAGGGGGCTGGCGTGGGCGACCTGCAACTCGACGACCGGACCTCGGCGCTGAAGTCGGTGCTGGGCGCCAAGCCGGGCGCGGTGGGCGAGTCCATGACGGCCTCCCGCGGCTCCAGGCCGCTGGTGCTGATCTACAAGGTGATGGGCAAGACCTTCGCGATCCTGGCGGTGCGGGGGACGCCGAACGTGATCCTGAAATGCGATCCGCACCTGGCCGAGGTGCTGCGCGGCCACTACCGCGGCGTTGGCCATCGTTCGCACCTGGATCCCCGGTTCTGGATCAGCGTGGACCTGGACTCCGACGTGCCGGAGAGCGAGGTGCGACGCCTGGTCGATCACTCCTATGACCAGGTCTGCGCGGGGCTGACCCGCAGGCAGAAGGCCGAGCTGGCGGCGATGGCATGACGGCGCCGGGCATGATGCACCTGGTCTGCGGGCCGACCGGCGCGGGCAAGACCACCTACGGGCGCAAGCTGGCCGACCAAGTCGGCGCCGTCCGCTTCTCGATCGACGAATGGATGTCGGCGCTGTTCTGGATGGACGCGCCCGACCCCTTCGCGCCGCCCTGGGCGATGGAGCGGGTGGAGCGCTCGGCGGGGGTGATCTGGAGCACGGCGGTGGACGTCTGCGACCGCGGCGTCTCCTGCGTTCTGGAGATCGGCCTGACCACGGCCGCGGCGCGGGCCCGCTACGCCGCCCTGGCGCTCGAGGCCGGGTTCGCGGTGAAGCTGCACCTGGTGGAGGCGCCGGTGGAGGAGCGCTGGGCGCGGGTCGTGGCCCGCAACCGCGCGCCCGGCGAGCCCCAGCTGCCCTTCGCGGTGACGCGCGAGATGTTCGACTTCGTGGAGACGCTCTGGGAGCGGCCCACGGCCGAGGAGCTGGCGGCCTGGGACGGCGTGGCGGTGGACACGGGCCGCGCGGGGGGATAGCGCCAGCGGGCAGGAGGCGGCGCATGATCTCGGTGGTGATCCCGACCCAGGACGACGAGGCCGTGCTCGGCCGCACCCTGGCCCCCTTGGTGGCCGCGGCGGTGTCGGGCCTGGTGCGCGAGGTGATCCTGGCCGACGGGGGCTCGGTGGACGCCACCCTCGACATCGGCGAGGACGCCGGCTGCCGCATCGTCGCGGGCCAGGGGGCGGACGAGAGCCGCGTGCGCGCCGCCGCAGAGGACGCCCACGGCGACTGGCTGATGATCCTGCCGGCCGAGGTGCTGCTGCTGCCCGGCTGGGACACGGTGGTCAGGGGCTTCGTCGAGCGCCAGTCGACCGCGTCGGCCGCCCTGGCGCCGATCGACCCGGACGCGGGCTGGTTCAAGCGGCTGATGAAACGCAGGTGTCAGCCGGTGCAGGTGGTGCGCAAGAGCGCCTTTCTGGCCGGGGAGAGCCCGCCGGTGCGCAAGATGACCGGCTGCGCGGTGGTGATCGGGCGGGAAGACTAGCGTCCGGCCCCCGGCGGCGCCGGGCCAGGGTCTGGATCTCGGTCGGCGCAATTGCGGCTGTGGGCCGCGATGGATTGGGCGAGGGGCGGCAGGCCGGCTTTCGCTCGCCATCCGTCGGTGGCGCTCGGGTCTTCCAGCGGCGCGGGGGTCCAGACGCCGGGGGCCGTGCAGTCGCCGTCCACGCCGAAGCGCCCCGGGCGTCCGGTGAGGCGAGCGGTCTGGTCGTACAGGTCGGCGTAGGTCTCGCCCCGCGTTTCGCCCGACCGCCAGAGCGGCTCCAGCATGGCCAGCACCTCCTCCTGGAAAGCCAGGTCGTGGCGGGCGTGCTGGACGATCACCCACGCCGCCCGATCCGCGTCGGCCCCATGGATCGAGATGCGGTACCAGCCGTGGGCGCGAATGTCGGCCTTCAGCCAGGACGCGTTGGCCACGTCCATGGCGCACCACTCGCCCTCGATGGCGGCGTCGACGTAGGCCAGGGCCGCCTCGTCGAGGCCCTGCTCCCATGAGGTGTGCACGCCGGGGCCCACGAAGGGCCTCAGCGTCTGGCTGTCGATGCGCGAGAACTGGTCCTCCGCCATGCGGCGATAGAGTTCGGCCAGCCGCGGGTTGGGCTCGGCTTTGGCCCGCGCCGCCATCTTCCCCACGAGGTTGTAGGGGAAGGGCGCCGCAGCGCCCCCTAGATAAAGCCTGCGCAGCGTCCGCCGCCTGGCCAGGGCGGCCTCGGCCGCCGCCCTTGATCTGGTCCACGCCTGCGCATCGCCGCTGCGTTCCACCGCCGCCAGTTCGGCCGCGGCGGCCGTCTGGGCCGGGGTCTCGCAGTGGCCAGCCGCCGCCGCCCGCTCGCGGAACCGGTCGGTGGCGGCCTCCACGCGCGCGGCGAACGCGGTCTCGCCCATGGCGCGCTTGAGGGCGAACGCCTGCCCGAGCGGCATCGGCCCCCGATCCAGCTCGATGGGTTGCGAGGCCAGAAGCGTCGCCAGCAGGGCGATGTGGATCATGGCTGCGCGCCTCCCGACGCTGGGCTGGCCGCGCCTGTGCCGGATCGGAGCGGGCCTTGACTCGAGCGATTACGAGTGTGATCAATACCGTGATCACAGATGTAATCGATGTCAATCAGCGCTGCCGAAAGCCGGATCATGGACGCCCTGTGGCGGCGAAGCCCGCTCACGGCCGAGCAGATCGTCGAGGACGTCGCGGGCCCCCAGGGCTGGAGCGAGGCGACGGTGAAGAGCCTGATCAACCGTCTGCTCACCAAGGGCGCGATCGAGGCGGAGAAGGCCGGCCGGCGATATCTCTACCGCCCGCGCCTGGACCGGCTGACCTATCTGTCCCAGGAGAGCCGCGGACTGCTCGACCGGCTCTTCGACGGCCGGATCGCGCCCCTGGTCAGCCACTTCTCCAAGACCGATCAGCTCTCGCCCGACGACGTCGCGGAGCTGAAGCGCCTGATCGCGGAGCTGGACGATGATCGGTGACGCCCTGTCGCTCGTCGCGCGCGCCAACCTGGCGGGAAGCGTCGCCATCGCCGCCGTCGCGCTGCTTCGCCGGCCCGTCCGGTCGGTCTTCGGGGCGTCCGCCGCCTATGGGCTCTGGGCGGTTCCCTGCATCATGGCGCTGGCGGCGCTTGTCCCGGTCCCCGCAGGCGGCCCGATCGCGCCTATCGTGCTGGGCGCCCCGGGCGGACTTCCCGCCATGGCGTCGCTCGGGGCCGGATCGCCCTGGCCGGCGAGGCTCGGCGGCGTCTGGGCGCTGGGCGCCCTGATCTGCGCGGCGCTGCTCGGGGTGCGGCAGGCGCGGTTCGGGTCCGCGGTGCGTGACGGCAGCCCCGGGTCGGTGGGCGGAACGCGCGTGATCCGCGCCGCGCGGTCCGACCTGGGCCCGGCCGTCGTGGGGCGCGCGATCGTCCTGCCGTCCGACTTCGAGGTCCGCTTCACCCGCGCCGAGCAGGCCGCCGTCCTCGCCCACGAAGCCCAGCACCTGGCGCGCGGCGACGCGGCCGCCAACGCGGTCGTATCGCTGGTCCAATGCCTGTGCTGGTTCAATCCGCTTGTCCATCTCGCCGCCCGCTGGATCCGGACCGACCAGGAGCTCGCCTGCGACGCCGCCGTGATCGCCGGCCGCCCCGGCCTGCGGCGGCCATACGCCGAGGCCCTCCTGAAGACCCAGGTGATGGCCGTGATCCCGCCGGCGGGCTGCGCCTGGCGCGCCCGCGGCTTCACGGCGCTCCGCGACCGCATCCGGCTGCTTAAGCGGCGCGCGCCCAGCCGGCCGCGCCAGGTCTGCGGCGTCCTGCTCCTGGCCCTCGTGGCTGCGGGCGGCGGCTACACGGCGTGGGCGGCCCAGCCGGCGCGGGGCCGGGCCGTGGTCGCCCCGGACTGGTCGAGCCTGCCCAACGGCGCCGACTTCGCCCGTCTTTATCCCCGCAAGGCGTCGGCACTGGGCCTGGAGGGGCTGGCGGTGATGCGATGCCGCGTCGGGCGGACCGGCGGGCTGTCCACCTGCCGGGTCGTGCGCGAGGCGCCGCGCGGCGCCGGGTTCGGCGAGGCCGCGCTGCAGATGGCGCCGCGGTTCCGGATGAAGCCGGAGACCATGGACGGCGCGCCCGTCGCGGGCGGCGTCGTGATGATCCCGGTCAAGTTCAAGCTGCATCCGTGATCCCGGCCGCCGATCCGCCTCCGGCCGTCGCGGCCGCGCCCGTCGACAAGCCGGCGGACGTGCAGGTCGTCAGCCGCGATACGCGCAGCGACATCCTGGCCAGCACCGACACCCCGCTGCCGCTGATCAAGGCCGGCAGGACCGAGGACGCCCTCCTGCGCCAGGCCATCGTCCTGACCAGCACCCTGGCCGTGGTGCGCCCCGCCGTGGGGGAGGGCGGGCAGGCCCTGCGATGGACCTACCAGCCCTACCTGCAGCGCCAGCTCTGCTTCACCTCGATCACGGGGCAGTTCAGCTGCGCCGCCGCCGAATCCGAGGCGCTGGCCGAGACGTCGGCGGGCGAGGGGCCGCTCCCCGCGGCGACCGGCCAGGCCGGGCCGGCCTCGTCGCCCGCGGCCGAGGCGGCGCGCGAAGCCGTCGCCACCGCCCTGCGCGCCCGGGCGGAGGCGCTGTTCGAGGACGACCGGCGGCTCAAGCTCGTTCCGATGCTGCGGGCGGCGGGGGTCCGGGTTCGAGGGGCCTACCGGTCCATCGCAAGGCTGACGCGGGTCTCGCCGCTGGCCAGGGCGTCGACGGAGCGGACCGGCTCGCCGAACATGCGGCGGTAGATCCAGTAATTGGCCATCACCTTCTCGACGTAGGTGCGCGTCTCGCCGTAGGGCAGGCTTTCCATCAGCATCAGGGGATCGTCGTCGCCGACCCGGGTCAGGGCCTTCTGCAGGCCGCCGGGGCCGGAATTGTAGGCCGCCAGCGCCTCGAGCATGTCGCCGCTGGCCGGGCCGTTGATCAGGCGGCTGAGGTCGGCCTGGCCGATCCTGAGGTTGGTCGGCGGGTCGAAAAGCTCCAAGGGCGAGATCGAGGGATCGCCGGTGGCGGTCACGGCGGTGGCCGGGGTGATCTGCATCAGGCCCATCGCCCCCTTGCTGGACACCGCATAGGGATTGAAGCGGCTCTCCTGGCGCACCACGGCGAAGACCAAAGCCTTGTCGAGCTGGAAGCCGCCGTCCGGCTGGATGTCGGGGGTCGGGAAGTCGTTGGGATCGAAGCCGGCGTCGCGGCGCGAGCGGGCCTGGGCGACGGCCTCGCTGTTCAGCTGCAGCGCCAGGGTGGTCCACAGATCGCGCTCGGCCTCGCTGTCGGCCGAGAGCAGGCCGGCCCTGAGTTCGGCCCCGGCCTCGGTGGCCCGGCCGATCTGGGCCAGGGCGACGGCGCGCTTGGCGCGGGGATCGCTGGCGACCAGCCGGAACAGCTCGGGCTCGGAGACGCTGGCGTAGGCCGCCTTGATGAACTCGCTGTCGTTGGCCGAGGGCGGGGCGGGGGCCAGGCCGGCCTGGGCCAGCACATAGGCGTCCGGATCGGCGCCGGCCTCCAGGCCCAGCTGGCGCTCGGCCAGGATGCCGTAGAAGGTCCAGGGGGTGCGGGTGGCGATGGCCAGGAAATCCGGCGCCATTTCCGGCGTGCCGGCCGCGATGGCCGCGCGGGCCGCCCAATAGGCCGCGCCCGAGCGCAGCCAGTCGTTGGAGGCCGGGTCGATGGCCACGGCGCGGAAGTGCTCCACCGCGTCGTCGTAGTTGTTCATCCGGAACGCCGCGAGGCCGGCGATCCAGTGTTCGCCCGAGGCCACGGCTAGGCGATAGGCCGCGGGCACGTCGCCCAGATAGTAGGCCTGGCGGGCGGCCAGGCCCTTGCCCGAGGAGGGCGGCAGGAAGTCGGTGTCGCCCGCGGTCGCGGCGCCGGAAGGGGTCTTGAGGTCGGGATCGCCCTCGGGCCGCTTCTTCTTGGCCAGCGCCAGGATGCGGTCGGCGACCGGCAGGTCGGCGTACTGGGCCAGCCAGTCCTTGAGGTCGTCGTAGCTGGCGCGCACCCCGCGCGAGATCAGCTTCTGGAATCTGAGGTAGCCGACCAGGCTCTTGTCGTTGGCCGCGGCGCCGTCGCGCTCGGCGGCGTCGAAGTCACCCTGGGAGGCGGCGCGGAAGGCGGCGGCGTAGATCGCGGCGTCCTGGTCCGACAGGGCGCGGACCTGGGCCTGGGCCGAACCGCCAAGCGCGGCGGCCACGGCCACGGCGCACGCGCCAAGCGTCAAAAGCCTGCGGATCAAGCGACTGTGTCTCCCCAAGACGCGGTCCCCCGATGTCGCCGCGTCACCGACCCTATTGCATTAAGCGGGCCGAGCTTGCCGATCAAGGCGTTCCGCTAGAGTTAACAGATCCGACCAGGCCCTCTTCTTTGCGGCAGGTTGTCTCAGCAGGAAGGCGGGATGCAGCGTCGGCAGGGCGGGCAGAACAAGCTCTGCGGCAGGCGAGCGCCATTCGAACCATCTCCCGCGAAGACTGAGGATCCCCTCGTCCTTCTTGAGCATAAACTTTGCGGATGCTCCGCCGACCAGCAACAACATCTTGGGTCCGACAAGCTCGATCGCGCGCTCCAGGAAGGGTTCGCACACGGACTGTTCCAGCAGGGTCGGGGTGCGGTTGCCGGGCGGGCGCCAGAACACCGTGTTGGTGATGAACACACGATCGTGAAGCCCCGCGGCGTTAAGCATGAGGTCCAGGAGCTTGCCGGCGCGGCCGACGAACGGGGCGCCCTGCTGGTCCTCCTCGCCGCCCGGGCCTTCGCCGATGGCCATCACCGGCCCTTGGGGATTCCCGCGCGAGAACACCGACTGGCGCGCGCCCTGGAACTTGAGCGGGCAGCCCTCGAAGGCGGCGATCGCCTCCGCGAGGGCGCCCAGGTCGCCGGCCGCGGCCGCCAGGGCCCTGGCCTCTATCACCGCCTCGCCGATCTCGGGGGCCACGGCCTCGCTCGCGGGGGCGTGACGCAGCAGGGCCGGCGCCGCGGGCCGGGACGGCGGGGCGGCCCGGACCATCCGATCGACCGGCTCGTCCTCGACGCACACCTCGACCCCCGCCTCGCTCCAGAAGGCGAGCAGGCTTTCGAGGGCTCTGGGATCGGCGTCGGACGGGATGGGCTGGGCCATGGCTCTGAAGGGCGCAATGACTTGACCGCCCTTGCCCAGGCTATCGATAAACCCTGGGAGCAATCAACGCCCGCCGGAGACGCCCCGCCATGGCCGAGCCGACCCAGGACGCGCCCGCCCGGGAGTCCATGCACTACGACGTGGTGATCGTCGGCGGCGGTCCGGCCGGGCTGGCGGCGGCGATCCGGTTGAAGCAGCTGGCGTCGGCCAAGGGGGCGGCGCTGTCGGTCGCGCTCCTGGAGAAGGGCTCGGAGAGCGGGGCCCACATCCTCTCGGGCGCCATCATCGACCCCAGGGGCCTCAACGAACTGATCCCGGACTGGAAGGACAAGGGCGCGCCGCTGGAGACTCCGGTCGCCAAGGACCGCTTGCTCTATCTGACCGAGAAGGACGCCATCGACATCTCCTGGCTGCCGATGCCGGGGTTCATGCACAACCACGGCAACTACATCGCCTCCTTGGCCAACCTCTGCCGCTGGATGGGCCAGCAGGCCGAGGCGCTGGGGGTGGAGATCTATCCCGGCATGGCCGCCTCCGAGCCGGTCTATGGCGAGGACGGGGCGCTGCAGGGCGTGGTCGCCGGCGTGTTCGGCGTCGGCAAGGACGGATCGCACAAGGCCGACTACCAGCCGGGGCTCAATGTGCTGGGCAAATACGTGCTGCTGGCCGAGGGCGCGCGGGGCTCGATCTCCAAGCTCGTGCAGGCGAAGTACCGCCTCTGCGAAGGGCGCGAGCCGCAGAAGTACGGCCTGGGGCTGAAGGAGCTCTGGCAGGTTCCGCAGGAGAAATTCCAGCCGGGGCTGGTGCAGCATTCCTTCGGCTGGCCGCTGGACGACAAGACCGGCGGCGGCTCGTTCGTCTACCACTTCGGCGACCGCTATGTGGCCATCGGCTTCGTGGTGCACCTGAACTACGCCAACCCGTGGCTCTCGCCGTTCGAGGAGTTCCAGCGCTTCAAGCAGCATCCGGCCATCCGGCCGATGCTGGAGGGCGCCACGCGGGTCTCCTATGGCGCGCGGGCGATCACCGAGGGCGGCTGGCAGTCGGCGCCCAGGCTGGCCTTCCCGGGCGGCGCCCTGATCGGCTGCGCGGCGGGCTTCGTGAACGTGCCGCGGATCAAGGGCAGCCACAACGCGATCAAGACCGGCATGATGGCGGCCGAGGCGGCGTTCGAGGCCATCGCGGCGGGCCGCTCGGGCGACGAGCTCAAGGCCTACCAGGGCGCCTATGACACATCGTGGGTCGAGCGCGAGCTGAAGCTGGTGCGCAACGTCAAGCCGCTGTGGTCCAGGCTCGGCACCCGGCTGGGCGTCGCTCTGGGCGGGCTCGACATGTGGACCAACCAGCTCTTTGGGCTCTCGCTGTTCGGAACCCTGAAGCACGGCAAGACCGACGCGGAGGCCACGGGCCTGGCCAAGGATTACCCGAAGATCGTCTATCCCAAGCCCGACGGGGTGATCAGCTTCGACCGGCTGAGCTCGGTGTTCGTGTCCAACACCGCCCACGACGAGGACCAGCCGAGCCACCTGAAGCTGAAGGATCCGAAGATCCCCATCGAGCGCAACCTGCCGCTCTACGGCGAGCCGGCCCGGCTCTACTGCCCGGCGGCGGTCTACGAGGTGGTCTATGACGAGGCGGGCTCGAATCCTCGCTTCGTGATCAACGCGCCCAACTGCGTCCACTGCAAGACCTGCGATATCAAGGACCCCTCCCAGAACATCGTCTGGACCACGCCGGAGGGCGGCGGCGGGCCCAATTATCCGAACATGTGATCGGGGCCGCGCCCGGCCGGAACCCGGCCCCTCGCTCGCCCGTTGCGTCCCGTGGCGGGGCGGGCGTATCCCGCCCCTGCAGGCGGCGTCGCCGGACACCCCTTTCGACGCATCTTCCGCCGCCGATCCTGGAAGGACATGGTCATGACCGCGGCCGAGGCTCGACATCCCCAAGCACCGGCGGCCGAAAGCCTCGACGAACTGGCCATCAACACCATCCGCACCCTGGCCATCGACGCGGTGCAGAAGGCCGATTCCGGCCATGCCGGGGCGCCCATGGGCCTGGCGCCGGTGGCCTACACCCTGTGGACCCGCTTCCTGCGCTACGACCCCAAGGATCCCGCCTGGCCCGACCGCGACCGCTTCGTGCTGTCCTGTGGCCACGCCTCGATGCTGCTCTACGCCCTGATCCATCTGGCGGGAGTCGAGCGGGTGGACCAGCACGGGAAGAAGCTCGGCAAGCCGGCCGTCAGCCTGGACGACATCAAGGCCTTCCGCGAGCTGGACAGCGTCTGCCCCGGCCACCCGGAGTACCGCATCACCACCGGGGTGGAGACCACCACCGGCCCGCTGGGGCAGGGGGCGGCCAACAGCGTCGGCATGGCCATGGCCGAGCGCTGGCTGGAGCAGCGCTTCAACCGCCCGGGCCTGCCGATTTTCGGCCACCGGGTCTGGACCCTGTGCAGCGACGGCGACCTGATGGAGGGCGTGGCCAGCGAGGCCGCCTCGATCGCCGGGCACCTGAAGCTGTCGAACCTCTGCTGGATCTACGACGACAACACCGTGACCATCGACGGCCACACCGACATCGCCTTCACCGAGGACGTGGCCAAGCGCTTCCAGGCCTACGGCTGGAAGACCTTCGAAGTGGAGGACGCCAACGACTGCGAGGCCTTCGCGCGGGTGGTCGACAGGGTGCTGGAGGTCCAGGATCGCCCCACCCTGATCCTTGTCCACAGCGTCATCGGCTACGGCTCGCCGCACAAGCAGGGCACCTCCAAGATCCACTCCGACCCCCTGGGCGAGGAGGAGGTGCGGCTGACCAAGCGCGCCTACGGCTGGCCCGAGGACGCCCAGTTCCTGGTGCCGGACGGGGTCCGCGAGCGGTTCGACGCGAGCCTGGGCGCGCGCGGGGCCAAGGCGCGCGAGGCCTGGTCCGCGCTGATGCGGCGCTATGGCGAGGCCGAGCCCACGCTGGCCGAGGAGCTCAAGCGCCTGACCACGGGCCAGCCGCCCGAGGGCTGGGACGAGGCCATCCCCAGCTTCGATCCGGACGCCAAGGGCATGGCCAGCCGCGAAGCCTCCGGCAAGGTGCTGAACGCCATAGCGCCCGACTATCCCTGGCTGATGGGCGGCTCGGCCGACCTCGCGGGCTCCAACAAGACCACCATCGAGAACGACACCGACCTGCAGCCGCGGAGCTATGGCGGCCGCAACGTCCACTACGGGGTGCGCGAGCACGCCATGGGCTCGATCTCCAACGGTCTGGCCCTGGCGGGTCTGCGGCCCTACACCGGCACCTTCCTGATCTTCAGCGACTACATGCGTCCGCCCACGCGCCTGGCGGCGCTGATGGAGCTGCCGGTGGTGTTCATCTTCACCCACGACTCCATCGGCCTCGGCCAGGACGGCCCGACCCACCAGCCGATCGAGCAGCTGGCGGCGCTCCGGGCCATCCCGGGCATGATCACCCTGCGCCCCTGCGACGCCAACGAGACGGCCGAGGCCTGGCGGGCGATCCTGGCCCAGACCGGGAAGCCGGCCTGCCTCAGCCTGTCGCGCCAGGCGCTGCCGACGCTGGACCGGTCGAAGTACGGCTCGGCCAGGGGCGTCGCCAAAGGCGCCTATGTGCTGGCCGACGCGGAGGGCGGCGCGCCCGAGGTGATCCTGTTGAGCACGGGCAGCGAGGTCCACCTCTGCCTGGAGGCCTACGACAGGCTGACGGCCGAAGGGGTGAAGGCGCGGGTGGTGTCGATGCCCTCGTGGGACCTGTTCGAGGTCCAGGACCGGGCCTATCGCGACAGCGTCCTGCCGCCCCAGGTCCGGGCGCGGGTGGCGGTGGAGGCGGCGGCCGAGCTCGGCTGGGACCGCTACACCGGCTTCGACGGCGAGGCGATCGCCATGCGCAGCTTCGGCATGTCGGCGCCGGCCAAGGACCTGCAGAAGCATTTCGGCTTCACGGTGGATAAGGTGCTCGAGGCGGCCCGGCGCCAGCTCGGCCGGGGGCGCGATCAGGAGACGGCATGACCAATCCCTTGAAGCGGCTCGCGCAAGCGGGCCAGTCGATCTGGCTCGACTACATGCATCGCAAGCTCATGGAGGGGGGCGAGCTGAAGCGGCTGATCGGCGAGGACGCCGTCACCGGCATGACCTCCAACCCCTCGATCTTCGAGAAGGCGATCGGCGAGGGCGGCGACTACGACGGCCGGCTGAAGGCGGCGCTGGACTCCGGCGTGCGCGAGCCGATGGACCTCTACGAGCGGCTGGCGATCAAGGACATCCAGGACGCCGCCGACCAGCTGAAGCCGGTCTGGGACCGCACCGGCGGCGCGGACGGCTACGTCAGCCTGGAGGTCTCGCCCTACCTGGCCATGGACACCGAGAAGACGGTGCACGAGGCCGAGCGGCTGTGGAAGGCGGTGGGCCGCAGGAACCTGATGATCAAGGTGCCCGGCACCGGGCCGGGGACGCCGGCGATCCAGCGGCTGATCGGCCAGGGGATCAACGTCAACGTCACCCTGCTGTTCGGCCTGGACGCCTATCTGAAGGTGGCCGAGGCGCATCTGGCGGGGCTCGAGCACTTCAAGGCCAATGGCGGGGACGTCTCCAAGGTGCACGGGGTGGCGAGCTTCTTCGTCAGCCGCATCGACACCCAGATCGACAAGAAGATCGACGAGCGGGTGAAGGCCGGCGATCCCCAGTCGGATGAACTGAAGGCCCTGCGCGGCAAGGTGGCCATCGCCAACGCCAAGATCGCCTACCAGCGCTACATCGACATGATCGGGACCGCCCGCTGGAAGGCCCTGGCCGGGGCCGGCGCCTCGCCCCAGCGCCTGCTCTGGGCCTCCACCGGGACCAAGGACCCGGCCTATTCCGACGTGCTCTACGTCGAGACCCTGATCGGGCCCGACACCGTCAACACCATGCCCACCAAGACCCTGGAGGCCTTCAAGGATCACGGCGTGGTGGCGCCCACCCTGGCGGCCGACGTCGAGGAGGCCAGCGACGTCCTGGTGGCCCAGGCGCGCCTCGGCCTGGATCTGGACGGCGTGACCAAGCAGCTGGTGATCGACGGGGTGAAGTCCTTCGCCGAGTCCTTCGACACGCTGCTGGGCGCGGTGAAGTCCAAGCGCGACGAGATGATGGGCGAGACCGCGTGAACGCGCATCTGACGCGCCTGCCGGCGGAGCTGCAGGCCGAGGTCGACGAGGCGATCCAGCGGGCGGCCGGCGAAGGCTGGGCCCGCCGGCTCTGGGCCCGCGACGCCAGCCTCTGGACCGGCCAGGACGAGGCCAGGTGGCTGAGGTGGCTGGACGCGGGCGACGCCGGCTGCGTCGACCTCGTGGCGCTGAAGGCCTTCCAGGCCGAGGTGAAGGCGGCGTCCTTCGCCCACGTGCTGCTGATCGGCATGGGCGGCTCGAGCCTCGGCCCCGAGGTGCTGGCCCAGACCTTCGGGGCCCAGGCGGGCTTTCCGCAGCTGCTGGTGCTGGACTCCACCGACGCCGACCAGATCCGCCGCTTCGAGGCCCAGATCGACCCGAGCAGCACCCTCTTCGTGGTCTCCTCCAAGTCGGGGACGACGCTGGAGCCCGACATCCTGCAGCGGCATTTCTGGGCCCTGGCCAAGGCGGCGCTGGGCGAGGCGGCGGGCGGCCATTTCGTCGCCGTCACCGATCCCGGATCCAAGCTGGAGGCCGTGGCGAACCAGGAGGGCTTCCGCCGCGTGTTCCACGGCGAGCCCCAGATCGGCGGCCGCTATTCGGTGCTGTCCAACTTCGGCATGGTCCCGGCCGCGGCCATGGGCGTGGACCTCGACCGCTTGTTCGAGACCACCGGCGAGATGGTCGCCGCCTGCGGCCCCGCGGCGGCCTCCAATCCGGGGGTGGAGCTCGGCTGCCTGCTGGGGACCGCGGCCAAGGGCGGGCGCGACAAGGTCTCGATCCTGGCCTCCAAGGGCATCGCCGACCTCGGCGCGTGGCTCGAGCAGCTCCTGGCGGAATCCACCGGCAAGCAGGGCCAGGCGCTGATCCCGGTGGACGCCGAGCCGGTCGGTCCCGTGAGCGTCTACAGCCGCGACCGGGTGTTCGCCTATCTGCGCCTGGAAGGCCACGACGAGCCCGAGCTCGACGCCCTGGCCGACGCCCTGGCCGAGGCCGGCCATCCGCTGGTCTGGATCGACCTGAAGCGCCGCGAGGACATCGGCCAGGAGTTCTTCCGCTGGGAGGTCGCCACCGCCGTCGCCGGGGCGGTGATGGGGCTGAACCCCTTCGACCAGCCCGACGTGGAAGCCAGCAAGGTCAAGGCGCGCCAGCTCACCGACCAGTACGAAGCGACCGGCCGGCTGGAGCCCGAGACGGCGTTCGCGCGCGGCGAGGGCGTGGCGATCTACGCCGATCCGCGCAACGCCCAGGCCCTGCAGGATCTGTCGGGCGCCCGCACGGTCGAGGCCTATCTAGAGGCCCACTTGAGGCAGGTGAAGGACGGCGACTACGTGGGCCTGCTGGCCTACATCGACCGCAGCCATCCCCATATCCAGGCGCTGCAGGCGATCCGCGCCCGCATCCGCGACCGCAAGAAGGTGGCCACCGTGCTGGGCTTCGGCCCCCGCTTCCTGCACTCCACCGGCCAGGCCTACAAGGGCGGCCCGAACTCGGGCGTCTTCCTGCAGATCATCCACGAGCCGGCCCGGGACATTCCCGTCCCCGGCCAGCGCTACGGCTTCAAGGTGGTCGAGGCGGCCCAGGCCCGCGGCGACATGGGCGTCCTGGTCGAGCGCGGCCGGCGGGTGATCCGGCTCGACCTCGGCGGCGACGTCGAGGGCGGGCTGAAGTGGCTGGCCGGCGCGGTCGACAAGGCATTGGGGTGAAGAGCATGCAGCTCGGGATCATCGGCCTTGGCCGCATGGGCGGCAATATCGCCCGGCGGCTGATGCAGGACGGCCACGCCTGCGTGGTCTACGACCGCGACGCCAAGGCGGTGGATGCCCTGGCCAAGGACGGCGCCACCGGCGCCAAGGACCTGAAGGACCTCGCCGCCAGGCTCGAGGCGCCGCGGGCGGTCTGGGTGATGCTGCCGGCTGGCGGCCCCACCGAGGAGACGGTGGCGGCGCTGGGCGAGGTGCTGGAGGCGGGCGACACCGTCATCGACGGCGGCAACACCTTCTACAAGGACGACATCCGCCGGGCCAAGGCGCTGAAGGGCAAGGGCCTGACCTATCTGGACGTCGGCACCTCGGGCGGCGTCTGGGGCCTGGAGCGCGGCTACTGCATGATGGTCGGCGGCGAGGTGGAGGCCTTCGAGCGGGTCGAGCCGATCCTGAGGACCCTGGCCCCGGGGCTGGGGACCATCCCCCGCACCAAGGGCGCCGACACCCGCGCCGAGCACGGCTACATCCACGCCGGGCCGGTGGGCGCGGGCCACTTCGTCTAGATGGTCCACCACGGCATCGAGTACGGCCTGATGCAGGCCTACGCCGAGGGCTTCGACATCCTGAAGAACAAGGATTCCGCCGACCTGCCGGAAGACCAGCGCTACGACCTGAACCTGTCCGATATCGCCGAGGTCTGGCGGCGCGGCAGCGTGGTGTCGTCCTGGCTCCTGGACCTGACCGCCCAGGCCCTGGCCGGCGACGTCAAGCTGGAGAAGTTCACCGGCGCGGTGGCCGACTCGGGCGAGGGCCGCTGGACCATCGAGGCGGCCATCGAGGAGGCGGTGCCGGCCGAGGTGCTGTCCTCGGCCCTCTACGCCCGCTTCCGCTCGCGCGAGGAGCACACCTTCGGCGAGAAGCTGCTCTCGGCCATGCGCTTCGGCTTCGGCGGCCACGTCGAGATCGGCTCCAAGGACTGATGGCCGAGGCCCGGCCCATCGAGCTGGTGATCTCCGACGTCGACGGCACCCTGGTCACCAGCGACAAGCGGCTGACGCCCGAGGCCATCGCGGCCGTGCAGAGCCTCAAGGCGGCCGGGGTGCGCTTCACCCTGATCTCCAGCCGTCCGCCGCGGGGCATGGAGGCGGTCGTGGGGGATCTGGGCGTCACCGAGCCCCTGGCCGCCTTCAACGGCGGCACGCTGTTCGCGCCGGACCAGAGCCTGATCGAGGCCCATCGGCTGGACGCCCATGCGTCGCGCGAGGCGCTTGGGCGGATGGAAGGCGAGGCGGTGGAGGCCTGGGTCTATGCCGACGGCGCCTGGCTGGCCAAAAACCCTGACGGCCTCAGGGTCGATCACGAGCGCCGGACCATCGGCTTCGGGCCGACCGTGGTGTCGGGCTTCGACCACGTCATCGGCCGGATCGACAAGATCGTCGGGGTGTCGGACGACCACGGCCTGCTGGCGCGGCTGACGTCGGAGCTCAGGCGGCTGCTGCACCGCCACGCCCAGGTCGAGCAGTCGCAGGACTACTATCTCGACGTCACCCACCTCTGCGCCGACAAGGGCGACGGGGTGAAGGCGCTCTGCCGGCGGATCGGCGTCGAGCCCGGGAACACCGCCGTGGTCGGCGACATGTTCAACGACGTGGCGATGTTCCAGGTGGCCGGCTTCTCGGTGGCCATGGACCAGTCGCCCGAAAAGGTGAAGGCCGCGGCCATGGCGGTCAGCCCGGCCGGCAACGACCAGGACGGCTTCGCGCGGGCGGTGCGCGAGATCCTCTTGCCGCGCATCGGGGAGACGGCGGGGTGACCAGGTCGGTGGTGCTGGTGGTGATGGGCGTCTCGGGCTCGGGCAAGACGACCATCGCCCGGCCGGTGGCCGAGCGGCTGGGCTGGCCCTTCCAGGAGGGCGACGACCTGCACCCCCAGGCCAATATCGACAAGATGCGCTCCGGCCATGCCCTCGACGACGCCGACCGGGCGCCCTGGCTGGCCGCCGTCCGGGCCTGGATCGACGCCCGGGCCGCCGCGGGAGAGAGCGGCGTCATCACCTGCTCGGCCCTGAAGCGCGCCTATCGCGACCGGCTGCGCGACGGCCAGCCGGCGACGCGCTTGGTCTATCTGAAGGGCGAGGAGGCCCTGATCCTCCAGCGCGTGGAAGCCCGCCGGGGCCACTTCATGCCCCCCTCGCTGCTGGACAGCCAGTTCCAGACCCTGGAAGCGCCGACCCCCGACGAGCACCCCATCGTCATCGACATCCGCCAGCCCGTCGCGGCCCAGGTGGACGAGGTGTGCCGGGCGGTCGCTCCCCGCCCGTGATCCATCCCCCTCCCGCTCATCCCGGCCTCCGCCGGGATGAACGGAGTGGGTTTGACTAAACCACCGCCGCGCTGACCACGTCCGAGATGCGCTGGAAGCGTTCGATGTTCTCGGCGCTGTTCATCACCCCCGCGCTCAGGAAGGCGAAGGTGACGCCGCGCACCGGGTCGACCCAGAACAGCGAGGAGCCGGCGCCATAGTTGCCGAAGGTCTGGGGCGAGCACAGGGTGCCGTAGAGGGCGTGGTGGACGCCGTCGCCGCGCAGGGCGAAGCCCAGGCCCATGTAGGCCGGGAACGGCCGCCAGCCGGCGCGGTGGGCGACGCCCTTGTAGAGCTCGTTGGGCTTGTCGCCGGTCCAGTTGCGGGTGGCCAGCTCGATGATGGCGGGTCCCAGGATCCGCTCGCCGTCCAGCTCGCCGCCCCGGCGCAGCATCTCGGCGAAGCGCCAGAGGTCGGGGACCGAGCAGACCGCGCCCACCCAGGGCATCTCCGCGTCCGGGTCCTCGAAGGCGCCGTTCTGGCCGGGTACGCGCGAGCTCCTGTGCTCGGTGGGGGCGTTGCCGCCAAACACCGGCACCACGTGGCGGTCGGCCAGGTCCTGGCGCCGGCCGATGGCCGAGGAGGTCATCTTCAGCGGGTCGAACAGGTCCTCGTGGACGATCTGGCGATAGGAGCGGCCCTTGAGGTCGACGCGGCGGACCATCTCGCCCAAGAGGGCATGGTGGGCGATCGGGGAATAGTCGACCCTTCGGCCAGGCTCCTCTGTCGAATGAATATTCCGGACGATGGCGGCGACGATCTCGTCGAGGTTGTCGATGTTCATGCCGGGCTGGGGCGTGAACACGCTGGGCAGGCCCGAGGCGTGGGTCAAAAGGTCGAACACCGTCAGGTTCTGGCGCAGGCCGCCGGAGAACTCGGGGATCACCGAGGAGACCTTGGTGGTCAGGGCCAGCTGGCCCTGCTCGATGGCGCGGAACACCAGGACGTTGGTGATCGCCTTGGTGACCGAGAAGATGCTGAACACGCTGTCCAGCTTCAGGGCCTTGGACATCTCGCCCTTCTCGGTCCCGAAGGCCATCTCGATGCCGACGTCGCCGTCCTGGGCCGCCTTGATTACGCAGCCGAAGTAGCGGTCCTTGGCAATGTCGTCCTGGATCACCTTGGTCAGGTGGTCGATGTGGTCCTTCCGCCAGGCCATTCACGTCTCCCCGAGGTTCGGGCCTATCGCCCTTTGCGGGGCTTCTTAGCGTGGAGGCCCCGCCGCCGCCCAGAGGAAACGCGGCCGGCCGCGTTTGGCTCGATCGCGGCCAGGCCCTGGCCTGGAGCGGGCTCATGGACGATGATCGGCGCTTGCGCCGCGAGGGCGGCGAGCAAGGGGATCAGGGCCAGGGATGATCAAGGCGGCGCGGATCGCGGCGGCCCCGCTCTGGGCGCTCCAGCTCGTCTCGGGCGCCAAGTCGTTCCGCGCCAACGGGCTGATCGGCAGCCGCACGCTGAACCGGCTGGGCCTGCATGTGGGGCGCAAGCTCGCCGCCCACGGCGTCACCGCCGCCCGGCGCGCGGCGCTGGCCCCGCTGGTCCCGGCCCGGCTCAGGGCCGCCTTCCGCCGCGACGGCTATGTGGTCGTGCCGGGTTTCCTGCCGGCCGAGGTGTTCGAGGCCCTGCGCCGGGAGGCCTCCGCCCTGGCGGCCGCCGCGCCGCGCCGGATCCAGGAGGGCGACACCAGGACCCAGCTCTCGCTGGTGGACGACGAGGCCCTGGCCCGGGCGCCGAACCTGAAGCGATTCGTCCGCGACCCCCGGTTCCTCGGCCTCTGCAACTACGTGGGCTCCCGGCTCAAGCATCCGTTCTGCCAGGTGCAGGTGCTGGAGCGCGACTTCGCCGCCAACCAGAGCGACCCGCAGAAGAACCTGCACGCCGACACCTTCCACCCGACGCTGAAGGGCTGGTTCTTCCTGGACGATGTCGATCCGGGCCAGGGGCCGTTCGAATATGTGCCGGGCTCGCACCGGCTGACCCGGCGGCGGCTGGCCTGGGAGTACGCCCAGAGCCTCCGGGCGCGCTCCAGCCCCGACGAGCACGTCTCGGCCGGCTCCTTCCGCGCCGGCCCGCAAGACCTGGAAGCGATGGGCCTGCCGGAACCCGTCGCCGTGGCCGTGCCCGCCAACACCCTGGTGCTGGCCGACACCGTCGGCTTCCACCGCCGCGGCGAGGCCCAGGACGGCCGGCCCCGCCGCGCCATCTACGTCTACATGCGCACCAACCCCTTCAACCCCATCCTCGGCTTCCGCTCCGACGCGTGGCGCCGGCTGGAGCTGGCGGTGTTCAAGCGCTGGAGCCGAAGGGGGGAGGGCGGCGGCGGCTCTGTTAACCGTGCCTCCCGGCCTCCGCCGGGATGAGCGGGCAAAGTCTAATGCTCAGCCGGCGCCCAGGCCCGCGGCGGCGTCCTTCAGGGCGGCGATGGTGTGGGCTTCGATGGCGGGGGAGAAGCGGGCCGAGGGCATGGCGATCGAGACGCTGTGCATGTCGTCCAGGGCCACGGCCACGCCGTTGACGCCCGCCGAGTGCTCCTCCAGCGAGACGGCGGCGCCCCGGGCCCGGCAGTCGGCGATCTCGCGGCGCAGGGCGGCCTCCTCGCAGATGGTGTGTTCGGTGAAGCGGCTGCGGGCCGACTCGCGGAAATAGGCGTCGAGCTCGTCCGCCGGCATGCGGGCCAGCAGCGCCTTGCCGCCGGCGAAGCTGTGCAGCGGCATCCGCTGGCCGGGCTGGGGGGTGAACCTCAGGTCGTGGGTGGACAGCTCTACCTCCAGCACCTCGATCTCGTAGCCGCGGCGGATGAACAGCGAGGCGGTCTCGTGGGTGGCGGCGCTGAGCGCGCGCAGCACCGGGCGGGCGCGGTCCACCAGGGGGGCCTGCGAGCCGGCGGCCAGACGGGCCAGGGCAGGGCCCGCCGAATAGGTGCGGTCGGCCGCCTGGGCCAGCCAGCCCCGGTCCACCAGGGTGGCCAAAAGGTACGACAGGCTGCTCTCGGGCACCCCCGTCGCCCGGGCGATTCCCCGCGCGTTCACCGGCCCCTGCAGGGCCACGTGCTCGACGATGTCCATGGCCCGCGCGGCGGATTTGACGGCGGACCCGTTCTGTGTTTTCATAATCACGAAATTTCGGATATGTGAATTATGCCCACCCGTCAACCGCTCCGGTCCAACGACATTCCCGGGACCATCGTCTTCACCGGCGAGCTCGCCCGCAAGGGATTCGGCCTGAACCAGTTCTGCATGTCGCTGATGAAGCCCGAGAACCGCGCCCGCTTCAAATCCGGCGAGCGCGCCTATCTCGATGAGTGGTCGCTGGACCAGGCTCAGAAGGACGCCGTCGTGGCCCGCGACTATGGCCGGATGCTGGAGCTGGGCGGCAACATCTTCTTCGTGCTGAAGCTGGCCGCCACCGACGGCAGGAGCACCCAGTCGGTCGCCGCCTCGCTGGCCGGCCAGTCGGTCGAGGACTATGCCGCGATGATGCGCGCGGGCGGCCGCAAGCCGGCGGCGCTGGCGGCCTAAGGACGACTCGAATTGTCATCCCGGCCGGAGCCCCGCGGGGGTGGAGAGCCGGGATCGGTCCGGAGCGCCGGCGTCTGCTGCGATCCCGGATAGTCGCTGCGCGGCTTCCGGGATGACGAAATAGGAGAAAGGGGCATGGCCCGGATCACCGCGGGGATCGCCACCAGCCACGTGCCGGCCATCGGCGCGGCGCTCGACAACGGCCGCGCGGCCGAGCCGGACTGGGCGCCGATCTTCCAGGGCTACCAGTGGACCAGGCGCTGGCTCGCCGAGCACCGGCCCGACGTGGTCGTCCTGGTCTACAACGACCACGCCTCGAACTTCTCGATGGAGGTGGTGCCCACCTTCGCCATCGGCTGCGCCGAGGCCTTCGCGCCGGCCGACGAGGGCTGGGGGCCGCGGCCGGTGCCGGTGGTGATGGGTCATCAGCCCCTGGCCTGGCGCCTCACCGAGAGCCTGATCGGCGAGGAGTTCGACCTCACCATCGTCAACCGCCTGGACGTCGACCACGGCCTGACCGTGCCGCTCTCTTTGATGTTCGGCCAGCCCGAGGCCTGGCCGGTGCGGGTGATCCCCCTGGCGGTGAACGTCATCCAGCACCCGCCGCCCTCGGGCGAGCGCTGCTACAAACTGGGCGAGGCCATCGCCCGGGCCGTGGCGAGCTTCCCCGAGGACCTGAAGGTGCAGGTCTGGGGCACCGGCGGGATGAGCCACCAGCTGACCGGCGAGCGGGCCGGCCACATCAACCAGGCCTTCGACACGGGGTTTCTGGACAAGCTGACCCAGGACCCCGAGGCCCTCCGCCGCATCGGCCACAAGGAGTTCATCGTGGAGGCCGGCTCGGAGGGCGTGGAGCTGATCATGTGGCTGGTGATGCGCGGCGCCCTGGGCCCGAAGGCCCGCGAGCTGCACCGCTTCTACCACGTGCCGGCCTCCAACACCGCCGTCGGCCACATGGTGCTCGAGCCCGCCTGAGGCCAGGCGGGCTCGGCGGCGGGCCTACCGCACCGGATCGAACATCAGCACCCGGGCGCTGCCGGCGATCATCCGCGGCCGCTGGCCGGCCGGGGAGTTGGGATCCCGCTCCGCCGCCGGCACGAACAGCCGCCCGGTGAGCGTGTCCACCGTCATGGTCCGGCCGCTGACCTGGGTCGGGATGTCCTCGAGCTGGACGTATTTGTCGGGCGAGACTTCCTCGAAGACGCTGATGGTGCCGTCCCGGCCGTTGGAGCTGAACACCCGCTTGCGGTTGGAATCGTAGGCGACGGCGTCGTTGCCGCGGCCGATGGCGAGCTCGGTCACCAGCTTGCCGTTGCGGGTGTCGACCACCATCATCTTGGCGTTCTCGCAGCCGACGAAGGCCCTGTGGTTGCGGCCGTCCACCGCCAGGCCGTGGGGCGCCTCGCAGTCGGGGATCGGCCAGCGGGCGATCACCCCGTTGGTGCGCGGATCGACCTCGATCAGGTCGCGCTTCTCGACGCCGGCGATGAACACCTCGCCGTCCGAGCCGACCGGATATTCCATCTTCTCGCCCACATCGATGGTGGCCGCCGCCTTGTCGGTCCTGGGATCGACCACGGTGATCTTCTTCGGATCGCCGTCGACGACGAAGACGTGGCCGGTGCCCTTGTCGAAGGCGATGCCGTCGGCGTCCTGGTCGGCGGGGATGTGGGCGGTCACCTTCAGGGTCTTGAGGTCGAAGGCGATGGCCTGGCCGTTGCGCCCGTCGTCGGTGAAGCCCTGGCCGGTGGCGGCCGAGATGGCGATGCCGTGGGTCCCGCCGGGAATGCCCTCGACGTTGCCGATCAGCTTGCCGGCGCGCCCGTCGATCACCGCCACCTTGTCGGCGTGGGCCACATAGACCCGCCCGGTGATCGGATCGGAGACCGCATAGTCCCAGAACGGCGGATCGCCGAGCGGCACGGCGCCGGCGGGCTTGTAGGCCGGCGCCGCCAGGGCCGAGCCGGCGCAGAGCGCCAGGAGCGCCGCCGCCAGGGCCGGCGCGGCGCCCCCTAGGATCCGATGGGTGGATTGGTCCTGCATTGAAGCCTCCCTGCTTCAGGCCGCGGCCTGGTTCTTGGTGTCCGAACGTACGCCGCCGATCAGGCGGTAGAAGGCGGGCATGGCCAGCAGCACCAGGGGACCCTGGGCGATCAGGCCGGCGATGATGGCGATGGCCAGCGGGCGCTCCATCTCCGAGCCCCTGCCGAGGGCCAGCGCCAGGGGTGTCAGGGCGAGGATGGCGGCCAGGGTGGTCATGGCGATGGGCCGCAGCCGGTTCACCCCCGCCTCGATCAGCGCCTGCTCGGCCGGCCGGCCCTCCGCGATCAGCGATTCGTACTCGGTGAAGTAGAAGATCGCCACCTCGGTGACGATCCCGATGATCATGGTCATGCCCATCAGCGCCATGATGTTCATCTCGACGTGGGCGATCCAGAGCCCCAGGGCCACCGCCGTGGCGGCCGCCAGCGGCATCAGCATGATGGCGAAGGCGATGCGGAACCGCTCGTAGATGAACAGCAGCAGCACGAACACGGCGGCGACCGCGGCGGCGAACACCATGGCCATGCCGCGGAAGGCGGCCTGCTGCTCGGCGTAGAGGCCGCCCATCTCGAAGGTGACCCCCGGCGGCAGGCCCGCCTTGGCGACGAGGGCCTGGACCTCCTTGGCGGCCGAGCCGCTGGAGCGGCCGACCACCCGGGCGGTGACGGCGTCCAGGCGCCTCATGTTCTCCCGGTCGACCTCGGCCTGGCCGGTCAGGTTGGCGACCGCGGCGATGCGGCTCAGCGGGAACAGGTGGCCGTCGGGCGCCTTCAGCATCAGCGCCCCAATCTGCTCCACGCGCGAGCGGGCCGCGGGCGGGATCCAGGCGCGCACTCCCACCAGATAGGCGCCGGACTGCACCTGGGTCGCGACGTTCCCGGACAGCAGGTCGTCGATCTGCCTGCCCGCTTCGACCGGATCGATCCCCTCGATGGCGGCTCGCGCGGGATCGATCTTCACGTCCAGCCCGTCGCCGGCGATCACCACCCCGTCCTTGATCTCGGTGACGCCCTTCACCTTGCCGATCTCCTCGGCGACGCGTCGGCCGGTGGCGTGCAGGACCGCCTCGCTGGCGCCGTAGAGCTTGACCTCGATCGGCTGCGGCACGCCGGTCAGGTCGCCGATCTCGTCCTCCATCAGCTGCGAGGTTTCGATCTCCAGCCCGGGGATGGTCGACTGGATGCGGCCGGCGATGTCGTCCATCACCGTCTGGATCGGCCGCCGCCGGCCCTCTTTGAGCCGGATGAAGAAGTCGCCGGTGTTGGGCTCGGTCAGGAAGCCGCCGAGCTGGGTGCCGGTGCGGCGGGAATAGGTGAGCACGTCCGGCGTCGCGCGGATGATCGCCGCCGCCTGGGTCAGCAGCCGGTCGGTCTCGGTCAGCGACATGCCGGCCGGGGCGACATAGTCGAGGGTGAAGCCGCCCTCGTCCATCTGGGGCATGAAGCCGGTGCCGACGCGGGTGAAGGCCAGCCCGCCCAGCAGCATCAGCGCCAGCACCGCCGCCAGGGCCAGCCAGCGGCGCCCGACCGCCGCCTCGAGCGCGCGGCGGTAGCCCGACATCAGCCGGCCGTTCGGATCCAGGGCCGCCACCCGCGCCCGACCGGCCACGAACCGCTCGACCACCACCGGCACGATCCACCACGCGGTCAGGAACGACAGCAGCAGCGCCACCGCCATGGTGATCGACAGCACCTTGAAGAAGGCGCCGGTCACGCCGGTCAGGAAGGCCAGGGGGATGAAGATCACGGTGGTGGCCGCCGACGAGCTGAACAGGGGGCGCAGGAACTCCGCCGCGGCCGCCTGCACCCTGGCCCCGCCGTGGTCGAGCGCCCCCGCCAGCCGCCGCTCGATGTGCTCGATCATGACGATGGCGTCGTCGATGATCAGGCCGATGGCCGCCGCCATGCCGCCCAGCGTCATGATGTTGAAGCTCTGGCCAATGATGCGCAGCACCAGGGTGGTCGCCGCCAGGGTGGCCGGCACGGCGATCACCGCCGCCAGGGTGACCTTCCAGTTGCGCAGGAACACCCGCAGCACCAGCGCGGCCAGGATCACCCCGATCACGATGGCGTCGCGCAGGCCGCCGGCCGAGCCGGTGATCAGCCGGCTCTGGTCGTACCAGTTGGCGATCATCACGTCGGCGGGGCCCAGGGCGCGGGCCCGCTGCATGACCTTGTCGATGTCGCGCGTGATCCGGACGGTGTTGCCGCCCCGCTGCTGGTAGATGTTCACCAGCACCGCGTCGTGGCCGTCGGCGGTGACCCGGATCCACTGCGGCGCCCCCGCCGCCTCGACGCTGGCCACGTCGCGGACGTGCACGACCGAGCCGCCGGAAGTCTTCACCACCACATCGCCGATCTTCAGGGGATCGCTCAGCCGCGCGTCGGCGAAGATCAGGAACAGCTTGCCGCGGTCCTGCAGGCGGCCCACCGACTCGAACAGGTTGGAGCTCGACAGCGCCTGGCCGAGGTCGGCCAGCGACAGGCCGTAGGCCGCCAGCCGCGCCGGGTCCGCCGAGACGCGGTACTCGCCGATGGCGCCGCCCTGGGAGTCGACCTTGGCCACGCCGTCGACGGTGGAGAGCATGGGCGCCAGCACCCGGTCGGCGAAGCGGCGCAGCTCGGTCGGCGTCGCCGTCGGCGAGGTCAGGCTGTAGCCGGCCATGGGATAGGACGCCGGGTCCATCAGGTGGGCGTCGAAGGTCACGCCCTGCGGCAAATCGGGCTGCAGCTGGGTCAGGGCCGCCTGGACGCGCTGCAGCGCCAGGTACATGTCCGAGCCCCAGCCGAAGTTGATCGACCGCTCGGCGTCGCCTCGGCTGGTGGTGGAGCGCAGGTCGCGGATGCCCGGCACGGCGCGCACCGCCTGTTCGACCGGGCGGGTGACCACCGCCTCCATCTGGTCGATCGGCCGGTCGCCGGCGTCCACGGTGATGTCGATGTGCGGGAAGCGCGCGTTCGGGAACAGCGACACCGGCATCGAGAAGGCCGCGACGACGCCGCCCGCGATCAGCATGAACAGCAGCGTCAGCAGCGATCGTCGGCGCCGCTCGACGAAGTGCGCCAGGCTCATGGGGCGCCCGTCCGCACGCTCATGCCGTCCTGCAGCTCGTAGGCCCCCTGCACCGCGACGGTGGCGCCGGCCGCGATGGGTCCGGTCAGCTCGATCTGGTCGCCGTGGTCGGCGCCGGCCTTGACGAACACCCGGTGGGCCTTGCCGCCCACCACGGTGAAGACGTGGGCGCCGGTCTCGTCGAACACCACCGCCGCCCGCGGCGCGACCAGGGCCTGGTGGGTCCCGGTGACGATGTCGGCCTGCACCGCCTCGCCCACCGGGAAGGCGCCGGCCGGGACCGGCGCGATGGCCGTCACCGCGCGGGTGGCGGGATCGGAGAGCCGGCCGACGGTGGAGAGCCGCACGGCCAGGGGCGCGCCGCCGAAGGCGGAGATCACGCTGGCCGCCTGGCCGGCCCTCACCGCGCCGGCCGCGTCGGACTGCACGTTCAGGGCCGCCGCCAGCGCGCCCGACCGGGCGAGGGTGAGCAGCGGGGAGTCCTGGGCCACCCGGTCGCCCGCCTTGGCGGCCAGCGCCGTCACCACCGCGGCGGCCGGCGCCGTCACCACCTGGCTCGTGCGGTCCGCGCCCTGGGCGGTCTGCGCCGCGAGGGCCGCGCGGGCGTCGGCGAGGGTCTTCTGGGCGGCGCTGACCTGGTCGTTGGTCGCCAGGTGCTCGCCCGCCATGCGCTGCAGCCGGGCGAGGTCGGTCTCGGCGAAGCTCACCGCGTCGGCGGCCTGGCGGTAGGCCTGTTGGGTCGCCGGCGCGTTGGCCAGGGTCAGCAGCGGCTGGCCGGCCCGGACCTGCTGGCCCAGCCCCACGAGCAGGCCGGTGACCACCGCGGCCTTGGGCGCGGCCACGGTGATGGCCGCGTCCGCCGCCGGCTGGATGGTCCCGTAGGCGCGCACCACGGTGGCGACGTCTTGCGACTGAACCGGGGCCAGGGTCACGGTCGCGGTGGCCTGGACCTCGGGGCCCGAGTCGGCCTCCTCGTCGCCGCCCTTGTGCAGCAGCAGGAACAGCAGGACCGCCACCAGCGCCGCGGCGGCCAGGCCCCAGGTCCAGGCGGGAATGCGTCTCATGAGGCCCCCAGTTCGGCGGGTGGCAGGAACAAGGCCTGCTCCAGGGACGCCTCGGCCTGCAGGGCCGCCAGGCGCTTGTCCTCGAGGTCGGCCCGGCGGGCGAGGGCGTTCTGGACCAGCGTCAGATAGGTCGCCCCGTCGATGTCGCCGCGGGCGTAGGCGGCCGAGGCCTGCCGGGCGATCGCCTCCAGCCTCGGGACCGAGGCCTCCAGCTCGCCCAGGGCCTGCCGGTCGGAGACGAGCTCGGCCCGGGCGGCGGCGACCTCGGCCTCGGCCTGGTCCAGGCGGGCCTGGTATTCGTCGTGCAGCTGCTCGCGGGTGGCCTTCTCGATCGCCACCTGGCCGCGGTTGCCGTTGAAGATCGGCAGGGCGAAGGTCCCCGCCACGCCGTTGGACAGGATGCCGGTGTTGTCGCCGGCGTGGTTGGCCGAGAGGTTCAGCAGCGGGAACCGGGTCAGGATGGCCTGCCGCAGCCTGGCGTCCTGCGCGGCGTAGCCGGCCTTCAGGGCCAGCAGGTCGGGCCGCCGGTCGGCCACCTGTCGGGCGGCCGCGGCGAGGGCGTCCGGCCCGTAGGTCGTGGGGGAGGGGCCCGGCGCCAGCGGGACGCGGACCTCGGGCTTGAGGTCCGGCAGGGCGTTGAGGTCGAGCCGCGCCTTGGCGGCGTCGTGTTCGGCCAAGGTGAGCTGGGCCTGGACGTCCATCTCCACCGCCAGGTCGGCGCCGGCGGCGGGGCCGGTCGCGTCGCCGCGGGCCATGGCGGCCGCGCTCGCTCCCGCGCGCTGGCGCGCCTGGTCGCGGACGCGCCGCAGCAGCGCCGCGCGGGCCTCGTCGGTCATCGCCGTCCAGGCCAGCTGGCGCGCCTGCTGGGCCACCTGCCATTCGGCCCACAGCAGGTCGAGGTCGGCCTGGCGGGCGCTCCCCTTGGCCGCCGCCAGCGCCGCCGAGCGGGTGATCAGCGCCTGCACGTCGACGGCGGCCGAGACCGCATAGGCGATGGTCGCGCCGGGGCTGGCGGGAAAGTCGGCGCTGCCGCTGATCTGGGGGTCGGGCAGCAGGCCGGCGTTGAACACCTGGGCCTGGCTGACCTTGGCCGCGGCGCGCCGGGCCCTGAGCTCGGGGCTGTTCAGCACGGCCAGGACGGCGATCTCGTCGGGATCCAGGCCGTCGCGGGGATCGATCACGATGGCCTTCAGGGGCGCCAGCCGAAGGCTCGCGGCGTCGACCTCGAGATCGGCCACGGCGGCGGCGGTGGACGGGGCGGTCGGCAGGGGGCGCGGGCCGGCGGCCGCGCAGGCGCCGAGCGCCGCCAGCAGCGTGAACGCCGCGGCCCGGCGGGCGGTTCGCACGAGGATCATCGGCACGGTCGGCGGTCGCGACTCATCGGCGCCTGTCTGCTCACCAGCCCCGGACTTAGGACCCTTGTGATGACGGCGGCCTGACCGCCAGGTTGGGAATCCCCAATGTTGGCCCTACCTCGGGGGAAACCGGATCCGCACCACCAGGCCCGGGCGGGCGTCGTCCAGCTCGACCGCCGCCTCGTGCAGGCGGGCGATGGCGGCCACCAGCGCCAGGCCGAGGCCGCTGCCCGCCGTGGAGCGGCTGCGCTCCAGCCGGTAGAAGCGATCGAAGATCCGCGCGCGCTCGGCCTCGGGCACCCCCGGCCCGTCGTCGGCCACCGACACCAGGGCGCGGGCGCCCTCGGCGGCCACGCGGACCACCACCCGGGCGCTGGGACCCCCGTGGCGCAGGGCGTTCTCCACCAAGTTGGCCAGCATCTGGGTCAGCAGCTCCCGGTCGCCGTCGATGGTCGGCTCGCCGCCGGCCTGCAGCGTCAGGCTCTGGCCGGCGTCCTCGGCCGAGGGGGCGAAGGCCTCCACCACCGTGCGGGCGATGGCGGCCAGGTCCAGCGGTCGGAAGGCCGCCCGGCGGGCGCCGCCCTCGATCTGGGCGATGCGGAGCAGGGCGGCGAAGGTCTCCAGGATGGCGTCGACGTCGCCGAGGGCGCCTTCCACGGCCTCGCCCCGCGCCTCGACCGACGCCAGGGTGCGCGAGGCCTCCAGCCGCTGGCGCAGGCGGGTCAGGGGCGTGCGCAGGTCGTGGGCGATGTCGTTGGACACCTGGCGCAGGCTGTCCATCAGCGCGCCGATGCGGTCGAGCATGCGGTTGAAGGTGACCGACAGCCGGTCCAGGTCGTCGTCCGAGCCGCGCACCGGGATGCGCCGGGCCAGGTCGCCGTCGATGATCGCCTCGGCCGCCCCGGTCATGGCCGCCAGCCGCCGGTGCATGTCGAAGCTGAGCCCGTAGCCGCCCAGGAAGCCCAGCACGACGATGCCGGCGAAGGCCCAGCCGAAGCCCTCCATCACGGCGCGCTCCAGCGCCTCGCTGCGCTCGTCGTCGTCGCCGATCACCAGCCGGTAGCCCTGGGGCAGGGCGGAGGTCAGCACCCGCACCGATTCCATCTCGCCGCCCGGCTGGCGGGTGGTCAGCTCCGACCAGCCCAGGGGCGTTCGGGCCGAGGCAAGGCGTCCCGCCAGCGCCTGGCCGCCCGGCGACTGCAGGCCGTATTCCAGGGCGCCCGGGGTGCGGTCGCGTTCCTGCACCGCCTCGACCACCCCGGTCAGGCCCTCCAGGCGGAACTCCTGGCCCAGCGACAGGGCCTCGGCGTTGATCCGCGAGTCGAACTGCTGCTTGAGGGTGGCGCGGGTGGTCAGCAGCGTGATCGCGCCCAGCACCACCACCGCCAGGGCGAACGCCGCCGTGTAGAGCGCGGCCAGACGCAGGCTGGTGGAGCGGAACACCCCCCGCCGCTCTAGTCCGGTCCGCGCAGGCAGTAGCCGGCGCCGCGCACGGTGTGGATCAGCTCCTCGCTGCGGCCGCGGTCGATCTTGCCCCGAAGACGGCTCATGTGCGTCTCCACGATGTTCGTCTTCGGGTCGAAATGGAAGTCCCAGACGCTTTCCAGCAGCATGGTGCGGGTGACCACCCGGCCGGCGTGGCGCATCAGGTATTCCAGCAGCTGGAACTCGCGGGGCTGCAGCTCGATGCGCTGGCCGCCGCGCGTCACCTGCCGCTTCAGCAGGTCCAGCTTCAGGTCCGCCACCGAAAGGGTGGTCTGCAGGTCCTGGGTGGGCGGGCGGCGGGCCAGGGCGTTCACCCGGGCCAGGAGCTCGGCGAGGGCGAAGGGCTTGACCAGATAGTCGTCGCCGCCCGCGTCCAGGCCCTCGACCCGGTCGTCGATGCCCCCGAGCGCCGTCAGCAGCAGCACCGGCGTCTTCACCCCCGAGGCGCGGATGGTGCGCAGGATCGCCAGCCCGTCCATCTGCGGCAGCATGCGGTCCAGCACGATGACGTCGTAGGGCTCGCCGGCGGCCAGCAGCAGGCCCTCCCGGCCGCCGGCGGCGTGGTCGACGGTGTGCCCGGCCTCCGCCAGCGCCTTCTTCAGATAGGCGCCGCCCTCGGCGTCGTCCTCGACCAGCAGCAGCTTCATGGGACGACTTTGCCGCAAGCGGCCCGCGCCCGCGACTCCTCCGGGGGGATGGGCTCAGTCCGGATGGGCGCCTTCCTTGTCGTTCTCCAGGACCTTGCCGGTGCGCGCGTCGACGCCGACCTCGTAGGTGACGCCATGGTTCCTGACGTCGAAGGAATAGCGCAGGCCGCTGCCGCCGCCCTCGGTCTCCAGCTCCTCGTCGGTAATCGCCCCCGGCCGCGCCGTCAGGGCGGTCTGGCGGGCCTCGGCCAGGGAGATGCGGGCCTTGGCGGCCAGCCGATGGCCGGAAAACGCGGGCGAGGCCGCGCTGGTGGGCAGGGTCTTGGCGGCGGCCACGCCCGAGGCGAGGCCGAACGCGGCGAGGGCCGCGGCGAGGGCGATGGGGATCGTCGGACGCTTCATTGGGGTCTCCAGAACTCCCCCCCTGGTCGCGGCTTCTAGGCTCGGCCAGGTGGAGATGCGCTGGATCGGCGCTTACAATTCGCCAATGTCGGCGGCGGGGGACGCCGGCCGGAGGCGCGGAGGAGCCGGATCCATGGCGGACATCGTGGTGGCGCACGGCGCCTGGTCGGCCGGCTGGGCCTGGAAGAAGATGCGGCCGCTGATGGCCGCCCGGGGCCACACGCTCTGGACGCCCACCTACACCGGCCTCGGCGAGCGGGCGCACCTGGCCGGGCCCCAGGTGAACCTCGACACCCACATCACCGATGTCGTGCAAGTGCTTGAAATGGAAGACCTGTCGGAGGTGGTCCTGATCGGCCACAGCTATGGCGGCATGGTCGCCACCGGCGTCGCCGACCGGGCGCCCGGGCGCCTCAAGCGGCTGATCTACCTGGACGCCTTCGTCCCCCGGGACGGCGACAGCCTGGCCAGGCTGGCGGGCCAGGATCCGGACGCCATGCGCGCCATGGCCGAGGGCGGCTGGCGGCTGCCCTACCGCCCCATGCCGCCCGACACGCCCCAGGCCGACCTCGACTGGGCCATGCCCCGCCGCATGAGCCATCCGGTGGAGTGCTTCACCCAGCCCCTGCGCCTGACCGGCGCCGGCGCGCACCTGCCCCGGCACTACATCTACGCCCTGAGGAAGGACGACCGCGACAGCTTCGGCCGCTTCTATGAGATGGCCCAGACCACCCCCGGCTGGACCGCCCACCAGATCGACGCCAGCCACAACCCGCACATCACCACGCCGGACGCGCTGGCGGCGATGCTCGAGGGGATCGTCGGACGTTGAGACCTGGTCGCGGAACCGGAGAAGACAGCGCCTCCCCAGGTCTCGATCTCTTCTCGCGCGAGACTAGGCTTCGCGGGCGCCCGTCGAACGGAACAGTCGAAGTTGGGCGGTCAGGAGAGGTCGATATAGATCCGTTCAATCCTCAGAAGCGGAAGTCCGGAGTCTGCAAACCATTGGAAATCCACGGAAAATTGCGAATACTCGTTCGGGAACCAGACCGCTGCGGTCTCGAGATCGGAGTATTCTTTGTCCGATAGGAAGAACCGTCCGGCGGTGGGCGCGCCCAGGGCGACGTCCTGGTCGAATTGTTGTTGGAATACAGCGACTCTGAATGTGCGGCCTGCCGGCGTGAGCTTCGTGCCCGGCGCGAGCAGGGGCGTCGCGCCATCGTGGTCCCCCACGCCCACGCCCGGCGAAAACAGCAGGCGTTGGACGAGTTCCTTGAGCGGCTTGCTTTTGCCCCGCCAGTCGGCAGCAGCTAGTCGCACCACGTGGCCCGCGCGCCAGTCGTCAAGCCCGTTGGAAAGCTGATGGGTGATTTCCACCCGGGTCGGGGGCGAAGACTGGGGCGCGACTTGCCAGAACTCGTCCGAGAAGCGCGGCCGGTCGGGATCCGCGTCCGGCCAACCGTCGCCGGGGAAGTTCCGCGCTTGGCTGAGGACCATCTCGACCGGAGCCCAGACATCGACCTGGAAGGCCACGAACAGATATGCAACGGGGTTCGGTTTGACGCCGGCCGGCAGACGCTGCGCAAGAAGCTTCGCGCCCAGAAGGCGCATCGTGTCGGCTCCGGTCCCGTTCGCAATGTCGAGGCGGCCAGTACGCAAGACACGAATGAGGGCGGCTGAGCTGGGGTCTGGAGGTGTGGCCGAGACACGGCGGATCATCTGGTTCACGCTCGTTTCGAACGTGTCGTTGTCGAGCACCAGTTTCGATACGGCGTCGGCCGCATCCGTCGAGCCTCTTGCAGCATACAAGAGGGTGCGCAGTTGCTGCTGCGCCAGGTCGGGAGCTGGCGATGGCGCGCTGCTCCCGGGAATGCTCGGGGGCCTGATGGTCACGAAGAAGCTGTCGTTGAGCAGCGACTCCAGCACCGATGCCTCCTCGTCCCCCCTTACGGCGTAGAGCGCGCAGGCCAGCGCCTGGTCGGCCGGGAAATCGAGGTTGGGTGGTGAAGTGGTCGCGATCACATCCAGGTCGGCCGGCGGCGGCGCCACAGATTGCTGGGGCAACGGATCCGGATAGCCTTGCTTGAGTTCGGCCAGGTTCCAGGGGCCATCTTCCGACAGCGTCCGGCGAAGACAGTCAGAAGCCAGTCCCGACCATCGCAAGTCTGGCGCGCCTAGAAGGTCGCGCGAGGCGAGATGGACGGTGCGCCCGTCGGTCTTCGCGTTTTCCGCGGCGAGAGGAACGACGATGGGCGCGGTGGCCCATCCGTTTGCTCCCGGATGCGTGGGGTCGACCATGCCCCTGTAGGTTTCCGCCGAATAGTCCGCGAGCGATCCGTCGGAGAGCGCGCCGTGCATCGGAATCAGGAACTCGTTGGCGTAGCGCACGTCGTCCAGGCTCTCCAGGAAGGCGAGCCTTCGGTCGAGCTCCGCGACCGGGGCGCCTTGCCCGAGGATCAGGTCGTCGGCGCCCAGGACGACGGTCGTCGATTGATCGGGGACGCCGCCGGCCGCGGAGGCGCCAGGGTTCAGCACACGGTGGAAACGGGCCCTGGCGAGCGCGGTCGGGGGCGTCTTCAGCGGTTGGGACGGCGCAGGTGGGGTCGGGGCGGGAGGCAGGTGGAAGCCCATGGAGGTCAGGAGCAGCGCCTTGGCGTCCTTGAACAGCGCCGGATCCCTCAGCAGCATCCGCTTGACGGCGTCGCGCGTCCATTGGAGGTCGCCGGTCCTTTCCCTGATGTCCGTCGCCAGCTGGGTGACGCGGCTGTCGTTGGCCGGATGAACCTTCGGCTGGGGAAACAGCAGCCACTTGGTCAGCGAGTCCGCGAAGGCGGCCAGCTTTCCAGTCCACTCGCCGTCGCCCGTCGGCTGGGCGAGGGCGGCGATCGCCGAGAATCTGGCCTTCCAGGCGTCGGCCCCGGCGCGGCCTGGATTGGCGACGACCCAGGACGTGAACGCGAGGTCGATGGTGTCGCGCAACGCGGCGGCGAGCCCTTGCAGGGCCGTTTGGGTCACGACGCCGAGGTTGGAATCGGGAGCGCACGGAGCGAACCCCAGGGGCAGCAGGACGGGTTCGACCTGCACCGCTGTATCGGGCGATGTCTTGCCGTCGGTCGGTGTCCAATCCGACCCCGGCAAGGCTGAGATCAAGGCGCTTTCCGCCATCGTCTTCGCCGCGTCCGGCGGGATCGCGGGCGTCACGCTGTCGGAGAACTGCGTCCTGTCGGCGGTCCAATTGGCATGGCTTTGCGTCAATGCCTGGCCCACGACCCCGGTCGTGGACGCCGTGAGGGTGTCGACGTCAGGTCCGAAGCCCAGCCCTCCCCACACGCCCCTCAGGCTTTTCTTGTCCGTGCGGAAATCGCCGGGCTGCTGGCAAATCGGGATCAGGGTCTGTTTGGCTGCAGGCGCCGGAGCGGCGCCGGTGGACCGGGAGACGGCCAGTCTCAATTGGACAAGATCGCCGTGCGAGGCGAGATCATCAAGGCCGGCCGGGAAGAAGACGAGTGGCTGGGCGGTCACGCTGGCGTCTCCAGCGAACACCCTTGCCGCCCAGTTCTTGAGCGTGACGCCCGCCTCGGCGGGTAGCGGAATCACCGGCTTGGCCCGGACTTCCCTCGACCAGTCTCCAGAGAAACCGTTCTTGGCCAGCTTTTCCGCGCCGTCTTGAACGACTTGCGACAGGTCGTAGCTGGCTGGTGTGATCTCCAGGTTGATGGACGCGGCCGAAGCCAGCTCGGCCAGCGAGCGCCAGGCCGAGCACGCCACCGTGTAGGCGTTCAGGGCGCCCGCGTCGGCCTTCCCCGGGGTGTCCTGGGGCGTCAGGAAAGTCAGGTCAAAATCCAGAACGATCGATTTGGCCGGAATCGACAGGTTTGGATCCGCCTCTTGCTGATAGCGCCAGGTCAGGAACGGCGACGACTGCTGAACGTGCTCGACAAAGGTCGGAAGCCAAACCGGCGACTCTATCTGCCGGGACCTGGTAAAGGTCCGCGGACTTCTGTCCGCCGCTAGGATGGAAAGCGTGGCCCCGTAGGTGTGCTCCACCTCGCTGACGTAGGGCCCGACGTCCGGATCCGGATAGCCCGGAAGGCCGTACTGGCGACCCATGAAGTCCCGGATCTGCCGCCAGCCGACCGACGGCAGCTTCTCCCGATCAGCTTCGTCCCGGGGCTCGCGGGGCCAGCCGTGGGTGATCGGAATGGTTTGCTGGCGCGTGAGGCCGCCCTTGACCTCTGCGGCCGGCAAGCGCGTCTTCTGCGGTCGAAAGACAAATCCGGGATTGAGATCGTCGCCTGAACCCGCCAGCCGGACCTGAGCCGTGTTGTAGTTGACCAGATCGTCCTCGTAGTCCCGGGCAGGATTGTTGAAATCGTCGCCTGAAGTGCTGCAGTCCGAGCTGGTGTTGAGAACGAGGATCTTCTCCAGATGGACCGTGCTTTCGGCCGGATGGAAGCTGAAATCGTCGAGCCACAGGGCGCTGATGGTCAGCTTATCAATGTCGCCCAGAGGTGAAGCGCCTCGCGTGAACGAGATGCAGTTGATCGGGACGCCCAACCAGCCGTCGAACTTGGCTTGCTGTTTCCAGTAATCCTGCACCTTCTGCGCGTCGCCGCCGTCGGGAAGCGCCTGCCAGAGCAGGCTCTGGTCATCGGACGTGGCCTGAATTCCCGAAGCGACCGCGGGGATGAACAAAGATATCTTGCCCCCGGCCCACGTCGCCGGCTGTCCGGGCGCGGCATAGTCGGTGTCGCTCTTTGGAATGGCCAAGACCTTGTATTGTATCTGCGGCCCGTCCCAAGGAAGCTGGCCGGCATGCAACAAGAACAAGGACCAGGAGTCATCACGGACGGCCGAAAATGCCGAACTCAGGGTCCCTTGTGCGATGTAATTCTTTGATTCCAAGTGCCAGAGCGCGTCGAGCAAATAGGCGGAATCCGCGTCCGCGGTGAAATTCATCACCGTGCAAAGCTTCTTGTCGGTGGCGGATTGGGACAATATCTCGGGAAAACGCCTGTAGGGCTTTAGTTGGCCCGAGACTTCGACGCCCGGTGTGAAGGTGATTATTCCCTTGGCGCCGTCGGGCAAAGGTTGAGGAGTGCTGCCGTTGGGCTTGGCGCGGATCTGGATCGCCGCGAGGCGCGCCAAGCCGCCCTGGCCGACCTTGGGAGGTTCGACGTCTGTCACATCCAGCTGACGGGTCCTGGCCCCCTGCCTCGGCGCCCGCCACAGCGTCTTGTCGGTGTCCTTGTCGCTCGGCGCCTGCAGGCCGAGGAGGCCGGGGGCGGCATAGGTCAGGCTGTCATGGGGGATGATGTCAGACCCCAGTGTTCGACTGAAGTTCACTCCGATCTTGCTGAAGTAGGCGTCTGCATCCGTCGTACCCTGGCCCATGCGGGGAATGTGCAGCTCGCCGACTTCCTGGTTGTCGACCAGCAATCTGATGTCGATGCGGTCGATAGATTGGAGGTCTGAAAGGTCTTTCTGAAGTCCAAGGGGGAACATGAGGCCCAGGAACCAATATAAGCTCGTCTGGTGGACGCCTCCAACGGTGCCGAAGTCCAAGACGTCGATGGGGTAGGGATTTTGGACATCTCCAGCACGCCATGCGATATTCTTGCCCGCCTCCATCCGTTGCATGAACGCGAAGACCTGTTTGGCCTTTTCGATCGGGTCGGCGAGATTGAGTTGGGCGATTTCTTCATTGAACAGGCGGACGAAAGGCGCGGGCGTTGGGCTCGGCGGGCGCTGCTGCGGCCCAGTGGTCGCGCCCACCACGTCTTTGAGCACGCGGCATTGGTCGCTCCGGCTGACGACAATGGGTTTGCCGGGCAGGGGACCGCGCGCGACCGTCACCTCGAGATCCACGTCCGACGGCAGGTTGATCGGAAGGAGCGAGAGCTTGTCCGTGCACTGGCTCCCCATCAGCCCCGCTTCAACTGAATCGAGGTATTCGAACCTCTTGATCCCGTTGTCATATGAGCCGTCGGCGTGCGTGGCCCAGTAGGTGAAGGCGACCAAGTCTCCGAGACGCTGTTCATCCTTCACGTTTTCGGCGCGCACCATCGGGCGAAGGCAGAGCCAGGCCTGGCCGCCTTTCGGTCCGTCCCAGTCGTTGAAGAAGATATCCGGGATCAGGATGATATCCGTGGCCATGCTTCAGCCCAGCTCCAGGGTTTGGTGGACGGGCACATCGACGCTGACGCTGATGCCGCGGCACACTCGGAAGCAGCTGCCGCCGATGCACGCCTCGGCGTGAGCGCTGACGCTCATGTCGGCGGCGATGAGCACCTGGGCCTTGTGGTCGGCGGCGGTCCAGGTCAGAACGGTATGGATCTCGGCGGAGGCCAGGACATCGACGCGAATGTCGATGATCCACCAGTTCAACTCCCCATAGCCCTCGGCCATGACCCCGGCGGCGCCGGCGACGACAAGTTTGGTGACGCCGGCGCTGGGGGTGAAGGCGAGCGTCACCTCGCCCTCCAGGACCATGTAGACGCCGATGCGGACCCACACCACGAAGGTGACCCCGCCAAACGAGGCGCCGAGGCCCCATTGCAGAGCCACCCCGCCCGCGATGGTCAGGCCGTTTTCGTCGCCGGTATGGAACTGGCGTTTGCGGACATACATTCCTCCGGAAGCCTGTCCCGGGGTCACGATCGCTCCCAGCGTCCGGTCCCATAGTCGCCCGCCGCCCGGCGCGGGCCAGGGAAAGCCGAAATCGGCCATGAAGTCGCCGGAAGTATAGATTTCGGCGGCGATTTCACCGCCGGTGAATCGAACCCCACCCATGGTCAATCCAGGAAGGGTAACCGAGAAATAGAAGTAGTCTTCGCCCGGCGTGATATCTTTGCAATAGTTTCCAACGAACGCGAATTGATATCCAAGCAGGTCCTTCAGACCCTGCCCCCAAAGCGCCAATCCCTTGTAGCCGCTGTCTTGGATAAGAGCGGAGCCCTGGAACGTTCCGAACAGGGCTTCCAAGCTGGCGGCGAAGGTCCAGCCGCGGCCCGCGCCGCTGAGCGCGGGGCGCAGGTCGCCGCTGACCCAGTCAGCTGTCAGAGTCTTGCCAATTCCGGCGTAGCCGCTGGAGTCGAACTGCGCCTGCTGAGGCGGCGGTGCGAGCAGGCTCTTGGCGGCTGACGTGCTGAGTTCGACGTTGTGCGCTGCGAAGCCCCAGTGGACGTTGAACAGCCCTCCGGCGGAGCCTTCGAGCACCGCCCAGAACCCGTCGCCGCCATTCCCGTTCAGGCTGAAGTACGCGCCTGACCCCGTGGGAAGTATCTGCTGTTTCAGGACAAGGACTTGCACCCCGTCGACGGCCAGCACGGCGCCGTCGGCCGATGGATTCTTCCATGACTTGCGACCGAGCGTCAGGCTTTTGATCTTGACTTCAAGAAAGCTTGCCAGGTCCAGATCAAGGCCGTTGAACCCAAAGCCGCGAATGCCGAAATACTGCCCTCCGGTGAGGCGGGCCTGCTTGACGTCGAAGTAGAGGACAAACACGGTCTCCAGAGAGAAGCCGCTGAGGCTGCGCGCGAACAGGTCCGGCAGGGCGCCGAAATCAAGCCGTCCGAGGAAGGCGATCTTGGGCAAGGTCAGGTCCAGCGTTCCCGCCCCCAACCTGCCGATCGACGAAAACCCAGCCCAGTCGATCCCCGATTGGGTGTCGCCGACTGCTCCCCAGTCCATCGCCAGTTGATGGAATTTCAACTGCAGGGCCCCGCCCAGAAGATTTAGGTGTGGAAGATCAAGGTCAAAGCTGAGGCTGGGGTAATTGAGGGAAAGCAATCGCGGCAGCAGGCCCTTGATCGGGGCCAGGCTGATGCGCAGGTTCGCGAACTTCGCGCCGATGCCGTCCGCCGGCGTCAGCGCCGAGGGGTCGACGTCCACGCCTGGAATGCTGGGCTTGCGCAGGACGATCGAGCCATCGATCTGCACCTCGGCCTTGCTGTCGGTGGCCGCGCGCTTGCTCTTGGTTCGGTCAGCCGTCGAGGCGGGGGGAGGGCCGTCCACGACCTCGACCCGACTGAGACTCACCTTCTGGATGAAGCTCGCGTCTTGATTGTCGGGCGTGGATCCGCCGACCGGATAGAGGACCAGCCCGTCACCGTCAGGGATTTCGGCCATGAAGCGGATTTCGTAGGCGGAGCTGGTCTTCTGGTCGTCCTTGCCGGTCGCCTGGCCGTTGCCCGCTCGAACCTGACCTTCGCCCAGGTCGCGCACGCTGCCGACGATCTTGATCGGGGTCCGGGCTTCCTTGCCCGCGAGCGATCCTCCGACTCCCATGAAGCGGCGGAACTCGAGCTGGCTTTCGGATTCGAACTTGATCAGCTTGCGGTCGCGGACGGCGATCGAGAGGCGCAAGGGCTGGAGGTTGGCTTCCTGGATGTCGGTGTCGTAGTTCGCCTTCGTCGGCGAATTCATCCACTCCACCGCCCCCGAAACCGACACGGGGGAGGCATGCGGGTCTTTTGGATCCTGCGGCGACACCGCGAGGAAGTTGAGCCGCGGCGCATCGGGCCCCTCGGTCGGCGCCAGGGCCTGAAGAACGGGGAACTCCCCAAAGTCGAGGGGCGCATCGAACACGACGAGGCCGACCCATGCCGGCAAGGAGAGCACCGCCGGATCTACCGCCTGGATCAAACCGCGCGTGCGATTGCGCCAGTCGTGGAAGGCGCCCGGGTTCGCGAGCGCCTGCTCCATCTGCAGAAGAATGTCCTCGATGGACTGCCTCCGGCTGAGCTTGAGCACCGCGATCGGCGTGCTCGACGACGCCGGGGCGGCGACGGCGCCGACCTTCACCGGGAAGTCCGGATCGAGCCGGCCGGCCAAGGCGTCCGCCCAGGACTGGATGTCCGTGATCAGCGGCGCGGGCGCGATCTTCCACGGCGCGCCCGGCCAAAGGACGGCGTATTCAGGCGCCGCGTCGGGCCTGACCTCGACGTTGGTCGAGAACGTCACCGGGCTGGCCGCGGGCGCCGCCGGTGCGGCGAGTTGCAGGACGCGGGTGTGGCGGCTCAGCCGAAGCGCGGCCCCGACCTGATCGGGCCGGGGCATGATCTTGGTGATCGTCGGGGCGACCGAGGGCTGGTCAGTCGCGTCGACAAAGCCCGTCTCGTGCACCGCCCGGGCGGGCGCCAAGGCCATTCCGATAAAGCTCCGGTCGATCGCCTTGTCTGCGGCTTCCCGGGGGTCGTTTCGCGCGTCCTTTCCGGGAGCCAGGTCCAGCCATACCTTGGATGGCAGAAGAGGCGCGCCCCCCGACACGGCTTTCGCCTTCCCTGGATTGGGGGAGAACATCCATTCCACCCCGTCACCCGATCCCTGATAGGAGTCCCCGGGCCGGGTGTGGGCGAATGTGGCGTCGGTGAAGCGGAACCAGGGCCGGGTCAGGCCCTGCTGAAGCGTCGTGTCGCACCAGGCCGCCGCCGAGGCGGCGGGCGTCGCCCCCACCTTGCTGAACAGCTTGGCGGAGGATGCGTCGGTCAACCGGATCTGCGCGTTGGCGATGCGGCTGTGCATCGGCAGTCGGACGAGATCCTGCGGCTGGGCTGCAGGATCCAGGTAGTCCCGCTGCCGTGTCCAGCCGCCGATATCGTCGACGTACAGTAGCGCCGAAGACGCCGCCGCCGCCGAGGGACTGCGGAAGGCGAGGCCGACCACGTTCGGGGCCCCCCGGACTTCCGATTGTTTCAACGACCAGACTTCCGGCTCGTTCAACGAATTGCGCAGCCCTTTGAAGCGCAGCACCAGGGGATTGGCGCCGTCGGGCTGCAACTGTGCGCCGATGACCTGTGCGCCGGAGGTGTTCGGCGAGGCGGCGGGCCCCAGAAGGATCTCCAGTCCTCCGCCCAGCGCCTCCAGGCCGATCTCGCCCGTCGAGGCGACATTGATCGGCGCGCCCGTCCCGGGATGGACCATCGAGAACTCGATCCGCCATGGACGCGGAGAGGCGCGCGAGGTCTTGTTCACGCAATCCTTGAAGTTGAGCACGATGTCCGCGCTGTTGAGGTACATCGGCGGCCCGTCCGGGGGCGGCGATGTCGGACGCTTGCAAGACCTCAACGTCGCCGCGAGCATATGCTTGGGGATGCTCAGGGTCCCCTGCTTGAGGTCGAGATCCGCGTATCCAGCCTTGGCGAAGAAGATCTCCAGCGGATTGGCCGACTGATCGCGAAGGTCTCCCGTTATGAGTTCCTTCCACGCCCGCTCCAGCGGCCCGCCCGGGCCGAAGCGCAGTCGCAGGGGACGGCCGGCGGAGTCGCCGAACTCGGCGTCGTGCTGCCGCTTCGGGTTGTCGTCGGGCCGATCCACCAGCACCGCCGGACCGAAGACGAATCTGCCCAGGTCACGATCCAGGTTCGAGCCCATGGCCACTTCGACGCGGGCGTTCAGCTGCTGTGCGAGAGGCAGCGGCACGATGGGATTTGCCGAGCCATCCATCTGAAGCATCGAGATGGAGACGTAGACGAAGAACCCGTTGTACTTGAGGCAGACGTTACCTTCTAAGGTGTGCGGATGGGTGGGATTGGAATTATATTTCAGATCCCATTTATCTATACTGGAGACGGGCTGTCCGTATTCGGGGCCGACGTCTACGTCGTTGCCGCTATACGGATATTGGAGCCCTTTGAAGCCGAAAATGGCCACAGCCATGGATCGCCCCCCTGTTGCCACGCAGAAACAACGCGGAGCGCCTGTCGGCCCGCCATCCCCCAAAGTATGGTAAATTGACTTTTGGTGGGAATGCAAGCATAGCGAGAATTGGGCGTTTCCATTTCTTGCGGGGGGCGAAGGTGGAAGTCGATCGCAGGACCCTGCTCCAGGGCATCTCCACGACTCCGGCCCTTTCGATTGCGCCGGCCGCCGCCGCCCAGATCGCTCCGTTTTCCGACGATCTGGTCCGCAGGACGGCGGAACGTCTCGATATCCACGATGAGGTCGCCTTGGCGGCGTTCAGAAGGCTTCGGGCGCCCCTGGGCCGCGTGTCGGCGCTCGCAATTGGCAGATCGAGCTCGGATGTCGTCGAGATCGGCGCCGAGGACGGCTGTCTGAGGCGCTGGCGAAGCACGTCGTCGGGGCTGGAGAGCGCGGTGGGGGTCTTGTCGCCCGCGGCGGAAGCCGAAATCGTGACCGGCGCGCCGACGTTTCGCTGGATCGGAGCCTGCGCATTCGGAGGGATTACGGTCTCCCTCTTCCGCCGCTACCGGTCGGCGGTCGGGCTCGTCTGGAAAGGCCGGCCCGACCTGACGGGCGCGCGCCTTCAATTCACCCAGACCCGGTGGGCCTAGAGAAGACCCAGGCCCCCCGGGCCCAGCCGGCTGTTCCCCGGCAAGGCCGCCGACCCGCCCGAAGGGGTCCGACGAGCCATAACCCGCACATCACCACGCCCCAGGCGCTGGCCGGGATGCGGGAGGGGGTCGTCGGGGGGGCGAAGGGTGACAGTCCTGTTCCAGACGGGGAGGGGAGAGGGCGTCAGATGTCCTCGACGTCGATCTGCTCGCCGCTCCTCACCTGATAGTCCTGCTCAACGACCGTCAGTGGGGAATCGGCCGTCATCTGGGCGCTGACATCGATGTCGCCGCTCTGGCCGTCCGGGGACGCCACGTTGACCTGCACCACCGCGTCGGGCCCCACGAACTGGTGAAGCACCTCCATGCCGGTGACCCTGTCCTTGACGATGATGATCTTTCCGGAACCCTTGGCGTGAACCGCGAACTGCAGGTTGCCGTCGGCCAGGCTGGTTCCCGAGCTCAGCGGCGACGCCGCCAGTATTGCGCCAAGAAGCATGGCGATCGGTAAGCGCTTCATCTCAATCTCCTGTGCGGTTGCGACCGGATGAAGCATCCCGCCGAGTTGGGTTCCAGAAGGTCTAGTTGCAGATGAACCCGACGCTCATGATTGCATCCGTTTCATTGGTGACGCCGGAATTTCGCAATCCATTGTAGAATTTGTCACCCTTCTCGCAAGTCCGCCGCCAACCAACCACGGAAACGGAACCTGAGTGGTCCAGTGTCCGGCAGTAATGCTGCGAAGCTTGGTACAGCTCCTTGAATTTGACGAACTCGGCATCGGCCGTGAAAATGATGCCGTCCATGCCCGTGTCCGCGAGCGGCTGGGACCGGTAGTCGATCAGCGCATAGGACGGATTCTTGAAATCGGTTCGCATTTCTTCCTTGTCGAGGGACGTGGGAACCGTATCCGGCAGGACCAACTGCTTGAGTGACCGCGGCATCACGTGCAATATTGTCGTGAACAGCCCGTTGCCCCAATATTTCGAAAGCCAGAGATCGGTCTGATCGATCTTGCCGTAATAGCTGCCGATGATAGACGTGAACAGCCCGTTGGTCAGCTGGCTCGATTCGGCCTCCTGTTTGGTCTCCAGGGTCGAGTATTTCAGATGTGCGGCCTCGTTCCGCGCCTCGTCGACAGAGCGGTCGCGGAGGTAGCAATTCAGCAGGTCTTCGTCCTGCTGCGGCAAGAGCCCGAACAGCTTCCTGTCTTCGGCCGATGCAGACGGCGGCAGTCCATGGGCCAAAGGGACGCTGGACTTGTCGAAGGTGCGGAACTGTGGCGATGGCGCGGAGCCGGACGCCGAATTGGCCGATCCGCCGAGGGCGAGGCACAGGCTCGCGGCGGCGCCGACAGCGACGATGTTGCGTGTCCCGCCCACACGCGCCTCCCGTCTGGAGTTTTTCGAAGGTCAACCGTAAGCTGAGGCGGAACATGGCGGCACGGGACAGGGCTCGTCAAATGTTTAATCGCAGGGGAATTCTGATTGCGGCTCCGTGCGGGCTGGGCGCTGCCGCGCTCTCCAGGCTCGGTCTTGCTCAATCGGAGGACGCGCCTTTGCGCGGCGACCAATTGCGGTCGGCGTTGCGCCGGACGGACGCGGCCTTGTTTCCCTCCTCCGCCCTTGGACTGCTGGGGGCGGTGCTGTCGGGCCTGGTCGGGTTCGTCTTGGGGAAAAACCCCCTGGCGTTGCTCGCCGGCCCCCCCGGGCAGACCGTCGTGGGCGGCGTCGACCCCGCGGCGGTCCGCTATGTCGAGAGCCGTGAGGGGGTCTTCGGCTCGCTGCCGGCCCTACAAAACGCCTCCCTGGGAGATCAGCGGGCCGACTACCATAAGCTGACCCCGTTTGTGGGGGGCATTGACGACGCCCATGCCGAACTTCAAGAGCCGCTCGACAAGATCTTGGACACCTTGAAGAGGTTCTCGGAAAATCGGACTTCGGGGGACCTGTCGACCAACGAAGTGGATGCCCTGAGATCGGTGCAGAACGTCGTGATCAACATCGGCGCCGATCATCAGGCGCTCTGTGGGTACACCGACAAGCACAGGGACGTGTCGCCGGTATATGGCGCCATCGCGCAGCGCGCGGGCATATCGCGCGACGAGCGTTTCTTGAGATACTACGAAATGCATAAGGACAGGGCCGACCGACAAGCCCAGGCGCTGCTCTCTACGTCCGACAAGCTCGGGGATTCGCTGAGAATTCTCGACAACGCGTTGCCGGTCAGTCGGCGAAACGGCTAAGGCGGGACTGGGCCGGGAAGGTCACGTCAGACGGACTTGTCATGTTCGTCTATATATTCGATTGCAAGGGTGTATTTCTTCCTGAGGCGGCCCACAAGCGATGACAGCTTCTCATCCTTGGATTGGAGGTCCGCTATGGCCGCCTGCACCTGCGCATCGGTGGGACCGGCCTTCGAAGATCGTCCCTGCGGACTCGCCAGAGCGATCTCATGTCGATCTTCCTTGATGATCTGCTCGGCCTGACGGATTTGAGAAGAGAGCAGGGCGGCGACTTGTCTCGCCTGACCTAGCGCGTCCTGTTGGGAGTTGTATTGGACGCCATCGAACAGATAGCGGGTGGCAGGATCGCTGGCATTGCCTTGGCTCGGTGCGCGGCGCGGGTCAGAGCTGTCGGGGGAATGCCTGTCCGGAAGCGGGTTTCGGACGGAGTTTCGAACCGCCCAGTCTTGGAACGCGCCTTCATTGGAATGATAGGCGCCCGGAATCCCGATCACCGCGATCGCGAGGCTGATCAGACCGACGAACAACGCCGTCACCGTGCCCCGCGGCTTCTCGGCGAAGTTGGCCACTCGGCGGTATAGTCGCTTCAGGTGGGTCTTTGGATGTCCAGGCGCCGCCGGCATGCGTTGCTCTAGCCCCCAGTCTTCGATCAATCCCCAGGCGTGATCGGGACGGATCGACCTGAACGTTAGCATGACGGAGCCGGCATGATGCAAGTGCGGGGCGTCGGCCGATCAAGGTGAACGTGAGGAGCAAGAACATGGACGAGCAGACGCCGCCCGAGCTGATCCCTCCGAAAGCCTAGGCCCCGGCCATGCCCGAGCACCTGGTCTGCCTGACCTTCGACTTCGACAATGTATCGCCCGCCGTGGCGCGGGGCGAGACCACGCCCACCATGATGTCGCGCGGGCATTTCGGGGTGGTGGGGGCCCAGCGCCTGCTGGCGCTGATGGACCGGTGGGGGATCAAGGGCACCTGGTTCATTCCCGGCCACACGATCGAGAGCTATCCGGACGCCTGCCGCGCGGTGCACGCCGCCGGCCACGAGATCGCCCACCACGGCTGGACCCACCGCCCGCCGACCGCCCTGACCCGCGAGGAGGAGGACGAGGAGCTGGCCCGGGGCGACGCCGCCATCCGCGCCCTGACCGGCCGCGGCGCCCGCGGCTATCGCTCGCCCGGCTGGGACCTCAGCCCCCACTCGGTGGACCTGCTGCTCGCCCGCGGCTTCCTCTACGATTCCAGCCTGATGGGGCACGACTACCTGCCCTATCGCGCGCCCCGGCCCGACGCGGCGCCCCTGATGGCGCCGGTGCGCTTCGGCGCGCCCACGGCCCTGGTCGAGATGCCGATCAGCTGGTCGCTTGACGACTTCCCCGCCTTCGAGTTCTCGCGCACGCGCTCGGGCCTGCTGCCCGGCCTGATGAACGCCGATCTGGTGGGCCAGAACTGGCTGGCCGACTTCCGCTACATGGCCCGCGACTACGACTGGGGCGTGATCACCTACACCATGCACCCCCACGTGATCGGCCGCGGCCACCGCATGCTGATGCTGGAGGCCCTGGTCGAGCGCCTGGCCGCCGAAGGGGCCCGGTTCGTCACCATGGAGGCGGCCGTCGCCGCCTGGCAGGCCCGGCGTGGCTAGCCCTCGCGCCTCTTCTCACCGTCATTCGCGGGTTCGTCCCGCGAACCCATGAACACCGAGGGTTGGGGCGTGATCGCCGAACGCGGCTTCCATGGGTTTCCCCGACCTCCGGTCCAATGCGCTTGCCCCCCAACATCCCTACCGCCCGTTCACCCCAACTTCTCACCGCCCCTTAAGCCTGAGCCGCCATAGTGCAGCCAGTTCAGGGGACGCGTACCGATGTCGTTGATTTCATTCCGCCTGGCCGGCAGCGGCGGCGAGGACGCCTACGTCAATCCCTCCATGGTGGTGTGCCTGATGCACGCCGGCCAGGGCCGCACCCAGGTGGTGACCGCCGGCCTCGCGGGCGAAACCTCGATCAGCATCGTGGTGGCCATGCAGCTGCACGACGTGGCGGCAAGGTTGAACGAGGTGGAGGGGGCAGGTCGGGGCGGGTGAGGCCGCCGCGGGATGATCTCCCTGCGCGGTATCGTGTCCAATCGAAAGAATGGTGGGTGTGCACGGACTCGAACCGTGGACCCGCTGATTAAGAGTCAGCTGCTCTACCAACTGAGCTACACACCCGCCCGGCGGCCCGCGTGGGGCGTTCGAGAGGGCGCGGACCATACTCAAATCGGGGGGGATGGCAAGGGTGGCTCGAGCCCGGGCGCGCGGGCGGCGGCGCCGGGGTTAGGGCGGCGCTAAGGCGGGCCCGGGGCGGCGGATGGTGGGCCGGCGCCGGGCGGCTCCTCGCCCGGGCGATGGAGGCTCAGGCGTGGACGATCCTTCGGGCCGGGGGCCCTCGCGCGACCGCAACGGCCGGTTCGGGCCCGGCAATCCGGGGCGCCGGCGCGGCTCGCGCAACCACATGTCGCGACAGATCGCGCTGGGCCTGCTGCGCCACTATTCCGAGCACGAGGCCGAGATCCTGGCGCGGCTCAGCCGCAACCACTTCGCCCACTACATCCGGCTGATCGGCCAGATGCTGCCCAGCGATCCCGAAGACGGCGGGCTCGAGGCCCTGCCGCCCCGGGACGCGGCGCAGGTGACCCGCGCCGTGCGCGCGGCGCTGGAGCGGGTGGAGGCGGGCGAGGGCTCGCTGGCCGAGGTGGAGGCGGCGCTGGCGGGCATGGGCTCGGGCGAGGATCCACCGTAAACAACGGTGAATCTGCGGTGGGCGCGCCGGTGGAGGAGCAGAGCGGATGGCCAGGCGCGACCTGACGGGAGCGGTGGATTTCGGGCACCTGGAGACCTACGCCGGCGGCGACATGGCGCTGGTGGAGGAGGTGCTGGAGCTGTTCCGCGAGCAGGCGGCGATGTGGGTGCGGCTCCTGGATCCCCACGCGGCGGCCGAGGCCTGGCGCGACGCGGCCCATACGCTGAAGGGCTCGGCGCGGGGGATCGGGGCCTTCGCCCTGGCCGACGCCTGCGAGGCGGCCGAGCTGGCCGGCGCCGGGGCGGGCGAGCGGACGGTGCGGGTGGAGCGGGTCAAGGACGCCCTGGCCCTGGCCCTGGCCGACATCGCCGCCTGGCTGCACGAACGCGAGCTGCAGCGCATCCGCGGCCGAGGGTAGCGGGCGCAGCTCGCGAACGCGCTCCCCCCTTCGTCACCGTCATCGGCGGGCTCGTCCCGCCGATCCATGACCACCGTCGCACTCCAGCGCGCATGGGTTCGCGGGACCAGCCCGCGAACGACGGTTCGAGAGTGGGCGGACCCGGTGTGTCCTCGGTCGGCTTGGGGAACGAGGACCGGGCCCTAGATCCCCGCGCCGATGTCCATGGTGCGCAGGGCGCGTTCGTGGGCTTCGGCTTCCGCCGTCAGCCACGCCGTGAAGGCCCTGACCTGTTTCAGGCGGGCCTTGGCCTTGGGGTGGACGATGAAATAGGCGAAGTCGACGGCGGTGGCGTCCTCGAAGGGCTGCACCAGGCGACCGGCGTCGAGGTCGGCCTGGGCCAGGGTCTGCTTGGCCAGGGCGACGCCCCGGCCGTTGACGGCGGCCTCGATCACCAGGCTCGACTGGTTGAAGCGCGGCCCCCGGGCGCCGTCCACGCCCCTGACCCCCCGCGCCGCCAGCCACATGGCCCAGTCCGGGCAGCTCTCGTCGGCGTCGGGCGAGCCGTCGTGCAGCAGGGTGTGGCCGGCCAGGTCGGCCAGCTTGCCCAGCGGGTGCTCGGCCAGCAGGGCGGGGCTGGCCACGGGCGAGACGGTCTCGGAGAGCAGGTGGGTGACCTCCAGCCCCGGATAGCGGCCCGAGCCATAGCGGATGGCCAGGTCGATCTCGCCCGAGGCGAAGTCGACCAGCTCCAGCCCGGTGTTCACCCAGACCTCGATCTCGGGATGGGCGGCCTCGAAGCGGCCCAGCCGCGGCATCAGCCACTTGGCGGCGAAGGAGGGGGCGACCGAGACGGTGAGGCGGCGGCCCTCCTCGACGGCGGTGAGCAGGCTGGCGGCCTCGGCCAGGCGGTCGAAGGCTTCGCGCAGGGCCGGCAGGGCGGTCTGGGCCGCGTCGGTGAGCAGCAGGCCCTTGGGGGTGCGCTTGAACAGCGGCCCGCCGATATAGTCCTCCAGGTTCTGGATCTGCTGGCTGACCGCGCCCGGCGTCACCGACAGCTCGTCGGCGGCGCGGCTGAAGTTCATGTGCCGGGCGGCCGCCTCGAAGGCGCGCAGGGCGTTCAGCGGGGGCAGCCGGCGGCGGTCCATAGTTTTCCTAAACGATGGGGCAGAACTTCTGCCTGCGCCGAAGTGGCGCCTTGGGGCAGTATTTACAAGCGCTCACCGCCATATCGGCCCTTTCGGCGGTGGTCGCCAAGCGGGGCGGATCGCAAGGTCCGTCCCGCTATTGGTTTGTAGCGTAGGTTATAGAGGACCTAAACCGCAATGACCGGTCAGCGGCTTTCCAGCAAGCGCGCCGGGCGCCTCGTCGTCCTGGGCGGCGCGGGCCAGGGCGGGCGCGTGGGCGAGGTCTTTCTGGTGGGCGCGGGCCCCGGCGACCCCGAGCTCCTGACGGTCAAGGCCCTGCGGCTGCTGCAGGGCGCCGACGTGGTGGTCCACGACCGGCTGACCCCCAGGCCCATCCTCGACCTGGCCGGCGCCCGGGCGCGGCTGATCGACGTGGGCAAGCGCAAGTCGCGCCACACCCTGCCGCAGGACGACATCAACCGGCTGCTGGTCGCCCTGGCCCTGGAGGGCCTGACCGTGGTGCGGCTGAAGGGCGGCGATCCCTTCCTGTTCGGCCGCGGCGGCGAGGAGCTCGAGGCCTGCCGCGCGGCCGGGGTGCCCTGCCAGGTGGTGCCGGGCGTCAGCGCGGCCCTGGCGGCCGGCGCGGCGGCCGGCGCGCCCCTGACCCATCGCGGCCTGGCCCAGGCCGTCACCTTCGTCACCGGCCACGCGGCCTCGGGCGGCGAGCCCGATCTCGACTGGGCGGCCCTGGCCAGGGCCAACCAGACGGTGGTGGTCTACATGGGCCTCACCA
>JANWHQ010000118.1 GCA_025450315.1 Caulobacteraceae bacterium
CACTTGGCCGGTCAGGGTGACCTCGCCGTCCAGCACCGAGACCTCGATGTCGGTGGCGTCCAGATAGGGGTCCGCGGTCAGGCGGTCGTTGATGTCCTCCTGGATGCGGCTGTCGGAGCGCTTGTAGCCCTTGGGCCCCCGGCCGCGATGGCCGGCGTGCAGCTCGTCGGCGCGACGGCGGTGCTCGGCGCTGTGGTCGCCGAACCAGGAGGCGACCTCGTCGGCGGCCCGGTCCAGGAAGCTGCGGGACTCGCCCGGCCGGCCGTCCTGGGCAGACGCATAGGAACTCGGGCGGTAGCCCTGGGCGTAGTCGGTGCGCGCGGCGCCGTAGGTCCCCGCCATGCTGGCGAAGGGCGCGGCCAGGCCATAGGGCACATAGCCGGGGCCCCAGGCGTAGGGGCTGTCGTAGTAGGGGCCGTAGGCGGTGGGGCCCACCGCGCCGAAGGGCTGGTAGGCGCGCTCGTTGCGCTCGCGGGCGAGTTCGCGGCGGTGCTCGGCCCGGCGGCGTTCGTCCAGCCAGGCGTCCTCGCGCGCGGCGCGGTAGCCCGGGTGGAAGCGGTCGCCCTGGGCGTCGTAGCGATAGCCCCCGGCGGTGCGGAAGTCGGGCCGGCGCTGGCCGTCGCGGTCCGGGAACTCGGGGTCCCAGCGGCGCTCCTCGCGCCAGTCGTCCTCTCTGGCCATGCCTCGTCCTCCGTTGTGCGCCCGCTCGGGGGCTTCGGAGGGAAAACGATGCGGCGGCGGGCCCCGTTCCTCGGCGGCGGGCCCGAATGCGGGCGGCGGACCAAATGCCGCCAAGAATCCGGCGATTGTGAGGGTGGCGGAGCCCTCCGGCTCCCCGTCTGCGGGCGACCAGGCGGAATCGGCCTAGCTTCCAGAACCTGCGAGGACGGAACGTCGGCGACTGCGCCTATCGAAGAGGAGACCGCGATGGATCGGCGCAATTTCCTGCAGGCGGCATCGCTCCAGGCCGGCGTCGCGCTGGCGGCCAGCCCGGCCATCGCGGCGGCCGCGACGCCGCACGGCCCGGGCGGCGCGGAGGTCGTCCCGCTGTTCGACGGCGGCAAGGCCGACCTGTCCAAGACCCGTTCCGAGGCGGTGCTGATCGTCCCGCGAGGCGAGACCGGGCTGCAGTACCTGGGCGATGCGCCGGCCGGGACCGTGCGCCGGCTGCGGGTCTCCCAGCCGATCGACGTGTTCTTCGAGTCGGGCAACGATGGCGCCGGTCCGGGCCTGACCGGCCTCAACACCTTCATCGCCGCCGCCAAGGGCGATGCGCGCTGGACGCTGACGCCCGACGACAGCCTGACCATGCTGGCCCTGGACGCCCGCAACAAGGCCGGCGAGCGGGTGTGGACCTGCATCGGCTACACCGACAAGCTGGTCTCCCTGATGCTGCGCCCGGGCGGCGAAGGCCATCGCGACCCCGCCGACAAGCTCTTCGTCATCGGCGAGCCGCGCTACCTGGACACCCAGCCCAGGATGCCCGTCTGGGGCATGATGGTGGATCCCGTCGCCCTTGAGGGGGCCGGCAAGATCCACACCGGCGAGATCGACCTCTTCGCGGTGGGCGACACCACCCGCATCCGCATGACCGCCCTGAAGCGCGGGCCCGACGGCCAGCCGATGGTGGCGGGCGCCGGCTGGCCCTCGGCCCTGGTGCATCGGCCCGCGGTGATCGACCCGGAGGATGGCAAGCTCGACTTCGTGGTGGGCAAGGGCGTCCCCCTGTTGGAGCGCTCGCCGGACTCGCTCTACCAGGGCATCGCGGCGCAGCTGTTCTTCGACCAGCTGGACACGCCCACGCATCTGTCCACGCCCGGCGCCATCGTCTTCGCGGTGGCGAGCGGCACGGGCGGCGGCTCCAAGTACGGCGTCACGCCGTGGAACCGGATGTGGCTGAACGGCGAGAGCGGCAATCTCGTGGTGGTGGGCAAGGCGGCGTTCGAGGCCAGCCCCACCCACACCTTCGGCGAGGGCCCGAGCTGGCACTCGCCCGCCGGCGACTGCGACTACAAGTCGACCCCCGGCTGGGGAAACCTCTCCATCGTGATGACCGACGTGGCCGACGCCGGCCTCGGCCACAACGCCGGCCTGGCCATGCGCTGCTTCGGCGCCCACGGCGAGGGCGTGGACTTCGGCTACGACGCCCAGGCGCGCCAGTGGGCCATGCTCCGGGTGCACCAGGACCATCGCAGCCGGGCGCTGTCGGTGGACCTCGACACCGGCCGGCTGACCCTCGGCGGCGCCGTCGCGACCCCCGAGAACCCGGCCTTCGAAGCGGCCCTGGGCGGCGACCGGCAGAACCTGACCGGCGACGGCACGGCCGTCTTCCTGACCTTCGATGAGGTGGCCTACGACCGGGCCAAGGAGCTCGAGTCCGCCACGGGCCGCTTCGTCGCGGCGGCCGCCGGCGTCTATCAGCTGCAGGCGACGATCCAGTTCATGGATGTGGGCAAGAACGACGGGGCCCTGGTCGAGATCGTCAGCGACCGCCAGACGCGCCGCCTGGCGCCGGGCGTCCTGCAGCCGGACCGCAACCGCCGGGCGGGCGTCTCGTTCGGCGCGGCCCTGGCGCTCGGCAAGGGCGAGACCGTGCGCGTGCGCGTCACCGTCGGCGGCGGCGGCCGCACCGTGGGCTGCGCGGCCCGCGACACGGTGTTCTCCGGCTTCTTGGTGGGCTGAAGCTCCGGAGTCCGCACTCAACTGGCCGTGGCCCAACCCAGCTTGTCATCCCGGCCGAAGCCCTGCCGTGCAGGGCGGAGAGCCGGGATCGCCGAGAGCGCCGGCGTCTGCCGCGATCCCGGATAACGCGCGGCGCGCGTTTCCGGGATGACGATGCTCAGGGCAGGGCGGCGCGGATGGCGGCGGCCGTCTCGGCCATCTGGGCGTCATCCCGATAGCGCACGCGCTTCCAGATCACCCGGGGCGAGAACAGGCCGTCGCCCTTGCGGCGCGGGATGATGTGGGTGTGCAGGTGCGCCACGCTCTGGCTGACCATGTTGTTCTGGGCCACGAAGCAGCCCTCGGCCCCCATGGCCCGGGTCACCGCGATGGCGATCCGCTTGCACGCCCGCGCCATGGCCTCGAGCGTGGCGTCGTCGGCGTCGTAGATGGTCTCGATATGCATGCGAGGGATCAGCAGCACATGCCCGACGAACAGCGGCGCCCGATCCAGGAAGGCGAGGGTCGCGGCGTCCTCGAACACCACATGCGCATCGCCCCCGCCGGCAGCGATGGCGCAGAAGGGGCAGGGCTTGACGGTCCCCATGGGGCTAGAGCGGGATGTTGTCGTGCTTCTTCCAGGGATTGCTCAGTTCCTTGCCCCTCAGCCCCTTCAGCGCCCGGACCAGCCGTTTCCTCGTCTCGCGCGGCATGATCACGTCGTCGAGGTAGCCCAGCGAGGCCGCCACGAAGGGGTTGGCGAAGCGGGCTTTGTACTCAGCCTCGCGGGCCTTGAGCTTCTCGGGGTCCTTGGCGTCCTCGCGGAAGATGATCTCCACCGCCCCCTTGGCGCCCATCACGGCGATCTCGGCGGTGGGCCAGGCGTAGTTCACGTCGCCCCTGAGGTGTTTCGAGCTCATCACGTCGTAGGCGCCGCCATAGGCCTTGCGGGTGATCAGGGTCACCTTGGGCACGGTGGCCTCGGCGTAGGCGAACAGCAGCTTGGCGCCGTGGGTGATCAGGCCGCCGTACTCCTGGCGGGTGCCCGGCATGAAGCCCGGCACGTCCACGAAGGTGACGATGGGGAAGCCGAAGGCGTCGCAGAACCTGACGAAGCGCGCGGCCTTGCGGCTGGCGTCGATGTCCAGCACCCCGGCCAGGGCCAGGGGCTGGTTGGCCACCACCCCCACCGGCTGGCCGTCCATGCGGGCGAAGCCGGTGACGATATTCTTGGCCCAGTCGGGCGAGACCTCGAAGAAGTCCGCCTCGTCGACCACCTTGGAGATCAGCTCCTTGATGTCGTAGGGCTTGTCGGCGTCGGCGGGGACCAGGGTGTCGAGCGAGGGCTCCTCGCGGCCCGGATCGTCGTAGCTCTGGCGGATCGGCGGCTTCTCGCGGTTGGACAGGGGCAGGAAGTCCACCAGCCGGCGCACCTGGCTCAGCGCCTCCAGGTCGTTGTCGAAGGCCCCGTCGGCCACGCCCGAGCGGCCGGCGTGCACCCGGGCCCCGCCCAACTCCTCGTGGGTGACCTCCTCGTGGGTGACCGCGCGCACCACCTCGGGCCCGGTCACGTACATGTAGGAGGTGTCCTTCACCATGAAGATGAAGTCGGTCATCGCCGGGGAATAGACGTCGCCGCCCGCGCAGGGGCCCATGATTACGCTGATCTGGGGCACCACGCCCGAGGCCATGACGTTCTCCAGGAAGATGTCGGCATAGCCGGCCAGGCTCTCGACCCCCTCCTGGATGCGCGCGCCGCCGGCGTCGTAGATGCCGATCACCGGGGCCCCGACCTTCATGGCCTGGCGCTGGATCTTGACGATCTTCTGGGCGTGGGCGCCCGACAGCGAGCCGCCGAACACCGTGAAATCCTTGGAGAACACATAGACCTGGCGCCCGCCGATGGCGCCCCAGCCGGTGACCACCCCGTCGCCGGGGATCTTCTGCTCGGCCATGCCGAACTCGGTCGCCCGGTGCTCGACGAACATGTCGAACTCCTCGAACGAGCCCTCGTCGAGCAGAAGGTCGATGCGCTCGCGGGCGGTCAGCTTGCCCTTGGCGTGCTGGGTGGCGATGCGCTTCTCGCCGCCGCCGAGGCGCGCGCGCCCACGCCGCCGCTCCAGCTCTTCCAGGATGTCCTGCATCTCGGCCCTCTGACTCTCCGGGCGAGGCTATGCCTTGGGAGGGACCAGGGGCAATCTCCCATCCGCTCATCCCGGCGAAGGCCGGGATCCAGGACAGGTCAGAACCGAGTTCAGCGATGAGGCGCGGCCCGGCCGAGCGATCTGAAGCCGGGCTTCCGCCAACTTCTCCTGGATCCCGGCCTTCGCCGGGATGAGCGGGGTTAGTTGGAGCGCAGCGCCGCGAACCACTGCTCCAGCACGGCGGCGTCGCGGCGCATGTGGGCGGTGCGGGCGGCGGCTTCCGCGTCGACGCCCCAGCGCGCTTCCTGGAAGGCCTCGTCCAGGCGTGACAGCTCCAGCGCCTCTTCGCCGCCCAGCCGGCCGCGCTCGAGGGCGAAGGCCAGCACCGCCGAGCCGTAGAGGCCCGCGGCGTTGACCAGGCCGGTCAGGGCGAAGTCCGGCAGGGCCAGCGCCAGGGCCTCGACCCGCTGAAGGCTCGCCTCCGGCTGGGGCCGGTGCATCAGGCCCGAGACGCGGACCAGCTCCAGGCCCAGCGCCTCGGCCGCCCAGTCCAGCAGCGGGCCCCACCTGGCCGTCTCCAGCTCGACCAGGCTCTCGGGGCCGTCGGCGAAGTAGCAGAGCGCGTCGGCGCCGGCGCGGCCGGCGATCTCGATGGCGATCGCATCGCGGGCGTGGGGGGTGCGGTCGACGGCGGTGAAGGCCAGCCGCGTGACCGGCATGTCGGGCAGGACGATGTGCTCGCCCTGGGCCGCCCATTCGCCCGCCGCCAGCGCCGCCAGGGCCGCGGTGGGCAGGGCGAGCCGGGCGCCCGAGGGCGCGCGCACCGCCCGCCCGTCCAGCAGCACGCCGAAGCCCCCGTCCACGGGGCCGGGCTCGGCGGTCTTGTAGAAGCGCTTGGGCCGCTCGGCGGCGGCGGGCTTGGCTCGGGTCAGCATGAGGTCACGCGGGAACCACGTCGAAGGCGACGGTCAGGCGGTCCCGCTCGCCGCCGAAGGGCTGGGTGCCGTGCCACATGTAGGAGGGAAACAGCACCAGCCGCCCGGGCTCGGGCCGCACGAAGCGTTCGGCGGCCAGGGCGGGCTGGGTGGGGACGCCCGGCTGGCCGAACTTCAGCCAGCCCTCGCGGGCGGCCTCGTCGGCGACGCTGTCCGGCAGCTCGACGTGCAGCGCCGAGGAGAGCCAGCCCTTCTGGTGCACGTGGTCGACGTGGAATCCCTTGGGCCTCAGGCGCACCGACCAGGCGCCCTGGACGCGGTAGCCCGAGGTGTTGCGACGACGCAGGGGATCGCCGCCTTCGCCCAGGGCGGCCATGTACTGCCGGACCGGCTTGTCCACCGCCTGGAACAGCGCCTTGACCACCGGATCGTCCATGCGGGCGAGGTCGGCGTGGGTCTGGCTGCCGCCGCGCAGCGACTGGTCGTAGGGCTGGCCGGCGACCTTGTGGGCGGCGCGCAGCACGGCGGCCAGATCGGCCAGATAGGCGTCCAGGGATGCCCAGCCGCCCGGCGTCTCGAGGGCCCAGCCGCCGACCATGGCGTCGTAGTCGTAAAGCTGGCCGTAGCGCGGATCGTCCATCAGCCGCCAGGCGGTCGCCAGGCGGGCCAGCGCCATCTGGTCGTCGGGACGGCGCTCCAGGAGCCCCTCGGCGAGGCGGGCGGCGGGGCCGGGACGGCCGAGGCCCAGGTGGCCGTCGACGACGGCGATGACCACGCGCGGGTCCTCGGGCGCCAGCTCCAGCGCCGCCTCGGCGTGGCGGCTGGCGGCCACGCTCTCCCCGAGGTCGGCGGCGGCGACCGAGGCCGCCAGCTCCAGCTCCAGCCGGTCGGCCGGGGCGCGGGCCAGGGCCGCGATCAGGACGTCGTAGGCCGCCTCGGGCTTGCCGCCGTGGCGCAGCACCCCGGCCAGCTGGGCGGAGAGCCAGGG
>JANWHQ010000119.1 GCA_025450315.1 Caulobacteraceae bacterium
CGTGGGTGATGGTGCCGGTCTTGTCGAGCAACAGGGTGTCAACGTCGCCCGAAGCCTCGACTGCGCGGCCGGAGGTGGCCAGCACGTTGACCTTCAGCAGCCGGTCCATGCCGGCGATGCCGATGGCCGAAAGCAGGCCGCCGATGGTCGTGGGGATCAGGCAGATGAACAGGGCGCCCAGCACCAGGGGGTCGAGGTTGACGCCCGAGTACTTGCCGAGGCCCAGGAGGGTCGTCACAGCGATCAGGAAGATCAGGGTCAGGCCGGCCAGCAGCACGTTCAGGGCGATCTCGTTGGGCGTCTTGCGCCGCTCGGCGCCCTCGACCATGGCGATCATGCGGTCGAGGAAGCTCGACCCCTGGGCCGCGGTGATGCGCACCTTGATCCAGTCGGAGACGACGGTGGTGCCGCCGGTGACGGCCGAGCGGTCGCCGCCGGCTTCCCGGATCACGGGAGCGGATTCGCCGGTGATGGCCGCCTCGTTCACCGAGGCCACGCCTTCGATGATCTCGCCGTCGGTAGGGACCATGTCGCCGGTCTCGACCAGCACCACCTGGCCCACCTCGAGCTTGTGGGAGTTGGTCGGCACGATCAGGTTCTTGTCCGGATCGACGATCAGCTTGGCCTGGGTGTCCACGCGCTGGGCCCTTAGGCTGTCGGCGGCGGCCTTGCCGCGGCCCTCGGCCACGCTCTCGGCGAAGTTGGCGAACAGCACCGTGGCCCACAGCCAGATCGCGATCTGCACCGCGAACCAGGGATAGGTCCCCGAGTGGAAGGCCGCCACGGCCGAGATGGTCGCCAGCGCGGCCACCACCTCGGTGGTCAGAATCACCGGGTTCTTGGCCAGGTGACGGGGGTTGAGCTTGACGAAGGCGTCCTTGATCGCCCGGCTGACGATCGACGAAGAGAAGGTCGTGCCGGCGATGGTCGAGCGACGCTTTTCGCCCAGGTGGACTGCAGAAGCGGTCATGGCTTGGAAGCTCCGAAGGAGGTCAGCGGCCGGCGACGGCGTGGAGCACTTGGAAGTGCTCCACGATCGGGCCGAGCGCTTGGGCGGGGAAGAACTGCAGGCCGCCCATGATCAGGATCACCCCGGTCAGGAGGCCGATGAACAGCGGGCCGTCGGTGGGGAAGGTCCCGGTCGAGGCGGCGAGCTTGGGTTTGGCCGCGATCGAGCCGGCGATGGCCAACACCGGGATCATGTAGGCGAACCGGCCGAGCAGCATGGCGATGCCGAGCGTCGTGTTCCAGTAGGGGGCGTTCGCCGACAGGCCCGCGAAGGCCGAGCCGTTGTTCCCGGTCGCCGAAGAGTAGGCGTAGAGGATCTCCGAGAGCCCGTGCGGACCGGAATTCTCGAGGCCCTTCAGGGCCACCGGGAGAACAGCCGCCACCGCGGCGAAGCCGAGGATCGACAGTGGCAGGATGAGCACCGCCAGCATGGCGAACTTCACCTCCCGCGACTCGACCTTCTTGCCGAGGTATTCGGGCGTTCGTCCGACCATCAGCCCGGCTACGAACACGGCGATCAGGGCCATGACGATCATGCCATAGAGGCCCGAGCCGACTCCGCCCGGCAGGATCTCGCCGAGCTGGATCATGAACATCGCCATACCCCCGCCGAGCGGCATCAGGCTGTCGTGCATGGCGTTGACGCCGCCGTCCGACGCGCCGGTGGTGTTGGCGACCCAGACTGCAGTCGAGGGCGCTCCGAAGCGCACCTCCTTGCCCTCCATGTTGACGCTGGTGGCGGCATGCACTGCGGCCATGGCCGGCGCCGGCTTGGTCTCGGACCAGTAGACCACCGCCGAGGCTGCCACGATGAACAGGGCCATGACGGCGACCAGGGCGCGGGCGTCCTTGCGGGCGAGCACGATGCGGCCGAAGGCGATCACGCAGGCGTAACCCAGCACGTTCATCTCGACGATCTCGATCAGGTTGGTGATCGGATTGGGGTTCTCGAACGGATGGGCCGAGTTGGCGTTGAAGATGCCGCCGCCGTTGGTGCCCAGTTGCTTGATCGCTTCCTGGCTGGCCGTCGGATAGAGCGAGATGGTCTGCTTGGCGCCTTCGACCGTATGGGCGATGGCGTTGGCCGCCAGGGTCTGGGGCTCGCCCAGCGCCACGAAGGTCAGGGCGATCAGGATGGACAGGGGCAGCAGCACGTAGAGGCTGATCCGGGTCAGATCGACCCAGAAGTTGCCGAGCCCTTCGCTGCGGTTGGATGCGAAGGCGCGCGCCATGGCCGCGGCGATGGCGATGCCGGCCGCCGCCGACAGGAAGTTGTGGCTGGTCAGTCCCGCCATCTGGGAGAAGGCCGAAAGGGTCGTCTCTGGCACATAGGACTGCCAGTTGGTGTTGGTGATGAAGCTGATCGCCGTGTTGAACGCCAAGTCCGGCGAGGTTCCCGGGAACTTCTGGGGATTCAGGGGCAGCAGGTTCTGGAACCTGAGGATCAGGTAAAGCACCACGAAGCTGGCGATTGAGAAGGCCAGCATAGCCATGGTGTAGCCGATCCAGGTCTGCTGCTTGTCCGGATCCACGCCGAAGCTCCGGTAGAGGACGCCCTCCACCGGCCGCAGCACGGGACTGAGCCAGGTGCTTTCGCCTTGCCAGACCCGGGCCAGGTAGATCCCGAGCGGGAAGGCCAGAATGACGGTGACGCCGATCGTGAAGACGATCTCGCCCCAGCCTCGCACGTCCATGGCGAGGTCTCCTCTCGTTCAGTGTTGAAGGCAGGTCGGACGGCGGCTCATCGATCGCCGTCCGGTCCGATCAGAATTTGTCGGGGCGCAACAGGGCCGTGACCATATAGATGGCCACGCCGACGGCTGCGATGCCGTAGACCAGCATCATCAGCATGTCAGGCCCGCCTCAGAAGATAGGCGTATCCGGCGAACACCAGCAAAACGCCCACGCCGACGACCAGGTAGATCACGTCAGCCATTGTCTATCCTTCCGGCCGCGCGAGGCCGATTTCTGTTGACACTATCGGCAGAGGACGGCGGCGGCGACGTTGACCTCGATCAACATCGCGTCGCTCTGATCCCCTCCCGAGATCGAGCCTGTTGCATGCGCTCCGGCGGCATCAAGGTTCGATAGGACGACGGCGCCGGCTGCATAATGAGTCCGTAAGGACTGGCCCCGAACTCGACGTTCTAGTTGGCGCGCGATTGCCGATGTCCGTGCCGGACAAGCAGGGCTCTGCGCTTGGCCAACAGCGTCGCCCGGTGCTGGTCGGCCGTGTCGGCGAGCTTGATGAAGAGAGCGCCCACCAGCCAGATCACGGCGATGAGCAAAACAAGAGCAAGAGCCCCGCTGGGAAGGTCGCTAGGCATAACCTCTGACAACTCCTATGACCGGCCGGACCGCAATCCGGGCCGAATTGGGCCGTCTTTAGCGCAGGTCCAGATAAGGCCACGATCCGCCGTTTGCGTGCGCATGATCAACAAAGCATAAGCGTCGCCCAGGGCGGTCGAATACTTACCGCATCCTTATGCTGCGGCTTCCGATCCGCATGGAGCCTTTAGCTTGGCAAGGCCATCTTCTGCGCCGCTTCGCGAGGGCCCGGGGCTTGTCCCGATCCGCTGCGCGAGGCGCAGGAATTCGTGTGCTTCGATGACCATCCACAGCTTCCAACCCGCTCCCCCGCTGGCCGCCGACGGCGCGGCCCTGGCGCAGGCGCTTCAGCGCGCGAGCGTGGGCAAGGAGAGCCTTGTCTGCGTGACCGGCCCCGCCGCCCTGACCGCCATGCTCTGGCTGGCGCGTCGCGGCTTCCAGCGCGCCGTGCTGGCCTCGAGCGGCGGCATCCGCCCGGGCGAGCCTGCCGACGCGCTGCTGGTTCCGCACGCCTGTTCGGGAGACGAGATCAGGTCTCTGCTCTCGACCGGCGGCTGGCTGCGCGAGGGCGGCATGCTGATCGTCCAGACCGCCAGCGGGCAATCCGACGGCGGTCCCGGAGACCCGTCCGCCGCCCTGGCGGCGCTGGGGTTCGAGCTGCACTGCAAGCTGACCGACAAGGGCCGGACGGTGCTGATCGCCCGCCGGGCCGGGTCGGACGGCTTCAAGAAGGCCGCCTGAGATGGGCGCGCCCTCCTTGGACCTCGGTGCGTCTGCGCCGATGGAGGCGGCCGCGCCGGTCGAGAGCTTGGCCTCGGCCATGCAGCTGCGCGCCGCCGCCTTCCCGCCCGCCCGCGTCGCGGATCCCCGTGGCGGCCTGCGGGTCGGGTTCGCCGCGTCGCTGAGCCGGGGCCCGTTGCGGAACCTGCTGCGGATCGTCAGCCAGAGGCCCGAGGGCCCGAGGCTGTCGTTCCTCGAGGGCGGCCGCACCGACGTGCTGCAGGCCGCCCGCCGCGGCGAGGTCGATATCGGCTTCGTCAGCGGCCCGGAGGATTGGACCAGGCTGCGCGGCGAAGAGCTCTGGCGCGACCGGCTGATGGTGGCCATGGCCGAGGATCACCCCCTGGCCCGTCACAACTCCGTCCGTGGTGAGGAGCTTCAGCGCCAGACTTTCCTGGCGCCGGGATCGGCGGGCGAACGGCGGAGCCAGCTGGCGCTGGTGGAACGGGCCATCGGCGGCGAGCCCGCCGGCTTCGTCTGTGTGCCGGCGGAACGCGAGAGCGTCTTCCATCTGGTCGGGCTGGGGTTTGGCGTGGCCCTGGCCTGCGGTTCGGCGATGGGCACGCTCTATCCGGGCGTCGTCTATCGGACGATCGCCTCGCCCTGGACGGTCTTGCCGTTCTACGCGGTCTGGCGCTCCGGCCAGGCCTGCCCGGAGCTCGGTCCGTTCCTCACCGCCGCCCGCGACGCCGCGCGCGACTGGACCAAGCCCCAATGAGCACGACGCCGCTTCTGCTGAAGCGCGACGCCACCGGTGAAGCGCTCTACTCCACGCGAGCCTACTGGCCCGAGGACCTGGTGCTGAGGTTCGACCGGTTGACCTGGCGGCCAATGCGCGACCGGTACACGGTCCAGCACCCCGCCGGCGGACACATCTTCCATCCGATCCTGGCCAAGGTCTCGCACGCCTGCGAACCCAACTGTCGCGTCTCCCTGCGCGAGCGGGCCCTCTTCGCGGTCCGGCCGATCCTGCCGGGCGAGGCGATCACCTTCGACTATCAGACAACGGAGAGCCGCCTCAGCCATCCGTTCCAGTGCGTCTGCAGGTCGCCGCGTTGCCGCGGCTGGATCGCCTGACCCTTCCGGCGCAGGACGGAGGATCATTCAAGCCGAGGCGTGACTCGGCGCGGAATGGGCCCTAAGGGCCGGCGATGCCGTCCGTTTCCACACCGGCGCCGGAGGCCTGATCGATGTCTGGCCAGGCGCGTCTTATGGTGCGCGATCTGCGAAGCGAGCTGGCGGGCCCCTTCGATCTCGATCTGTCCGCGGGCGAATGCCTGGCCATCACCGGAAGCTCGGGCGCGGGCAAGTCGCTGTTCCTGCGCATGATCGCGGACCTCGATCCCAACGAGGGCGAGGTCCGGCTCGACGGGGTGGAGCGGGGATCCATGCCGGCCCCCGCCTGGCGGCGGCGCGCGCCCTATGTCGCTGCTGAGTCTGGCTGGTGGCGGCCGACGGCGATCGAACACTTCCCGCCCGACCGCACATTGCCGGCGCGTGACCTCGCCGCCAGGCTCGGAGTCGGGCCGGTGCAGTTCGAAGGCGAGGTGGCGCGGCTCTCGACCGGCGAGCGGCAAAGGCTGGCCCTGGTCCGCGCCCTGGTGCTGGAGCCGCCCGTGCTGCTGCTGGACGAGCCGACCGGGCCCCTGGACCCGGACTCGACGGAGCGGGTCGAGGCGGTGTTGCTGGAACGGCTGCAGGCCGGCGTCGCCATCATCCTGGTCAGCCATGACGTCCACCAGGCCGAGCGGCTCGGCGCGCGGCCGACGGTCATGCGCGACCGGCGGCTGGAGCCCGTCTGATGGGTGCGATCTCGCTGAGCCCGCTGGATCTGGCCATCGCCGCCTCGCTGGTGGCGTTCGACGCCGTCTTGTCGGTGGTGCTGCGGCTGAAACTGCATCGTCAGGTTCTGGTCGCCGCGGCGCGGATGGTCGTGCAGCTGACAGCCGTGGGCTATCTGCTGCGGCTGGTCTTCGCCCTGCATCATCCGGCCGCGACCCTGGTGGTGGTGATCGTCATGGCCGCCGTCGCCGCACGGGAGATCGCCGCGCGGCCCGAGCGCAGGTTCCGGCGCGGGGAGGGCCTGCTGCTCAGCGCCTCGGGCGTGGCCATCGCGACGACCGTGACCGTGGTTCTGGCCCTGGCGACCGCGATCCGGCCCCACCCCTGGTACGACGCCCGCTACGCCATCCCTCTGGCCGGGATCATCCTGGGGTCGGTGCTCAACGCCGGCAGCCTGGCGCTGGACAGCCTGCTCTCGGCGGTGGGGCTCCAGCGCGCGGCCATCGAGGCCCGGCTGGCCCTGGGCTCAACTTTCCGGGAGGCCATGGCGTCCCTGGTGCGCGATGCGGTCCGGCGGGGCCTCTTGCCGATCATCAACCAGATGTCGGCGGCGGGGGTGATCACCTTGCCGGGAATCATGACCGGTCAGATCCTGGCCGGCCTCGACCCGGTGGAGGCGGTCAAGTACCAGATCCTCCTGATGTTCCTGCTGGCGGGCGCCAGCGGTCTCGCGGCCCTGGTCATCGCCTATGGCGCCGCGCGCCGGCTGACCGACACGCGCCAGCGGCTCAGGTTGGACCGGCTGAAGTGAGGCTCAGCCGCGCTCCTCGATCGGGGTGTAGGCGCGTTGGGTCTCGCCCGTGTAGAGCTGGCGCGGGCGCGCGATGCGGCGGTGCGGATCCTCGATCATCTCGCGCCATTGCGCCACCCAGCCCACCGTGCGGGCCAGGGCGAACAGCACGGTGAACATCTCGGGCGGGAAGCCCATGGCGCTCAGGGTGATGCCCGAATAGAAGTCGACGTTGGGATAGAGCTTGCGCTCGACGAAGTAGTCGTCGTGCAAGGCGATCTTCTCCAGCTCCATCGCCACCTTGAGCAACGGCTCGTCGTGCTTGCCGAGTTCGTCCAGCACCTCGTGGGCCGTCTCCTGCATCACCTTCGCGCGCGGGTCGTAGTTCTTGTAGACCCGGTGGCCGAAGCCCATCAGCCGGTATTTCCGGTCCTTCACGCCCTGGACGTATTCCGGGATGCGGTCGACGGTGCCGATCTCCTTCAGCATGTTCAGCGCTTCCTCGTTGGCGCCGCCGTGCGCGGGGCCCCAGAGGCAGGCGATCCCCGCCGCGATACAGGCGAAGGGGTTGGCCCCGGACGAGCCCGACATCCTGACCGTCGAGGTCGAGGCGTTCTGCTCGTGGTCGGCGTGCAGGATGAAGATGCGGTCCATCGCCCGGGTGAGGACGGGGTTGGACACGTAATCCTCGGCCGGCACGGCGAAGCACATGCGCAGGAAGTTCTCGGCGTAGGTCAGGTTGTTGCGCGGCGAGATGAATGGCTGGCCCGACCAGTACTTGAACGCCCGCGCCGCGATGGTCGGCATCTTGGCGATCAGTCGATGGGTGGAGATCTCGCGCTGCTTGGGATCGGAGACATCGATGGAGTCCGGATAGAAGGCCGACAGCGCCCCGATGGTGCCGGTCAGCACGCCCATCGGGTGGGCGTCGCGGCGAAAGCCCTCGAAGAAGCGGTCGAACTGGGCGTGCAGCATCGTGTGATAGGTGATGTTGCACTCGAAGGCGGCGTATTCGCTCGCCGTGGGCAGGTCGCCGTAGAGCAGCAGATAGGCGACCTCGAGGAAGTTGGACTTCTTGGCCAGCTCGTCGATCGGATAGCCGCGGTGCAGCAAAATCCCCTTGTCGCCGTCGATGTAGGTGATCTTGCTCTCGCAGCTGGCGGTCGAGCCGAACGAGGGATCGTAGGTGAAGATGTCGGCCTCGCCGTAGAGCTGGCGGACATCCACCACGTCAGGGCCAAGAGTTCCCTTTAACGTGGGCAAATCATAGCACTTTTCCGCCACGTTCAAAACCGCCGGCGCGACATCGTCGACCATGCAAGGCTCCTTTCCGCGGGAAAAGCCGTTGAGTGCTCCCCGAACAGATCGGCCTTATAGCGACTTACACGCCCCGCGAAAGAGCGTCGTCGATACGGCCGATGGCCTCTTCGCGTTGCAGCGCAAAAAGGGTGCTGGCGAGGTCCGGGGCGGCATTGCCGCCGGTCAGGACGCCGCGCAGCAAGGGCCCGATCTCGCCGAACTTCACGCCTTCCTCGGCGACGAAGGCCTTGAGCAATTCGTCCAGCCCCTGCGAGGTCCAGTCGTTCTGGCCGGCCAGCTTCTCGCGCAGCCGATACAGCCGCGACACCGCATCCTCGCTGAGCCTGGCGCGGGTCTTCTCGTCGAGGTGGATCGGCCGGCGGAGCATCGCGAACGAGGCCAGGCCCGGCAGGTCGAGCAGGGTCTTGGCCCCGTCCTTCACCAGCGGGATGGCGCGGCGCAGGCCCTCGGCCTCGAACGGACCCAGCGCCTCGTCCTTTTCGGCCAGCAGCGCCATGGTCAGGTCGAACAGGCGCTGGTCGTCCGCCGCGCGGATGTAATGGGCGTTGACGGCGTTCAGCTTGGTGAAGTCGAAGCGGGCGCCGGCCTTGGTCACGTCCCCGACGTCGAACCATTCGATGGCCTGCTCGACGCTGAATATCTCGTCGTCGCCGTGGCCCCAGCCCAGCCGGGCCAGGTAGTTGCGCACCGCCTCGGGCAGGTAGCCCAGCGCCCTCAGCTCGCCCACCGACTGGGCGCCGTGCCGCTTGGACATCTTGGCGCCGTCGTCGCCCAGGATCAGCGGCAGGTGGCCGAAGGCCGGAGCCGTCCAGCCCATGGCCTGGTACATCAGGCTCTGCCGTCCGGCGTTGGACAGGTGCTCTTCGCCCCGGATCACGTGGGTGACGCCCATGTCGTGGTCGTCGACGGTGACCGCCAGGTTGTAGGTCGGGGTGCCGTCGGTGCGCAGGATGACGAGGTCTTCGAGATCCTTGTTGGGGAAGGCCACCGTGCCGCGCACGGCGTCCTCGATCACCGTCTCGCCGTCCATCGGGGTCTTGAAGCGCACCACATGCGGCTGATCGGTCATGCCGGGACCCGGCTCGCGGTCGCGCCAGGGCGAGCGCAGCGCGTGGCCGGCCGCGCGGGCGGCGGCCTTGGCCGCTTCGCCTTCCTCGGGCGTCATCCAGCAGCGGTAGGCCCATCCGCGCGCCAGGAGTTCGCGGGCGACGTCGCGGTGCCGGTCGGCCCGGGCGAACTGGAACACCGGCGCCCCGTCATATTCCAGGCCCAGCCACTCGAGGCTGTCGAAGATCACCTGCACCGCCGCCTCTGTGGAGCGGGCGCGGTCGGTGTCCTCGATGCGCAACAGGAACGTGCCGCCGGTGTGGCGGGCATAAAGCCAGTTGAAAAGCGCCGACCTGGCGTTGCCAATATGCATGGCGCCGGTGGGCGAAGGGGCGATCCGGGTGACGACGGCTGACATTGATCAGTCTGGAGAGGGAGGGCTGGGGCCCGGCCGAGCCGGGGCGCGGCCTCTTAGCACGCGCGGCCTTCGAGCACCTAGCCTCGGCAAGCTGAAGTCCTGGGCCGCCGAGGAGGCGCACATCCAGGTCGACCGCTGGTTCCTCTGGAGTCCGGCGGCCTTCGGCGGCGGCTGCGCCCTCTACTTCGCCGTCCAGATCGAGCCGGCGCTTTGGCTGGGCGGGGTCCTGGCGGCCCTGAGCCTGATCCTGGCCATGGCGGCGCGCCGGTTCAGCCGGCTCAGGGGCGTCGTCGCCCTGGCCAACCTCGTGGCCTTCGGATGCTGCGGCTTCTTCGCGGCGGAGCTTCGGGCGGCCAGCGTCGGCGCGCCGGTGGTCTGGCAGCGCACCGCGGCCACGGTGGAAGGCTGGGTGGTGGACGTCGCGGGGCCTGGCTCGGGCGGCAAGGGCCGCCTGCTGATCGCGCCCTATCGGATCTCAGGGCTGGATCCCTCCCAACTGCCAGCCGAGGCGAGGATCAGCGTGTCGCCCGACGCGGTGATCGGGCCGGGAGAGGCGGTGCGCCTGCGCGCAGTGATCGGCCCGCCGCCCGAACCCGCCAGCCCCGGCGCCTACGACTTCGCCCGCGATTCCTACTTCCAGCGCGTGGGCGCGGTCGGCTTCTCGCTATCCGAGCCGATGATCGTCGATGGGCCAAGGCCCCCTTGGCCGCTGGCGCTGCTGCTCGGGGTCAACCAAGCCCGATGGTCCCTGGCGCGCCAGATGATCGACGACATGGGCGACCGCGAGGGCGGCGTCGCCGTCGCCATGACCACGGGGCACGAAGCCTGGCTGACGCAGGACGAGGTGGCGTCCATGCGGGACTCCGGGCTGGCGCACATCCTCTCGATTTCGGGGGTGCATATGGCCATCGTCGGCGGCTTCGTCTTTCTGGTCTTCCGCACCCTGATCGCGGCCTGGCCCTGGTTGGCGCTGCGCGTGAACGGCAAGAAACTGGCCGCCGCGGCCGCGCTGATCGCGACCGGCGCCTATCTGATCCTCTCCGGCGCGCCGCCGCCGGCCGTGCGCTCGGCGGTGACTTTGGCCGTGGCGTTCACCGCCATCCTGGTCGACCGGCGGGCCATCAGCATGCACGCCCTGGCGCTGGCGGCGCTGATCTGCCTGATCCTGCAGCCCGAAGCGGTGATCCAGCCGGGCTTCCAGATGTCCTTCGCGGCGACCGCCGCCCTGATCGCCCTGGCCGAGGTCTGGCCTCGGCCGCCCAAGGCGGTCAACACGCCCTGGCCGATCCGCTTGGTTCAGGACGCCGGGGCCTGGGTGCTGGCCGCCGTGGCGGTCAGCGTCGCCGCCAGCCTGGCGACCGATCCCATCGCCGTCCAGAACTTCAACCGCATCGCCCTCTATGGCGTACCCTCCAACCTTCTGATGGAGCCGCTGTCGACCTTCCTGATCATGCCGTTCCTGGCCGCCGGCGCGCTGCTCGACTGCTTCGGGGTTGGCGGCTGGGCCCTGGCGGTCGCCGGGTTCGGCATCAAGCTCCTGAACATGATCGCCGCGGGCGTGGCCGGTTGGCCGCATGCGGTGTGGATCGTCCCCAGCGCGCCGGCGATCGCCTTGCCGATCTCCTTCCTCGGCATCCTCTGGCTCTGCCTCTGGCGAGGGCGGCTGCGGTTGCTGGGTGTTCCGGCCGCCCTGGCGGTGCTGATCTGGCCGAGGCCGCCGGCGCCGGTCGCCTGGATCGCCTCGGACGGCGGCGGCGCGGCCGTGGTCTCGCGCGGCGTGGCCGTGCAGCTGCGCCCCGAAGCCAAGCAGTTCGCCGCCGATCTCTGGGCCCGCCGGCGGGGGCTGAAGCAGCCGGCCAATCCCGACGCGGTGATGAAGGCGCACTTCGACTGCAACCGCCGGCGCTGCCTGCCCAAGGCGGACGATCCGGTCCGTCTCGCCGCCTGGTGGACCCGCCGCACGCCCAAGGCGGGCGATGTCGAGGACCTCTGTCGGGACGCCGATTTGGTGGTGCTGAGGGGAGATGTCGTCCCGTCCGGCTGCGGGGCGGGCGTGCTGACCGGCCGGGACTTCGCCCGCGGCGGCTCGGTCGAGATCTACCGCGCCCGAACCGGCTGGCGGCTTGTCTGGGCCAATCCTCTGCGCGGCGTGCGCCCGTGGACGGCGCCGATCCGCTAGATCGGCCGCCGGCGCGCCGCCGAGGCGCGCGTCAGCCCAGCTTGTTCAGCTCTTCCAGGCCGCCGACGGTGACGCCGAGGTCGTTCACGATGCCGGTCTCCAGCGAATAGACCCAGCCGTGGACGCAGAGCTCCTGGCCGCGCGCCCAGGCGTCCTGCACGAAGACGTCGGAGGCCACGTTACGCACCTGGCGGATGACGTTCAGCTCGCACAACCGCTCCAGCCGCGCCTTCTCCTCGCCGATGGCCTCCAGCTCGTGGCGATGCTCGTGGTTCACCTCGCGGATGGGGTGCAGCCAGTGGTCGATCAGGCCGAGGCGCTCGCCGTCCACGGCCGCGCGGATGCCGCCGCAGCCGTAGTGGCCCACCACCAGGATGTGCTTCACCTTGAGCACGTCCACGGCGAACTGCAGCACCGACAGGTAGTTGGCGTCCTGGGGCGGGGCGAGGTTGGCCACGTTGCGATGGACGAACATTTCGCCCGGATCCAGGCCGACGATCTCGTTGGCCGGCACGCGGCTGTCCGAACAGCCGATCCAGAGGTATTGCGGCGCCTGCTGCCCCACCAGGCGTTTGAAGAAGCCGGGGTCGGCGGCGACCTTGTCCTCGGCCCAGGCGCGGTTGTTGGCCTTCAGGTCATCCAGCATGGGGCGGCCATAGGGCGCCCAGCCCCCGCAGGGCAAGCCGGATTGGACCTGGGCGGCGCTCCGGGGAATAAAACCGGGGTCCCGGGGGTCCCAGGCACGGATGGACGATTCCCCTCGCAGCTTCGAGGCCCTGGCGCTGCCGCACATGGACGCGGCCTACAACTTCGCGCGCTGGCTGACCCGCTCGCCGGCCGATGCGGACGACATCGTGCAGGAGGCGATGCTGCGCGCCTTCCGCGGCTTCGACGGCTTCCGCGGCGAGGATGTCCGCCCCTGGCTCATGGCCATCGTGCGCAATTGCTGGCGCAGCCGGGCCGCCGCCGACCAGAGGCGTGGCCACGTCCCCCTGCCCGAGGAGGACGACAGGCCTCCGGCCTTCGATGGTCCAGATCCTGAGGCCGTGGCCGTGCGCGCCAGCGAGAGCCGGCGGCTCGAGGCGGCGATCGCGGCCCTGCCGGGCGCCTTCCGGGAGGTGCTGATCCTGCGCGAGATGGAAGACATGAGCTATCAGCAGATCGCCGAGACCGTCCACGCGCCGATCGGCACGGTGATGTCCCGCCTCGCCCGCGCCCGGGCCTTGCTGAGGGACCAATGGCTGGCGGAGGCCCCTCATGTCGTGCGCTGAGCGCCTGAGGACCCAGGCCTTCATCGACGGCGCCGTCGACGGGGACGAAGCCGCCGCGATCGAACGCCACATCGAGAGCTGCGCCGATTGCCAGTCGTTCTGCGCCGATGCGGCCGCGCTCAGCGACGGCATCCGCACCCTTTTGCCACGTCACGCCGCTCCGGCAGCACTGCGTCGTCGCGTGGAGGCGGCGCTCGGGGCCGAACGCCGCGGCCGGCGCTGGGCGGGGAGGGGGTTCTGGCGCGGCGCCCTTTCGGGCGCGGGGGTCACCGCGGCGGCGGCGAGCCTCGCCCTGCTGGCGATCCTGCCGCCCCGGGCCGGGACCCTGGTGGACCAGCTCGGCGACAGCCACGCCCAGGCGCTGATCCACGGCCGGACCATTCAGGTGGTCTCCTCCGACCACCACACGGTCAAGCCCTGGTTCGCAGGCAGGGTGGCGCTGTCTCCCCCGGTAGCCGACTTCGCCGCCCAAGGCTTCCCGCTGGCCGGCGGCCGCGTCCAACGCGTGGGCGGCTTCGAGGCTGCGGTGGTGGTCTATCGCCACGGCCGGCACGAGATCGACCTCTACGTCTGGGCCGACCGTGGCGCGCCCCTGGCGGGCGAGGCGGTGCGCCGGGGCTATCATCTGATCTTCTGGACGCGCCGCGACCTGGACTACGCCGCCATCTCGGACGTCTCCGAACCCGAGCTCCGGCAATTCACTCGGCTGGTTCGATCCGAGCCGGAATAAACCGCCCATCGCGGCGGTCTAGCCTCCGAACCCTGGAGGATCGCCCATGGATCACGACCCCTCGCGCCGCCGCGTGCTGCATTGCATGGGGATGGGAGCGGGAACGCTCTTCGCCCTCTCCGGCGGCGTGCCGACCGGCTTCGACCTCGCCGAGTCCGCCGAGCCGGGGGCGGCCGCCAAGATCGGCGCGCCGCTGTTCGTTCAGATCAGCGACAGCCACATCGGCTTCGACAAGCAGGCCAACCCGGACGTCGCCGGCACGCTCGAGCAGTCCGTGGCCCTGGTGAACGGCCTGTCCCGGCAACCGGCGCTGGTGCTGCACACCGGAGACATCACCCACCTGTCCAAGCCGGCGGAATTCGATCTGGCCGCCCAGCTGATGGGGGGCCTGCGGACGAGCGAACTGCACACGGTTCCGGGCGAGCACGACGTCGCCGACGGCGTGGGAGCCGAGTATTTCGCCCGTTTCGGCAGGGCCTCCGCCAATCGCGGCCACTACAGCTTTGATCACGCCGGAGTGCATTTCGTCGCCCTGAACAACGTCATGCAGTTCAAGCCCAACGGCCTGGCCTCGCTCGGCCACGACCAGCTGGCGTGGCTGGCAGGCGATCTCTCCGGCCGCCCGGCGAGCCAGCCGCTGGTCCTGTTCGCCCACATGCCGATGTGGAGCATCTATGAGCCCTGGGGATGGGGCTCGGGCGACGCCCAGCAGATCATGGACCAGGTGCGCCGGTTCGGCTCGGTGACGGTGCTGAACGGCCACATCCACCAGGTGGTCCAGAAGGTGGAGGGTCACGTCACCTTCCACACCGCCCGCTCGACCGCCTATCCGCAGCCGGCCCCAGGCGTCGGACCAGGTCCTGGGCCGTTGATCGCACCGCCCGGCCAGCTGGCGCGAATGCTCGGCGTCACCAGCATCTCCCGCGCGCCGCTGCATGCCGCCCTGCGCGTGGACGACTTGCCTCTCGCCTGATCCCTTCCAGCCTCGACCGGACGACCATCATGAGCCTTCGATCTCGCCGGCGCGCCTTCGCCGCGGCCGCTCTTGCCGCCGTGGCCGTCACCGTCCTTGCCGCCGGCGTCTCGCTGGGCGCGCAGGGCGACGCCACGGTGATGGTGGAGAACTTCGCCTTCCAGCCCATGGCCATAGCGGTTCCCACGGATGCCGTGGTGACCTGGAGGAACCTGGACGGCGAGCCCCACACCGTCACCAGCGTCGACGGCGTCTTCCGGTCCGGCGCGCTGGATCAAGGCGAAAGCTACAGCTTCAGGTTCTCAAAGCCCGGCGTCTACAGGTACCTGTGCAGCATCCATCCCCGCATGGTCGGCGTCGTCACGGTGAGGTGACGCGCGACGCCGGCTTGACTCGGCAAACCACGATTGTAGTTTCCTAGAAAACTACGAAATTGGTTTTTGGGCGGGGAGCGACGCGTGGCCGGCTGGATTGCATTCGGAACCGCACCGTCCGCCGGGCCCGGCCAGTTCGGGAGGGGGACCTCGCGCCGGCGGCAGACGGCGTGGGGATTCCCTCCCGAAGCCCGCGCGGGGCCTGACGAGGCCGCATCGGCGGCTATACTCCCCGGCCGAACAGGGGAGGGGCTTGATGACCCGGGACTATGGAGCCCGCGCTCCGCGCAAGAAGATCGGCGCCCCGGCCATGGTGGCGGGCGCGATCGCGGTGATCGCCGTATGTGTGGCGGGGAACTGGTGGCTGCATCGGCCCGGCGCCATCCGGAAGGCCCAGGAGTGGGCGATCACCGGTCCGCCGTGCCCCGAGGTCTCGGCCCGGGCGTTCCAGGCCCAGCCGGTCCGCATCCACGAGCGCCTCGAGGACAACGACATCGTGTTCGGCCGAGGCTACGGCCATGTCAGCTGCGACAACATCGTCAACGATGGCGGCAAGGGCGTTGGCTTCTTCACCGAGTGCCAGTTCACCAGCCCAGGCGCGATCCAGGTCACCACCAAGGCTGGCGACACCTATTTCCTGACCAAGGTCAGCCCGGCGACCGTGTCGGTGAAGAAGGGCGTGCCCAGCTGCGTGCTGGCCGCCAATTTCAAGGGTGAGCAATCGGTTCCGGGCGAGTAGGCCCCGGAGGGCGCGAGGACGCCGTCCGGCGGATTTCGGCGCCGGCGCCTGGCGGCCGTTGGAATTGTTCGCGTCGCTCCGCCTCATCGTGGCGCTGGCGATCGGCATGGGGGTCGCCGTGGCCGCCAGTACGTGGCTGCAACAGGCGCCGCGCAACCTCGCCCAGGCCCGGCGCTGGGCCATCCACGGGCCGCGGTGTCCAGCCCTCGCGGCCGGCGACTTCGCCGATCTGGCCGTGAAGCCCGCCGCCAGCTTCCAGTACGACGACGTCACCTTCGAGCGCGGCTATGGCCACGTCTATTGCGACGAAATCCATGACGATGGCGGCCGCGGGCCTGGCGTGCATCCGGTCTGCCAGTTCACCGGCCCCGCGGTGCTGAAGGTGACGAGCCCAAAGGGGAGGTTCTACTTCTTCCCGTCGACGGGCCGGGCCACGGTCGAGGTCCAGCGCGGCGTCGCCACCTGCGTCCGCGGCGGCTGGTTCACGGGCGGCGAAGGTCAGTGGTAGCGGCGGATCAGGCCCACCAGCCGGCCCTGCACCTGCACCTGATCGGGCCCGAAGATGCGGGTCTCATAGGCGGGGTTGGCCGCTTCGAGCGCGATCGAGGCGCCGCGCTTGCGCAGCCGCTTCAGGGTGGCTTCCTCGCCCACCAGCGCCACCACGATCTCGCCGGAGTTGGCGGTGTTGGCGCGCCGGATGATCACCTGGTCGCCGTCCAGGATGCCGGCGTTGATCATGGAGTCGCCCTGCACCTCCAGGACAAAATGCTCGCCCGCACCCAGCAGGGTCTCGGGCACCTGTACCCGGTCCCGCTCGTGCTGGATGGCGTCGATCGGAGTGCCGGCGGCGATGCGGCCCAGCACCGGCAGCTCGCGGATGTCATTGGCCGGCGAGGCGGGGCGGGCGGTCTCCACCACCTGGGGCTTGAAGGGCGTGCGGCTCCTGGAGCCGGCCGTGGCCTCCTCGGGCAGGCGCACCACTTCCAGGGCCCGGGCCCGGTGCGGCAGGCGCCTGAGGAACCCGCGCTCTTCCAGCGCGGTGATCAGACGGTGGATGCCGGACTTGGAGGCGAGATCCAGAGCCTCCTTCATCTCATCGAACGACGGCGAGACGCCGGTTTCCTTGATCCGCTCGTGGATGAACATGAGCAGCTCGTGTTGCTTGCGCGTCAGCATGATCGCCCTCGGAACAAATCAAAAACGTCTTGGAATGTTCTCTATGCGTTCCAGATTGAAGTCAAGTTAACGGCCGACCTCGTGCAAGTCATGGAAAACCCTGACCTTTTGATCGGGCCTCTGGCGTCGCCTTAATCCAGATCCCCAGAATCAGCGGCCGGGAGCGGCCAGCGGGTCACCAGATTCGCACCCGTTCGTTCGGCGGCAGATAGTAGCGCTGGCCCGGCTTCACGCCGAAAGCGGCGTACCACGCGTCGATGTTCCGGGTCGGGCCGATCATGCGGAAGGCCCGGGGCGAGTGGGGATCGGAGACCAACTGCTTGCGCACATAGTCGTCGCGGGTCTTGCCGCGCCAGGCCTGGGCCCAGCCGAGGAACACGCGCTGATCGCCGGTGAGGCCGTCCAGCACCGGCGCCGGGCGCCCGTTCAGGGAGCGATGGTAGGCCTCCAGCGCCACGTTCAGCCCACCCAGGTCGGCGATGTTCTCGCCCATGGTCAGTTGGCCGTCGATGTGGGCGCCGGGCACGGGCTCGTAGCTGGAATACTGGGCGCCCAGGACCTTGGCGCGGGCCTCGAAGGCGGCGGCGTCGGCAGCGGTCCACCAGTCCCTGAGGGCGCCGGTGGCGTCCAGCTTGCGCCCCTCGTCGTCGAAGCCGTGGGTCAGCTCGTGGCCGATGATCGCGCCGATGGCGCCGTAGTTCACCGCCGGGTCGGCGGCCGGATCGAAGATCGGCGGCATCAGGATGCCGGCGGGAAACACGATGTCCCGCAGCGAGCCGTTGTAGGCGTCGTTGGTCTGGGGCGTCATCGACCAGTCCGAGCGGTCGACCGGCCCGTCCAGGCGGCCCGTGTGGAAACGCCAGTCCCAGGCGCCCGAGCGGCGGACGTCGCCGATCAGGTCGTCCGAGCGGATCGCCAGGCCCGAGAAGTCACGGAAATGGTCGGGATAGCCGACCTTGATCTGGTAGGTGTCGAGCTTCTTCAGCGCCTCGGCCTTGGTGGCGGGGGTCATCCAGTCCAGTTGCTGGAGCCGCGTGCGCATGGCCGCCTTCACATTGGCGACCAGTGTCTCGATCTTGGCCTTGGCGGTCGGCGGGAAATAGCGGGCGACGTAGACCTGGCCGACCCCGAAGCCCATGTTCCCGAAGCAGTCGATGCGGTCGTCGCCGTAGCAGTCGCCCCCGGAGACCGCGTGCACCGCCCGCTTCCAGCGGTCCTGTTGCCGGGGCTGGCCCGACAGGGTCTTGTCGCGGAACTCGAAGCGCGCCTCGGCGAAAGGCGGGGGCAGGTAGAAGGCCGTGTTGTCGGCGACGCTGAAGGCCTGCCAGGCCTTGAGCGTGTCCACAGGGGTGGCGGCGTAGACAGCCGCGATCTTCGGGAAGGCGGTGTTCTCGGACACCACCAGGCGGTCCAGGCCCGCAAGGCCGGCGCCGGCCAGGAAGCGGTTCCAGGCGAAGCCCGGCGCCATGGCGGCCAGGCCCGCGCGATCCATGGGATTGTAGGTCTTGTCGACCTCGCGCTGCTGGGCGCGGGTCCAGCTGGCCTCGGCGACGCGGGTCTCGAAGTCAACCACGGCCTTGGCGTTGGCCGCCGGGTCGGGCCAGCCGATCAGGCCGAGCAGCTTCCCGACATAGGCCTGGTAGGCGGCCTTCTGGATCGCGAACGAGGGCTGCAGATAGTAGTCGCGGTCGGGCAGGCCGAGCCCTGCCTGAGTGGCGTAGACCGCGTAGCGCGCGACGTTCTTGAGGTCCACGTCGGTGCTCAGGCTGAAGATCGTGGCGTAGAAGTCGCTGTTGGCCTGGCCCATGAGGGCGGTGACGTCGTCGCGGTTGCGCGCGGCCCGGATGGCGGCGAGCTCGGGCGCCAGGGGACGAGTGCCCAGGGCGGCGATACGGCGCTCGTCCATGAAGGCCTTGTAGAAGGCCCCCATCTTGCCGGCGGTCGTCCGCGGCGCCGGGCCGGCCTCGGCCGCAGCCGCCCGCATCAGGTCGTGAAGCCGCGCCTCGGCCAGGTCGCTCATGTCGTAGCGCAGCGACTTGGCCGACTTGTCGTCGGGGATGGTGGTGCGGTCCAGCCAGGCGCCGTTGGCGTAGCGGTTGAAGTCGTCGCCGGGTTTCACCGACGGGTCCATGGCCGTGAGGTCGAAGCCCCAGGCCCCGTACTGCGGCTTGGCGGCGGTCTGGCCGTCCGCGGCGGCTCCGAGGGAGAGCGCCAGCCACACGGCCAGGAAGGTCGCCTTCAGCAGCGGCGTCGGCATTGTCCGGACCCTCCGTGGGCGCGGGTCAGCCCCCCAGCAGGGCCCGTGTCGCGCCGGCGACGTCAGCTTGGCGCATCAGGCTCTCGCCGACCAGCATGGCCTTGGCGCCGGAAGCTTCCAGTCGGGCGACGTCGGCTGGGGTGAAGATGCCGCTTTCGGTGACCAGCAAGGCCTCGGGCGGGGCCAGGGCGGCCAGCTTCTCGGTGTTCCTCAGGTCGACCTCGAAGGTGCGCAGGTCGCGGTTGTTGACGCCGACCAGCGTCGCGCCGAGCCGGGCGGCGCGGGCCATCTCGGCCTCGTCGTGCACCTCGACCAGGGCGTCCATGCCCCAGCGGGCGGCCTCGGCCATCAGCTCTGCGGCCAGGCTGTCGTCCACCATGGCCAGGATCACCAGGATGCAGTCGGCGCCGAACGCGCGGGATTCCGCGATCTGCCAGGGATCGACCATGAAGTCCTTGCGGATGCAGGGCAGGGCGGTGGCCGACCGGGCGGCCTCCAGATAGGCTTCCGCGCCCCGGAAGCTCGGCGCGTCGGTCAGCACCGAGAGGCAGGCCGCGCCACCTGCTTCATAGGCCCGGGCCAGTGCCGGTGGATCGAAGTCGGCGCGGATCAGGCCGCGCGAGGGGCTGGCCTTCTTGATCTCGGCGATCAGCGCCAGGCGCCCCGGCGCATGGGCGGCCTCGAGCGCTCGGCCGAACCCGCGGGGGGAGGAGACGGCCTTGGCGTCGGCCTCCACCTGGGCCTGGGACCTCCGGGCCTTCCGCTCGGCGACCTCGCCCTGCTTGTAGGCCGCGATCCGGTTGAGGATGTTGCTCATGCGTTGGTGGCTTCGACCAGCCTGTCCAGCGCGGCCATGGCCCCGCCGCTGGTGATCGAGGCCCGGGCCAGGCCCACGCCCTCGCGCAGGGTCTCGGCCTTGCCGGCCACCAGGAAGCCGGCGGCGGCGTTCAGCACCACCGCTTCGTGATAGGCGCTGCGCCGGCCCGACAGCGCCGCGCGGATCGCCTTGGCGTTGGTCTCGGCGTCCTTGCCCTTGAGCTCGCCCAGGCTGCCGCGCTGCACGCCGCATTCCTCGCAGGTGACGGTGAACAGCCGCACCTGGCCGTCCTTCACCTCGGCCACCTGGCTGGGGCCGGTATTGGTCAGCTCGTCCATGCCCATGCCGTGCACCACCCAGGCGTGGACCGCACCGAGTTCGGCCAGGGCGCGGGCCATGGGCTCGACCAGCCGCACGTCATAGACCCCCAGCACCTGGCGCCTGGCGCCGGCCGGGTTCGAGAGAGGCCCCAGGAGGTTGAAGATGGTGCGAAAGCCCAGCTCCTGGCGGATGGGCAGCACGTGGCGCATGGCGCCGTGATAGGCGGGCGCAAACAGGAAGCAGATGTTGGCCTGGTCCAACGCCCGCAGCGACTGCTCGGGCGTGGCCTCGACGTTGACGCCCAGCGCCTTCAGCACATCCGACGAGCCGGTGGAGGACGACACCGCGCGGGTGCCGTGCTTGGCCACCTTGACCCCGCCGCCCGCCAGCACCAGGGCCGCAGCGGTGGAAATGTTCAGGGTGTGGGCGCCGTCGCCGCCGGTGCCGCAGGTATCGATCACCTCGAACGGGTGCTCCAGGTGCGTGCCGGCCGCGCGCATGGCCCGGGCGCAGGCGACGATCTCGCCCACCGTCTCGCCGCGCATGCGCATGGCGGTGACTGCGGCGGCCACCTGGGCCGGTGAAGGCTCGCCGCGCAGGCAGGCGGCGAAAAAGTCCTGGGCAGTCTCTTCGTTCAGCGTAGCGCCGTCCGCGAGCTTGGCCAGCAGGGGCTTGAAGGCGTCCGACATGGCGGCGGCGGGATCGCGGCTAGACGGCGGCCAGGCGGCGGACGCCGGCGAGGTCGAGGAAGTTGCCCAAGAGCTCGTGGCCGTATTCGGTGGCGATGGACTCGGGGTGGAACTGCACCCCGTGCACAGGGCGGCTCCTGTGCTGCACGCCCATGATCTCGCCGTCCTCGGTCCAGGCGGTGATCTCCAGCTCTTCCGGCAGATCCTCCTTGCGCACCGACAGGGAGTGGTAGCGGGTGGCCGTGAACGGGCTGGGGATGTCCTTGAAGACGCCCTGGCCGGTGTGCTGGATCTGGCTGGTCTTGCCGTGCATCAGCGCCTTGGCCCGGATCACTTCGCCGCCATAGGCCTGGCCGATCGACTGGTGGCCCAGGCACACGCCCAGGATCGGCAGCTGCGGCGGCGCGGCGCGCAGCAGGGGCAGGCAGATGCCCGCCTCGTTGGGCGTGCACGGGCCCGGCGACAGGATCACCCCTTCGGGGTCCAGCGCCAGCGCGTCCTGAACCGACAGCTTGTCGTTCCGATAGACGGCCGTCTGCGCCCCCAGCTCGTTCACATAGTGGACGAGGTTGTAGGTGAAGCTGTCGTAGTTATCGATCACCAGGATCATGACGGGGATGTAGAGCGTGGGGCCCGCCGCGCCAAGGGCCTCGCTAGGCCGGTGCCCCAAGCCGCGCGCGGATGTCCCGGTAGGCCGCCGCGATCAGGGCGCCCAGCGCCGCCTCGTCCAACGGTTCGCCCCAGCGGACCTTCACGTGCCGCATGCGCTTGCCAGAGCCTTCCAGGAGCCCGGCCGGATCCTCCAGCGAAGCGCCATGGTAGAAGCCCACGTTCACATGGGCGCGGAAGGCGTTGACGTAGCCGAACGCCGCATCTCCCAGGCAGGCCGTGGGGCAGCCGTCGTGCAGCAGCTCGCGGACGTCGTCCCCCAGGCCGCGCATCTTCTCGAACCACGGCCGGGCGAAGCCGCGCATGGCCTCCTCGCCATCGGTGAACCAGGCGTCGATCGCGGGATCGCGCCGGACGGCGCCCGGCAGGAGGAAGAGCGGTTCCATCGGTCCAGATTGCCAGCTTGGCCGGGGTTGTCGAGCCGAACCGCCGCCGGCGGATTCGCGATTGGGACGAACCCGTTCCCCGTCCCGGCCGCGATGACATAGGCTCGCGGCGGACACGCCAACGGGGGGCGGCGATGGACACCCAGATCTCGGACTTCAGCCTGGCCAGCCTGTTGGCGCTTGGCGTGTTCCTGGCGGTGACGATCCCCAGGTCGCTCTGGCATCTGGCGCGCGCCATCGGCGGCGTCTTCGGGCGCAAGGACAGGTCCGTCGATCCGTGGCTTGTCGCCATCGGGCTGAGCACGCTCATCTGCGCGGGGCTGGTCGGGGCGGTGGTGCTCTACAGCGACCGGACCCAGCGGCTGCTCAACGCCTCGGCCGCCCTGACCTTCGCCTTCCTGTTCTTCGCCCTGCCGGCAGTGTTCCAGGTGCTGCGAGCCTGGTCCAGCCAGCACGGCCACAAGGCCCAGGTGCTGAGCCATCCCTTGGTGCTGCTGGCGATCCTGTCGCTGCCGGCCAGCATGGCGATCCCGACCGCGGCGCTGATGCGGGCCACCCAGGCGGTGCAGCCGCGCGCCGCGCCCGCCGACAATCCGGCCGCCGCCCTCGTCGACGAGCGGTTCTTCACCGACAGCGAGATCGTCAACGATCCGGAGGACTATCCGGCCGCCCAGTTCCTCCAGCGCTATGCGACCGTGACGTTGCCGCCGCCGGCGCCCGGCAGTCGCAGCCACCGGCGCAGCTTCCTCCGCGAGATCCCGATGTTCACCGCCTTCTGGTTCGACCAGACCACCAACATGCTGACCTTCGACGCCGCCGACACCTTTGGCGTGCTGGTCAGCCGCATCGCCCATGTGCGGGCGAATTGGGCGTTCTCCATCGCCGTCTTCGGCTACAAGCTGCTGTGCGCTCTGGTGCTGGTGGCGGTGACCTTCGACGCGCTGCTGCGGCCGATCGGCGAGCGGATCCGGCGCCGGCGGCGGGCCGAGCGGCCCTGACCTCAGGCGAAGCGCCAGGCTTCCTCGGCGGCCCTCGCCAGGGCGCGGGACTTGTGCAGGGTCTCGTCGTACTCGGCGTCCGGATCGGAATCGGCCACCACCCCGCCGCCGGCCTGAACATACATCATGCCGTCCTTGAACAGCGCCGTGCGAAGCAGGATGCAGGTGTCGACCGCCCCGTCCGAGCCGATGTAGCCGGCCGCGCCGGCGTAGGCGATGCCGCGCTTCTCGATCTCCAGCTCGTCGATGATCTGCATCGCCCGGACCTTGGGCGCGCCCGAGAGGGTGCCGGCAGGCAGGGCGGCCATGAGCACGTCCACCGGGTCCACGTCCTTGGGCGCATCGCCCTCGACGTTGGAGACGATGTGCATCACGTGGCTGTAGCGCTCGATGTTGAAGCTCTCGGTCACCCGCACGGCGGGCGGGCGGGCGGCGTTGAGGCCCGAAGCCGCGGCGCCGGCGACGCGGCCGACGTCGTTGCGGCCGAGGTCCAGCAGCATCAGGTGCTCGGCCCGCTCCTTGGGATCGGCCAGCAGCTCCTGCTCCAGGTGCAGGTCCTCGGCGGGGGTCTTGCCGCGGGGGCGGGTGCCGGCGATCGGGCGGATGGTGATCTTGTCGTCCCTCAGGCGCACCATGATCTCGGGGCTGGAGCCCGCGAGCTGGAAGTCGCCGAAGTTCAGGTAGAACATGAAGGGCGAGGGATTGAGCCTTCGAAGCGCGCGATAGAACGCGAAGGTATCCAGCTTGAATCTGGTGCGCAGCCGGTGGCTGGGCACCACCTGGAAGATGTCGCCGGCGCGGATGTAGTCCTTGGCCCGCTCGACGATCGCCGCATAGGCCGCGCGCGAGACCGGCGTCTGCATCGGCTCGGGCGTCCAGGGCGTGGGTTGGGGGCGCGGGCCGAGCGGCCGGGCCAGCTCCGCCGCGATCCGCTCCAGCCGCGCGGCGGCGGCGTCATAGGCCGCCCTGGCCGAGGCTTGCGAGGGGCGCACCGTGGTGACCAGCACGATCTCCTGGGCGACGGAATCGAACACCGCCACGATCGAGGGTCGGGTCATGATGGAATCCGGCAGACCCAAGGGGTCGGGGTTCTGGTCGGGCAGCGGCTCGACCAGGCGCACCATGTCGTAGCCCACGGCCCCGAAGACGCCGGCCGCCATCGGCGGCACCCCCTCCGGCAATGTCAGGCGCGAGCGCGCGATCAGCTGCTTCAATGACGCCAGCGCCGGACCCTCGGGCCGGTAGCGGCCCGCCTTCAGCTCGTCGCCCTGGCTGATCTCGGCCTCGTTGCCCCGGCACCGCCAGATCAAATCCGGCTCCAGGGTCAGGATCGAGTAGCGGCCCCGCCATGACCCGCCCTCCACCGATTCGAACAGGAAGGCGTAGGGCCGCCCATGGCCGATCTTCAGATAGGCCGAGACCGGAGTCTCCAGGTCGTCGATCAGGCGCGTGTAGACGACCTGGGGCATTCCGGCCGCATAGGCCTCCGCGAACGCCTCGAAGGCGGGCAGGGTGGTCATGGCGCCTTGCCGGAGGCCTTCCCCGGCGCGGACGAGGCGGCCGGCGGCGTGACGCCCACCGCCTGGTAGGCGAGGTTGAGGTCGATGTGCGGCTTCACCAGGGCGCGGGCCGCCGCATAGAACATGTCGCCGAACTCGTTGCGGCCGATCTGCTGGGTGAGCTGGCCGCGAATCGACTGGCTCTCCTTGGCGATGTCGGCCACGGTCCCGGGGGTGATGGAGTCCACCTTGACCACCGCGAAGCCGTAGTTGGGCGCGCGCGCCTCGAAGACGTCGCCGGCCTTGGCGTTGAATAGGTTCCCGAGGATCTCGCCCCCCAAGGCCTGCTGCTGCTGCTGGGCGTTGGCGCGGGTCAGGTCCAGATGCTGGACCTTGGCGCCGGCCGAGGCGGCGACCGCGGCGATCGGCTCGCCCTTCTTGATCCGCTGCACTAGCCCGTCGGCCTTGGCCTTCATGCCTTGGATCAGGGCGTTGGTCATATAGGCCTGGGTGATCGGCTGACGGATCTCGTCCAGCGTCGGGACGTGGGCGGGCGTGATCTTGTCCACGCGGATCGCATAGTATTCGCCGCTGCCCAGATCGGTGATGTCGGTCTCCCCGCCCTGGGGCAGGGAAAAGGCGTCCTTGACCATCTTGTCGGAGAGGGCGGGGATCGGCTGGCCGTTGGGCATCTTGCCCTCGGCGGTGATCGGGATCGGCAGCGGGAACACCTTGGCGCCAGAGGCCTTGGCCGCCGCGTCCATGTTCTGCCCCTTGCTGTGGGCGTCGGCATATTTCTCGGACTGGTCGTAGGCCGCGTCCTTGGCCGCACGGTCGCTGAGGTCCTTCTCGATCTGCGGACGGGCCTGTTCGAGCGTCGCCGGCTTGGCGGGGGTGATGCTGGTCAGTTTGGCGACGGTCAGTCCGAACTGGCCCTGGATCGGGCCCGTGACCTGGCCGGGTCGCTGCAAGGCGAAGACGGCCTTGCCGACGGCCGGGTCGCTGACCGCGGACAGGGGCTCTTCGAGATCGGGGATCGGTGTCGTTCCATAGGACTTCGCAACCGCGGCCGCGTCTTCGCCCTTGGACAGCCGGGCGGCGATCGCCTGGGCCTGGGCCTGATCCTTGGCCTTGATCTGCACGAAGCTGCGCCGTTCGGGCACCGACAGGCGCGACTTCTCGACGTTGAACATCTTCTCCACGTCGGCCTCGGCCGGATGCAGGTCCTTGGCGATGTCCTGGGCGCTGATCCGCACCAGGGTGATCTTGCGGGTCTCCGGCTGGCGCAGCTGGTCGGCGTGGGCCTTGATGAACTGGTTCAGCTGGGCGTCGGTGGGCTTGGCCGGGGTCGGCTGGGCGCGCGGGTCCAGCATAACCAGGTCCGCCGCGCGCGACTGCTGGTCGACCGCGGCGAACAGCACCGCATAGGTGGCCGGCGCCTGGAGCCCCGCGGCCATGCCCGAGGTGAAGTGGAACATCGAAAGCTGGTCGCGCAGGTCCTGCTGGAACTGCGTCGGGGTCAGGTTCCTCTGGGCCAGCAGCCTTTCGTAGGTGTTTTCGTCGAACGCGCCGGTCACCGGATTGAAGAAGGCCGGGATCTTGCGGATCTGGTCGATGACCAGCTGGTCGGACGCCCGAATGCCGGACCGCCTGACCGCTTCGAGCACCGCTTCCTCGGTGGCCATGTCCTCCAGCGCCTGCTGCAGCACGCCCTGCTGGGCGGCCTGCTCGATCGTGACGGTCTGGCCGGTCTGCTGCTGGAACTGCTCCAGCTGTTGGGTGAAGCGCTGCTTGAAGTCGGCCGAGTCGATCTCGCGCGAGCCGGCCTTCACCACCGCGTCGGAGATGCGCATCTTGAAGACGTCGCCCACCCCCCAGATGCCGAACGCGATGATCAGGACGCCCATCATCACGGCCGCCACCGGCGACTTCGCGAAGGCTCGGAATGCAGCCATCATTGCCGTGGACTCCCCGGGGGGCGACGCGCCCGGCGCTCCGTATAGTGGAGGCGTTGGAGTGGGAGCAAGCCAAGCGCCGCAGAGCCGTCCCGCCCGGGCGTGAACTTGGCGAGGTCCGGACGGCGCCCTAAGCAAGAGCCATGACGACATCTCGACGCAAGCTGATCGCCGGCAATTGGAAAATGAACGGCCTCAAGGCCTCCCTCGCCGAGGCGCTGGCGGTGGCCGAGGCGCTGGAGCGCCAGCCTTGCACCGAGCGCGTGGCGATATGTCCGCCCGCCACCCTGATCGCCCCCATGGCGCAGGTGCTGCAGGGTTCGCAGGTCCAGGTCGGCGGACAGAACTGCTACACCCAGCCGATGGGGGCCTTCACCGGCGAGATCTCCGCCGAGATGCTGGCCGACGCGGGCGCGAGCCTGGTGATCCTGGCCCACTCCGAGCGGCGCCAGTTCTTCGGGGAGACCGACGAGAGCGCCGCCGAGAAGGTGCGGGCCGCGCTGCGCGCCGGGCTCGAGCCCATCGTCTGCGTCGGCGAGACGCTGGACGAACGGCGGGCCGGCCGGACCCTTGAGATCGTCGCGCGGCAGGTGAGGGGATCGTGCCCGCCCGAACTCAGGGGCTGTGTCTTCGCCGTCGCCTACGAGCCGGTCTGGGCCATCGGCACGGGCCTGACCCCGACGCTGGAGGAGATCGAGCAGGTGCACGGCGCCATCCGCGGCCTGCTCGCCGAATCGCTGGCCGAGGCCGGCCGCACCGCGCCGATCCTCTATGGCGGCTCGGTGAAGCCCTCCAACGCCCGCGACATCCTGGCGGCCTCCGAGGTGGGCGGCGCGCTGGTCGGCGGGGCCTCGCTGAAGGCGGACGATTTCCTCGGCATCATCCGCGCTGCGGCCTGAACCGCCGGGCCTGCCTCGATGCCGCCGGGGCCCCTGTCCCGCCTATCGAGTGGCCCCTGGCGACCAGAGCACATCGCCCTCGCCCTTGCCGTTGGCCCAGCGGGCGGCGGTGAACAGCAGATCCGACAGCCGGTTGAGGTAGCGCAGGGCGGATCCGGAGACCTCTTCGCCGGGACGGTCGGCCAGGGCCACCGCGAGGCGTTCGGCGCGCCGGCAGACGGTGCGCGCCAGGTGAAGCGCCGCGGCGGCCTCCGATCCGCCCGGCAGAACGAAGGAGTTCAGGGGTGAAAGCCCCGCGTTGAGTTGATCGATCTCGCTTTCCAGCCGCCCCACCTGATCGTCGGTGATCCTGAGCGCGACGACGCCTTCGGCCAGGCCCCGCTCGGGCGTGGCGAGGTCGGCGCCCAGGTCGAAGAGCTCGTTCTGGACACGGGCCAGCATGGCGTCCAGCAGGGCATCGCCCCGGGTGTGCAGCCGCGCCAGTCCCAGACATGCGTTGGTCTCGTCGACCGCCCCGTAGGCCTCCACCCGCAGGTCGGTCTTGCGCACCCGCTCGCCCGTGGCCAGGGCGGTGTCGCCCCGATCTCCCGTCCGGGTGTAGATGCGGGTCAGCCTGACCATGGCCGTTATCCGGCCTCAGTGGTGGTGGACAAAGAACGCAAGGGAGATCAGCAGGATCGCCGCGAACTGCAGCGCCACGCGAAGGCGCATCAGCTTGTTGGAGTACTTGCGAGCGAACTCCCCGCCTCGATGGAGGGAGTAGAAGCCGAGGCCCAGGGTGATCACGACCGCCAGAAGGGCGACGAGGATCAGGATGTCGAAAATGTCCATGGGCAAATCCTAGAGCGTGACGGTCGAAAGCGTATGTGGTTTCGGCAGCCATCGCGCCCTGAGTCAAATCATTGTGGGGCGGGCTTCGCCGCACCACCGCCTTCATGAGGGCGGAGTTTGAGTGAGCATGTCAGAGATTATGAACAGTCGTTCCGCCGTCACCGCGTCTTCCCAGACGCCCGAGGAAAATCGCCGCCAGGGCGTCCGAGCCGCCGGCAAGGCCCGGTCCCGCAAGAGCCTGCTCGACGCCGCCAAGCGGCTGTTCATGCAGCGCGGCTACGAAGGGGCCACGGTGCGCGAGATCGCCGCCGCGGCGGGCCTCTCGACCGGGGCGGTCTTCGCCAGCTTCACGGACAAGTCCCACCTGTTCAACGAGGTGCTGCTGGTCGACCTGCAGGAACAGGTCGAGCAGATGCGCGAGGCGGGCGCGGGATCCGGATCCACCAGGGAGCGTCTGGTGAGGGCGCTGGACGCCGGCTATCGGCGCCAGCTGCCGCAGCTGGAGCTGCTGCGGGCGGCCTTGGCCGTATCCTGGTCGCAGGGGCTCACCGGCGATGTCGGCGACCGGCCCGTGCGCTCGGCGGTGATCTCCCAGCTGCGCGAGCTGTTGAGCGCGGGCGTGGCCAAGGGCGAGCTGAAGCGGGACACCAATATCGACCTGATCGCCGAGACCCTGTGGGACTGCTACATCCGCAGCTACCGCCTGGCCCTCTACGAATCCTGGGGCCGCGAAGCCCTGGTCCAGCGCCTGGGCGGTCAGATCGAGCTGCTGCTGGCCGGCCAGGAAGCCTGAGCGCATCGGTGGTCGATGGCGCCATCACCGGGCGGGTGAATTTCTAGGCGCATGGGCTTGGATGTCCCCGCTACGGTTGGCGCGGCCGGGACCCGGCGTTAGAGGACGCCATGCGCACCGATGTTCCCCAGCCCATCCACCTGGCCGACTACCGGCCGCCCGCCTTCCTGATCGACGAGGTCGAGCTCGACGTCTCGCTGGAGCCTTCGGCCACCCGCGTGAAGGCCAGGCTCAAGGTGCATCGTCACGGCCGGCATTCCGAGCCGCTCGTGCTCGACGGCGTCAGGCTGAAGCTGGAGCGCGTGGCGGTCGACGGCCAGGCGCTGGGCGAGGGCCGCTACCATGTCAGCGACGATAGCCTGACCATCCCGGGCGTCCCTGAGGCCTTCACCCTGGAAACCGAGGTGGTCATCGATCCTGAGGCCAACACCCACCTGGAGGGCCTCTACATGTCGGCCGGCCGGTTCTGCACCCAGTGCGAGCCGGAGGGCTTCCGCAAGATCACCTACTGGCCCGATCGGCCGGACGTGCTCTCCCGCTTCACCGTGCGCATGCAGGCCAGCAAGGCCGCCTATCCGCGCCTCCTGGCCAACGGCAACCTGATCGCCTCGGGAGACCTCGAGGGCGGCCGCCATTTCGCGGTCTGGAACGATCCGTTCCCCAAGCCCAGCTATCTGTTCGCCATGGTGGCCGGCGAACTCGACGTGCTCAGGGATTCCTTCGTCACCATGACCGGGCGCAAGGTCGATCTGCACATCTACGTCGACCCCGGCCAGGCCTCTCGGGCGATCTACGCCATGGACGCCCTGAAGCGCTCGATGCGCTGGGACGAGGAGGCCTTCGGCCGCGAGTACGACCTGGACCTGTTCATGATCGTGGCCGTGCGCGACTTCAATTTCGGGGCGATGGAGAACAAGGGGCTGAACATTTTCAACTCCAGCCTGCTCCTGGCCGACGCCGATACGGCCACCGACGCCAACTACGAGCGGATCGAGAGCGTCATCGCCCACGAGTACTTCCACAACTGGACCGGCGACCGGATCACCTGCCGCGACTGGTTCCAGCTGTGCCTGAAGGAGGGCCTGACGGTCTTCCGCGACCAGAGCTTCTCGGCCGACCAGCGCGGCCAGGCGGTGCAGCGGATCAAGGACGTGCGGGCCCTGCGCGCGCGCCAGTTCGCCGAGGACTCCGGGCCCCTGGCCCATCCGGTGCGGCCGACCAGCTTCGTGAAGATCGACAACTTCTACACCGCGACGGTCTACGAGAAGGGCGCCGAGGTCATCCGTATGCTGAAGACCCTGCTGGGTCCCGAGCAGTTCCGCGCCGGCATGGACCTCTATTTCGAGCGCTGGGACGGCACGGCGACGACGGTGGAGTCCTTCATCGAGTGCTTCGCCGAGGTCTCCGCCCGCGACCTGTCGGACTTCTTCAACTGGTACAACCAGGCCGGCACGCCCGAAGTGCGCCTCGAGCAGCGATACGACGCCGCCTCCAGGACGCTGGACCTCGAGCTCAGCCAGACCATCGCCCCGACGCCGGGCCAGGCCGACAAGAAGCCCGTGCCGATCCCGATCCGCATCGGCCTGCTCGACCAGGACGGCAGGGCCCAGGACTTCATTGCCCCCGGCGCGGACGCGGCGTCGGCTGAAGCGCTGATCACCCTGAACGAGCCGCGCGCGTCGTTCCGTCTGACCGGCGTCGACAAACCGCCGGTGCTCTCGGCCCTGCGCGGCTTCTCAGCCCCGGTGAAGCTGAAGACCGACGCCCGGCCCGAGGACCGCTACGTGCTGCTGGCGGCCGACCCGGACCTGTTCAACCGCTGGGAAGCCGGACAGAGCCTCGCCCAGGAGCTGATCCTGGCGCGCGCCAAGGGCCAGGCCGACGCCGAGGGCGAGGCGCGCTTCGCCGCCGCGCTCGGCCGGGCCGTGGCCGACCAGTCCGCCGAGCCGGCGTTCACGGCCCTGTTGCTGCAGCTGCCCGAGGAGCCCGATCTCGCCGTCGAGATGGCGCCGGCCGCCGACCCCGCCGCGATCCACGCCGCCCGCGACGCGCTGAGGGCGACCATCGCCCGCGCCCTGAAGGCCGAGCTGGAGCGCCTGCATGAAGCTCAGGCCTCACCCGGCGCCTTCTCGCCCGACGCCGACAGCGCCGGCCGCCGCGCCCTGGCCAACTCGGCCCTGGAGCTGCTGGCCGCCGATCCCACGCCCGAGGTGATCCAGAGGGCTCAGCGTCACTTCCGGAACGCCGCCAACATGACCGACGCCATGGGCGGGCTCGAGGCGCTGAAGCTGATCGGCGGCGAGCCGTTCGAGCAGGCGCTGGAGGATTTCTACGCCCGCTGGCGCAACGAGCCGCTGGTGGTCGACAAGTGGTTCTCGGTCCAGGCGCGGGCGAGCGGGCCGGAGGCGCTCGGCCGGGTGCTGGGCCTGACCGCCCATCCGGCCTTCGACCAGAAGACGCCCAATCGCCTGCGGGCCCTGGTGGCGGGCTTCAGCCAGCTCAACCCGGCCGCCTTCCACGATCCATCGGGCGCCGGTTACCGCTTCCTGGCCGATCAGATCCTGGCCGTCGACCGCTTCAACCCCAATGTGGCGGCGCGGCTGATCGAGCCCCTGGGCGGTTTCCGCCGCTTCCGGCCCGAACTCGCCGACAAGATGAAAGCCGAGCTGGAGCGCATCCTGGCGGCCGAGGGCCTGTCCAAGAACGTCTACGAGCTGGCTTCGCGCGCCCTGGCCTGACCCGGCCGGTCGCCGTGTCCGGAGTCGCTGGGTGATTTGGCGACGCCGTCGCCGCCAAGATTGTGGCGTTGCGACGCAGTGAAGGCACCCCAGGCGCCATAGGCAGGTCCGTTAACCGCGGAGTTCTAGCCTGCTGGACCGAACCTGGGCGACGCTCGCCTGGCGACGGGTCGGGATCAGGCGCTGAGACGGCGATGAACTGCCGCAATCCGCTTTGGTGCAGATGCCCCCGCGCGTAAGCTCTCCCGAGGGTGAATCGGGTAGGGAGCGCTTGAGCTTGGCGAGCCGCGGGCGGGGCAGCAAAGGCGGCTCGGAAGGCGAAGCCGACCTGACCGGCTCGACCGCCCCGCGACCCAGCGGCTCCATGCGCGTGGCGATGCTGCTCGCCATCCTGCTGATGGCGCTCTACGTCGTCTTCCAGATGCGCCACCTGTCGCTGTCGGCGCCCAATGCCGATCCGACGGCCGGCCAGCTGGAGCAGCGCGCGGCGCTGGGCGGGGCTCGGGCCGACGCCAGGCTGGCCGCGCTGAGAGCCGCCCTCTTCGCCGCCCGCCAGCAGGCCAACCGCGATCCCTCCGATCCGATCGACGCCGCCGAGCTGGTGGTGAAGGCCGGCGCGCCCGCCGTCAACGCCGCGGCCCTGGTCGACGAGACGGGAGTGCTGGCCCGCGGCGGCGGCGCCGCCAAGGGCGCCGATCTGGCCCGGGCCGCCCAGGCCGCCCGCACCGCCGGCAAGCCGCTGTGGATCGGCGGCTCCGGCGACTGGCTTTATGCCGCGGTGGGCGCCTCGGGACCGCATGGGCCGGTCCAGATCGTCGCGGCGACCGAGGCGTCCAGCCTGATCGGCGACGACGCCACCGCCCCGGTCCAGGCCATCGCCACCCCCGAAGGCGCGGTGGTGACCATCAACGCCCCCGGCCAGGCGGGTGATGCGACCACCCTCAAGGACGCCCTCGCCATCACCCCTGCCGATGTGGTGGGCGGCCACGCCCAGGGCCGGTTGCCCGACGGCTCCCCGGTCCGGCTGGCGGTGAAGAGCATCGGCGACGGCGCGCTGGTGGAGCTGGTCGGCCAGCCTGGCCGGGCCCCCGGCGCGCTCCCCAGCGGGCTTCTGACCAATCTGGTCGACGTCTTCGGCCCCTTGACCATCGGCGCCCTGCTGACCGTCCTTCTCATGCTCCAGCACCGCCAGGCGGTGCATGCCCAGCGGGCCTATTCGGACACCGAGCAACGCTTCCGGCTGGCCGTCGAGGCGGCCCGCTGCGGCATCTGGGAGTGGGACCTCAAGGCCGATCGTGTGTTCATGTCCGACGTCACCGGCGCGATCCTCGGCTGGGGCGGGGGCGGGATCGTCGACGGCGTCCAGGTGCTGGACCGCATCGCGCCCGATCATCGCGACCGGGTCCGCCAGGCGCTGGAGTCGGCCAGGGCCTACGGCGCTTTCGACGTCTCGTTCCGGGTGCCCGACCGGCATGGCCGCACCGCCTGGATCGACGCCCGCGGCCAGGGTCTGGATCCCACCGACCAGGGCTATGGCCGCATCATCGGCGTGGCGCTGGACGTCACCGAGGAGCGCCTGGCCCAGGCCCGCGCCCAGGCCGCCGAGACCCGCCTGCGCGACGCCATCGACAGCGTCTCGGAAGCCTTCGTGCTCTGGGACCGGCTGGGCCGGCTGCAGCTGTGCAAACAGAACTTCCGCACCTTCTTCGCCCTGGAGCCGCGCATCCTGAAGCCCGGCGCCTCGCGCGAGAGCGTGGTGCGCTTCGCCCAGCTGGCCATCCGCCGCGAGCATCCCTCGCCGATCGGCAAGGGGGTGCGCGAAGTCGAGCTGAACGACGGCCGCTGGCTGCAGATCTCCGAGCGGCGGACGGCCGAAGGCGGCATGGTGGTCACCGCCATCGACATCTCGGCGATCAAGCAGCAGGAGGCGGTGCGGCGCAAGAACGAGGAGGCGCTGCAGGGCGCCGTTCACGACCTGCAGTCCAGCCAGGAGCAGCTGGCCGAACTCGCCCGCAAGTACGAGGCCGAGAAGATCCGGGCCGAGGGCGCCAACAAGGCCAAGAGCGAATTCCTGGCCAACATGAGCCACGAGCTGCGTACGCCGCTGAACGCGATCAACGGCTTCTCCGAGATCATGGTCAACCAGCTGTTCGGCCCGCTGGGCGACAAGCGCTACGTCGAATACGCCCAGGACATCCTCAACTCGGGCCAGCACCTGCTGGCCCTGATCAACGACATCCTCGACATGGCCAAGATCGAGGCCGGCAAGCTCAACATCAAGTTCGAGCCCATGCGCCTGGACGAGGTGATCGAGGACGCCGTGCGGCTGATGCGCAACCGCGCCGAGACCAGCGGCTTGGAGCTCAGCGTCGAGCTGCCCAACCTGCCCGAGATCGAGGCCGACTACCGGGCGGTGAAGCAGGTGCTGCTGAACCTGCTCTCCAACGCTGTCAAGTTCACGCCGCGCGGCGGCAAGGTGACGGTCCGGGCGGCCCTGGAGATGGGCGCGGGCGGCGAGCGGGTGCGGGTCGCCGTGTCCGACACCGGCATCGGTATCTCCGAGCAGGACCTGGATCGTCTGGCCAAGCCGTTCGAACAGATCGAGAGCCAGCTCTCCAAGACCCAGCAGGGCTCGGGCCTGGGCCTGGCTTTGACCAAGTCGCTGGTCGAGATGCATCAGGGCGAACTGGCCATGGAGAGCGAGCCGGGCAAGGGCACCACCGTCAGCTTCACCCTGCAGGTCGAGCAGCCGCGGGACCAGTCGACCCCGGGGTCGGCCTACGCGGCCTGAGGCGGGGCGCCGCCCGCGAGGGTCTTGCGGGCCTTTCCCATAGATCGTAGCGTCACCTACTTTTGTAGGAGATAGTCACTTGGCGTCGACCCGGCTCACCCGGCTTGAGCTTCAGATCATGGAGGCGCTGTGGAGCTGCGGTCCTTCCGCGGTCCGCGAGGTCCAGGAGCAGTTCCCCGAGGCGGGCCGCCCGGCCTACACCACGATCCAGACCGTGATGTATCGGCTCGAGGCCAAGAAGGCCGTCCGGCGCACCAAGAAGATCGGCAACGCCCACATCTTCGAGGCGGTGATCACCCGGGCCTCGGCTCAGAACCGCCTGATCGACGAGTTCCTTGGACTGTTCGGGGGCCGGGCTCAGCCGGTGATGGCCCACCTGATCGAGACCGGCAAGCTCACGCTCGACGATGTCCGCGAAGCCGAACGCCTGATCCGGGAGCTGGAGGAGGAAGGGAAGCGGCGATGATCGGCGCCATCCTTGGCCCTTTCTGGCAGTCGACGCGCGCCTGGCCGGGATCACCGGGCTGGTGATGCTGGCGCTCGGGAGGACGTCGCCGCCGCCCTGTACGTCCCGGCCTACAGCACCACGCCGCCCAGGGTGCAGACCTGCCGCCATTCCTCGGGCGTCACCGGCTGCACCGAGAGGCGCGAGTTCTTCACCAGCACCATGTCGGCCAGGCGCTTGTCGGCCTTGATCTCGGACAGGGTCACCTTGCGGGCCAGGGGGGCGTCGGCCTTGAGGTCCACGCAGACGAAGGCCCCCGAAACGTCGGTCGGATCGGGATAGGCCGCCTTGACCACCTCGGTGATCCCCATCACGGCCCGCTCTTCGCCCGAGTGATAGAACAGCGCCTTGTCGCCGGGCCGCATGGCCATCAGGTGCAGCTTGGCCTGGTGGTTGCGCACCCCCGTCCAGGCGTCCGCGCCGGCCTTGGCGTGCTGGTCCCAGGACCAGGTTCCCGGTTCGGACTTCACCAGCCAATAGGCCATTTCGCGCACCCCTGTCGGATCGAAGGGGCCGGATGGTGGAGCGCGTCTCCGCGCCGATCAAGCCGCCCCCGCTCGCCTTGACATCCCAAAGATGGCGTGCGCCCTTCGCCGCCTTTCAAATCCGAGGTTTTGGACGTCGATGCACGCCTTCCGTTCCCACACCTGCGGCGCCCTGCGCCTGACCGATGCGGGCTCCAGCGTGCGCCTGTCGGGCTGGATCCACAGGAAGCGCGATCACGGCGGCCTCTTGTTCATCGACCTTCGGGACCACTACGGCCTGACCCAGCTGGTGCTGGGCCCGGCCAGCCCCGGCTTCGCCGCCGCCGAGCGGCTGCGCGCCGAAAGCGTGATCCGTATCGATGGCGAGGTGGTCGCGAGGACGGCGGACACTGTCAATCCGAACCTGCCCACCGGCCAGATCGAGGTGCGCGTCCAGGCGCTGGACGTGCTGTCCGAAGCCGCCGAGCTGCCGCTGCCGGTGTTCGGCGAGCCCGACTATCCCGAGGAGCTGCGCCTCCGCTACCGTTACCTCGACCTCCGGCGCGAAACCCTGCACCGCAACGTGGTGCTGCGCTCGCAGGTGATCGCCTCGATCCGCCGGCGGATGATCGACCAGGGCTTCACCGAGTACCAGACGCCGATCCTGACCGCCTCCAGCCCCGAGGGCGCGCGCGACTTCCTGGTCCCCTCGCGCCTGCATGCCGGCAAGTTCTATGCGCTGCCCCAGGCGCCCCAGCAATTCAAGCAGCTGCTGATGGTCTCGGGCTTCGACCGCTACTTCCAGATCGCCCCCTGCTTCCGCGACGAGGACCTGCGGGCCGACCGTTCGCTGGAGTTCTACCAGCTCGACGTCGAGATGAGCTTCGTCACCCAGGAGGACGTGTTCGCCGCCATCGAGCCGGTGCTGCACGGGGTGTTCGAGGAGTTCGCCGAGGGCAAGCCGGTCACGCCCTATCCTTTCCCGCGCCGGGCCTATCGCGAGGCGATCCAGAAGTACGGCACCGACAAGCCGGACCTGCGCAATCCCCTGGTGATGCAGGACGTGTCCGAGCACTTCCGCGGCGGCGGCTTTGGCCTGTTCGCGCGGATGCTGGAAGAGACCAAGAACACCATCTGGGCGATCCCGGCCCCGAACGGCGGTTCGCGCGCCTTCTGCGACCGCATGAACAGCTGGGCCCAGTCGGAAGGCCAGCCGGGCCTGGGCTACGTCTTCTGGCGCGAGGGCGAGGAGGGGGGCGCCGGCCCAATCGCCCGCAACCTCGGTCCCGAGCGCACCGAGGCGATCCGCGGGCAGCTGGGCCTGAAGGTGGGGGACGCGGCCTTCTTCGTCGGGGGCGATCCCAAGAGCTTCTACAAGTTCGCCGGCCTGGCGCGCACCAAGGTCGCGACCGACCTGGAGCTGGTCGACGAGAACCGCTTCGACTTCGTTTGGATCGTCGACTTCCCGATGTACGAGTGGAGCGACGAGCAGAAGAAGATTGACTTCTCCCACAACCCCTTCTCGATGCCGCAGGGCGAATTGGACGCCCTGAACAGGAACGATCCGCTCGAGATCCTGGCCTATCAGTACGACATCGTCTGCAACGGCTACGAGCTGTGCTCGGGCGCGATCCGCAACCATCGCCCGGACATCATGGTCCGCGCCTTCGAGATCGCCGGCTATTCAAGAGAGCAGGTCGAGACCGACTTCGCCGGCATGCTGAACGCCTTCCGCTATGGCGCCCCGCCCCACGGCGGCCTGGCGCCCGGCATCGACCGCATCGTCATGCTGCTGGCCGGCCAGCAGGCCCTCCGCGAGGTGATCGCCTTCCCGCTGAACCAGCAGGGCGAGGACCTGTTGATGAATGCGCCAGCGCCGGTGTCGGAACGTCAGCTCAAGGAGCTGCACGTCCGGCTTCAGCCGCCTCCACGCTGATGTAGCGCCACCGGGGCCGGCGGCAAGGCCGGGATCGGCGGCGGGGTGGGGATGTGGATCCGCAGGTTCACCGGGCCGTGGCAGCCACGGGCCGCCCAGAGGCCGGCCGGCAGGTGGGTCGAGCCGTCGGTGCAGACGGCCTCGAGCTGCCCCTGGGTCAGGCCGCGCGCGCCGGAGAGGTCCGCGCCGAACAGGCGTACGCCCTCCATCTCGGCGTCGTGGAAGTCCGCCCCGGCGAACTGGCCGCGCGACAGGTCGGCGCTGGTCAGGTCCGCGCCCCGGAACGAGGCGCCCTGGAAGCGTCCGTTGATCAGCCGCGATCCGGTGAGGTCCGCGTCGTGGAAATCGGTCTGGCGGGCGTCGACGTTGATCAGGTTGGAGGCCACCAGCTCGGCCCCGCCTAGGCGGGCGCCCGCGAGGCTGGCGTTGGTGAAGTTGGCCCCGACCAGCTGGGCCGAGCTCAGCTGCGCCCGCTTCAGGTTGGCGCCGATGAAGTTCGCGCCGGCGCCCTCCAGTCCGTCCATGCGGGCGTCGGTGAAGTTGGCGCCCATGAAGCTGACGCTGAGCAGGCTGGCGCTCCGGAGGTCGGAGCGGCTGAAGTCCGCGCCGTTGAACACCGTGCCGGTGAAGGAGGCGCCGCGCAGGTCGGCGCCGATCAGCAGCGCGTGGCTGAAGTCGCCGCCGGCGAAGGTCGCGCCGGTCAGCTTGCGGCCGGAAAGGGCGCATCCGCGGCAGGAGCCCCCGAAGGCCGTCGCCCGCGCGACGCCGGGGTCGGAATCCCCGGCCCAGGCATGGCCCGCCAGGGCGAAAAGAACGGCGGCCAGTCCGGCCAGGCGAGCGGGAACGCGGGACATCAACAACCTCGAAAGCGGCGCCTAAGACACCCCCCAACCTGGCGCCTATGACCCACAGGGACCCTGAGCGCCACTTAATTCGCGGTAATGGCCGGTATGATGGCGCAAACGCCACAAGCGTAAGCCGCTGATCCGCCCCACATTTTCGACATGGCCGAGCGTCATGTCGTGTTCGCCCTGCGTCGCAAGTACGCGGAGCTGAAGGGCGTCCTGAAATTCGATCCGACCGCCGATCCCTATGCGACGGTCAAGGCGATCAATGAGGTTGGCTGCGTCCTCCGCATGTTCAGCCCAACCGAGGACCTGACGGCGATCCGTCCCCGGCGTCCGTACAGGCCACAGCGCCACACGTGGGCCAGGACCGCCCTGGACATCCTGCGGAGAGAGGGGCGGCCCATGACTGCCAGGTCGCTCGCTAGGTGCGTTCTAGAGGCCGAAGGAGCCGAGCCAACGCCAGCGGTGCTGATGTCGGTCGAGTGCTCGCTGCACGCCGTCCTAGGGCGGTTGGAGGGGCGCGGCGTGGTCAGGGAAGGCGGGACGCCGAAGCGGTGGCGCGTCTTGTGATTCTACTGACGCCCCGCACGTCGGCCTCGCCGCATCGCGATTTCGCCTATGTGGCGGCGAAGTTCGATTAGCGTCGCCTCCCGTTGAGCCGACGTCATATCGTTAGGATGCGGCAGAATGCGCGATGCACCTTCGGGCGCATCGTAGACCAGACAAAGAACACCATCGACGCGGATTTCACCTTTCGGGCCGCGCACGCCCAAAAGGAGATGTAGCTCCTTGTCGTACTGCTCGGAGTCCATTGGAACAGCCCGAATCACCCCAAAGGGTGAAAGCCTAGACGCGTTGGGCCAACCGCTCCACCGCTTCGCGCTCCCAGAGGCGCACGCGCATACGGCCACCGTCCATCTCTTCGCGTTCAACCACGGTCATGTCGCGGTGACGGGTGGCCAGCACCACTTGCTGGATCGCGAGGGGGATCACCTTGTCGAGACTGGCTCGACTCGTCTGAGCAACGAAGAATGTCGGTTCGTCTTCGCAGGTCGCGAAGAACATTCCCGACGCATCCTCGCGGATCGCGATCATGCGTTCTAGGGTCTTGGCGTCCATTTCGACTCTCGTAGGTCCTCTGGCGACCATCGGATTAATCCGCCGCGAAGCCTATGGTCAATAGTAGCGCTATGTCGCGCAAGATGCACGTCCGGTGATGAACGCGCCGTTAGCGGCTTAACGGAAGATGTAGATGGGCCGTTCCCAAATTGGGTCGACCAGCGGAAAATCAAGCCGCCTTGTGCCTCTGCCAGTAGCCGCAGAAGTCAACGCTGGGCTTGCTGGCGAGGGCCAGGGCGGCGATCCGCTTGACCTGGGCGCCGTTGTCTACCCGGCGGTTGTCCTCACGCCAAGCCGCCTCTTGAGCGTAGCGCAGGAGGTAGGCGCCCGCGATATGGTGGTGGTGGCCGATTTCCGCCCGGCGCATGCGGGAGAAGAACTCCTCAGCCCAATTCGTGCACGCCTCGCCGTCGCTATAGACCTCGCTGTGATTCACGCGGCGCATTTCGAAGCGGGCATGCAGGGCATCCCAGCCTGAGGCCTCGTCGGCATTGACGATAGTGCCGGGCTCGATCCGACGGCGGATGAAGTCCAGGGCGCGGGCTTCGGACTTGAACACGGCCGGGAGGCTGTTGCCGCCGCGCTCGCGAATGATGATGACCGACCGGCGCTTGCCCGTTTGGTTCATCGCCAGTCGGCGGTCCTGGCGGTTCGACTTCCAGTTCGCCGGCTTCACGTAGCCGCCGAAATAGCCTCCGTCGATTTCCGCAACCTTGCCCTCGCCGCCCACCATGCGGCCCTTGAACTCGACGGCCATCGCCTCGCGCATCTTGTGCCCGAGCACAAACGCCGCCTTGTAGGAGACGCCCAGGTCCCGCGAGAGGGCGAGCATGCTCTTGCCCTTCACCTCGTTGCAGAAGATCGCGATGGCGGCGAGGTACATGCGCAGGGGCAGCTTGTGGCTGGCGAACAGCGTGCCCGACGTGATGCTGAAATCCTTGGCGCAGGCACGGCAGCGCCAGCGAGGCGCGCCGTTCGGGCGCCGGCAATCGTAGGCGTCCAGGCCGCCGCAGAGCGGGCAGACGGGCTCGCCGTCCGTTTCACTCCAGCGGACCTTCCGAAACAACGTCTCGGCTTCCTCGTCGGACAGGCGAAGAACCTGAGCGAGGCTCAGGCTCTTGGCTTGCCGGGAAAGGAGGAAGTGCTGGGCCACAAGTCACATCTGCATTTCGAACACACAGATATGTATGATATGCAGCAGTCACTTGCAAGCGGAAAAGCGACAGATATGATTGCTTTTCGTTCGATTCAGCGAGGTGACTAATGCCGGCGAAAAGCGATGAATGGGCCGATCTGGCCAAGCGTCTTCTCAAGGCTGAGATGGTCCGGGCTGGAGTGAAGAACGCCGAGCTGGCGACGCGTCTAACCGATATGGGCTTGCCTGAAACCGAGGCGTCGGTTCAGGTAAAGATCAACCGGGGGGCGTTTCCGGCATGGTTCATGTTGGCGGCTCTGCGCGCCGTTGGGGCATCATCTCTGCGCTTGGAATAGCTACGGGGCGATTCCTTGTCCGGTAAGAATGAAGGACAAGGCGCAAAGCCCAATAAGGCCCGCGGCGAATCCCAATCGGCCGCGCCATCCCCACCCATTGTCCGCAACGACGACGTTGAGGAAGCAGAGGATCGCGCCGATCATGGTCGCAAAGGCGGCAAGGAGCGCCCCTGGCTTCCTCAGGGCATAAAGCCGGCCGAGTGGATCATGATCGCCTTTACCGCTGTCACGGCCATGGCGGCTTGGGCTGGGGTAGTTGTCTCCAACGGTCAGCTCGCCTCGATGAAAGAGGCTGGCGAACAAACCCAACGCGCCATTGAAGAATCCCACCGGCTTGCCGACTTGGCGGCCGACGCTAACGGCGTCGCCGTCTATGCTCGGAACACCGCCAAAGCGAGCGCTGATGCCGCGCTCGAATCGGCGCAGCGAGACGGAAGGGCGGCCTTGCAGCGAGCCACCCAAGCTAACGAGATCAGCCGCGACGCCGCGCGGGCCGCAGATCGCGCATGGATTGGTGTGAGCGGCATGATCATAGATAATGGGAATAGTGGTCAGCTCATCGCTGCTATCACCTTTGCAAATAGCGGGCATGAGCCTGCACTTGGCCTTGTCCATTATATTGATACGAGCGCAACGGTGCTCACCGACAATCAGATGAAAGACCTTCGTAACGTCAGCGGCGGCATTAATTCTACGTGCGATGGCCTGCAACCCAAGGCTGGAGGTGAGGCGGTCTACCCCAACGAACCCCAGAGTACTACTATAGTGCTCAACTGGCTGCAGAAAATCCCGCCGAAGGCCGTACTCTTCATTAAAGGATGTTTCGCTTACCTTACAGAGGGGCGTCCCCACTATACCGCAGTCTGTGAGTTTACTAATCCTACGATGATCGATGCGGCCGTCGCCGGTCGGGCCTTCTATTATTGCGCCGATGGCAACCGCGCTGACTAGGGCTGCCAATGTGGCGGCCCCGCTCACTCATCCTTGGAAGTCATTACCGTCCACTCCCTTTAGGAGCGGATGAGAACGGACGCCGGCCGGTCGGCCTTCTGGCGTTTGCGCCATCATACCGGTAATGGCGACGCCGAGCGCGCCTAATGGCAGCGCGGGATCCTGAGGCCTGGCGGCAGGGTGGTGGCCTCGTCGCCGCAGGCCTGGTCGAGCTGGCGTTGGGTGAGGCCGCGGGCGCGGCTCATCTCGGCGCCGGAGAAGTTGGTTCCGTCCAGGGTGGCGCCCCGGAAATTGGCGCCCTGCAGGTAGGTCCCCACGAAGCTCGCGTGGGTGAGGTTGGCGCCTGAGAAGACGCTGGAGGAGAACACCCCGCCGTAGGCGTTCACGTCGCGCAGGTCCGTGTCGGCGAAGTTGGTGTGGTTCATCACCGAGGCCGAAAGGTCCGATTGCCTGAGGCGCGCGCCGCCGAAGTTTCGGCCGGTCAGGCGCTTGTTGCTGAAGTCCGCCTGGAACAGGTTGCAGTGCGGGCAGTTGGCGCCTCGCTGCGCCCGGTCGATCTGGGCGGCGTTCTGGGCCAGGGCCGGCGCGGCCAGGGCCAGGGCGACGAAAAGCATCGGGACGGCGGGTTTCATATCGGCGCGGCTCGCGATGGCTGGGCGTTGATCCGCCCCTTCGCCGCAAGCCTTAGGCCAAAACGGTTAGCAGGGGCTCACCATCATCATCCCGCGCTGGGACGGCCCACGCCCGCGGGCGAGCCGCAGGCCTCGCAGACCAGGCCCGCGCCCTTGCGCCGCACGGCCAGGGCGCCGCAGTCGGCGCAGACGTCCGGCGCCTCGTCCGCGCGGCCCGGGGGACTTTGCCGATCGCGCCCGCCGACCGGCAGGATGATCAGGTTGTCGGCCGCGCCGCGCGCGAAGCCCTTGGAGACGAACAGGGTGGCGGGCGTCGCCGCCGGCGGTTCCAGGGTCGTGCGGTCGCCTTCGCCCCGGCCCAGGCTGTCGGCGTGCAGCTCCTCCGGGTCGGCGTTGGCCAGGTCCTGGCGGTCCAGGTAGGACACCGCCAGCTCGCGGAAGAGATAGTCCAGGATCGAGGTGGCCGAGCGGATGGAGTCGTTTCCGGTCACCGGTCCGGCCGGCTCGAAGCGGGTGTAGACGAAGGCCTCGACGAACTCCTCCAGCGGCACGCCGTACTGCAGGCCGATCGAGATCGCGATGGCGAAGTTGTTCATCAGGCTGCGGAAGGCGGCGCCTTCCTTGTGCATGTCGATGAAGATCTCGCCCAGCGCGCCTTCGTCGTATTCGCCGGTGTGCAGATAGACCTTGTGGCCGCCGACGGTGGCCTTCTGGATGTAGCCTTTGCGCCGGTCGGGCAGCTTGCGGCGCGCCCGCTCGCGTTCGACCACCCGCTCGACGATCCGCTCGGCGACGATGGGCTGGGGCTCCAGGCGGCGGCGGGGCGCGTCCTCCTCGGCGGGCGGAAGCTCGAGCACGGCGGCGGGGTCCTCCGCGGGCGCGGCGACGCGCAGGGCCTGCACCCTGTGGGCCGCGGCGGCGCGGTAGAGCCCTTCGATATCGCCGGGTGTGGATGCGGCGGGCGCGGCGAGAGCGGTGAGGAAGGGCGCGCAGCTGGCGGCATCCAGCGCTCCGATCATCGCCAGACGCTCGTCCGCGCCGATCTCCTCGGCCGTCCGCAGCACCGCGCGGGCCTCGGGCGGCAGGGCCGGGCAGGCGGAAAGGCCGCGCCGGGCCGTGACATGGGCCTGGGCGGCCGCGACCTCCACGTCGCCAAAGCCCATGAAGCCCGGAAGATCGAAGTCCGGCTCGGCCAGCGCCTCGGCCGAGACGCCCAGCACGTCACGCACGAAGCCTTCGCCCAGGCGCCCCGCGCTGAAGGCCTGTCGCATCGGGGCGCCCGCCGCGAGGTCGGACTCGATCAGCGTCAGTTCGTGGTCGGTGAACCCCAGCGCCTCCAGCGTCGGGCGGCCGAGGTGCGGCGCGTTGGCCAGCAGGCCCTCGCCGCGAAGATGGCGCTGGACGACCTCCAACTCGACCCCGAAGCGGCCGAGCGCGGCCAGGGTCGCCCGGGCCAGGGTGGACAGGGTCCCGTCCGCGTACTCCGAGGCGACCACCGGACCGCCCCAAGGCTGAGCGCCCAGGGACAGCCCGCCCAGGCGCAGGCTGTGCTCGGGGTCCTCGTAGAGGGCGGTCACCTGGGTCTCGGGAACGTTTGGCGCGCCCAGGGCTGTGGCGAGCTCGGCGACGGCGCCCCGCGCGGCCTCGCGGACCTTGGCCAGCACCTCGGCGGCGGCCGCGCGCCCCTCGTCGGAGCCATAGGCCAGTCCGCGATGCACGAGCATTTCCGAGAGGCCGGCGACGGTGAGGGCGATGTGAGCTCCGACGGGACCCATGCCCGCCTCCAGAGCCAGGGCGACCGCCCAGATCCGGACGAGGGCGGCCAACCCCGCATCGTCCAGCCCGGCGTCGGACAGAAAGGCTTCGACGTTCAGCGCGGCCC
>JANWHQ010000120.1 GCA_025450315.1 Caulobacteraceae bacterium
CCTTCAGCCCCATCGCCCGGATCGCCTCGGGCGGCGGCCCGACCCAGACCAGCCCCGCCGCCGTCACCGCCTCTGCGAAGGCGGCGTTCTCCGACAGGACGCCATAGCCGGGATGGATCGCCTGGGCGGCTTCGGCCCGGGCGGCCTCCAGGATCGCCTCGGCGCGCAGGTAGCTCTCGGCCGCGGGCGCGGGCCCGATGCAGACCGCCGCGTCGGCCTCCCGCACATGCGGGGCCCGGGCGTCGGCTTCGGAATAGACGGCCACAGTGCGCACCCCCAGCCTGCGCGCGGTGCGGATGATTCGCCGGGCGATCTCGCCCCGGTTGGCGATCAGGAGGCTGGAAATCATGCCGGCGCGTTTGCCGGCGTCGCCGCTAGGCCCACGGCGACCAGCAGCAGCACCCCGACCAGCAGGAGGATGCAGGTCATGGCGAACAGCAGCGCCATGCGCAGCAGCGTCCCGAACACCCCGATCCGATAGACGCCGCGCAGGTGGACGAACAGGTGCGCCGGCATGCCCAGGACCAGCAGCCCCGCCAGCGCCCCGGGGATGCCGATGGCGCTCAGGATGTCCTTCACCGAGAGCAGGAGCCCCATGAACGACAGCGAGTGCATCGAGAAGACCAGGTGGTCGTAGAGGAAGAAGCGCCGCTGGAAGACGAACAGCAGCCCCATCATCAGCGCCGTCGCCGGCAGCAGCAGGATGGCGAAGCGGTGGGCCCAGCCTTCGAGGATCAGCGAGAACTCGTGCTGGTGCGCGGCGGCGTAGAGGACCCGGGGCTTCAGCCAGTCGCCCAGAGGCTTGGCCGGCCCGTTGAGCTGGAAGTCCTTCGCCTCGGGGGCGAAACGGACGTGCACGCCGTTGTCCGTGCTCGCCCCGCCCGGCTTGAAGGCCACGGCGGCCGGCTTCTCGACTAGGCCTCCGGCGAAGAAGAACAGCAGCACCACCACGAGGAACAGTCTCAGCGGCGGAATCTGGCCGGCGCGGCGGCCCTCCAGATAGTCACGGGTCAGATCGGCGGGCTTCAGCGCCAGCCTGGGCAAGGTGCGCCAGAGCCGGCCGTCCAGATGGAACAGGTTCTCGACGGTCTCCTCGACCAGGTGGCCGAACGAGCGGTGGAAGTCTTCGGCCAGTTGGCCGCAGTGATGGCAATAGGGACCTTGCAGCGCCGTTCCGCAGTTGGCGCAGGGCGTCCCGACCGCTGCGATGTGCTTCGGCTTGCGCTTCAGCCAGCCCCCGAGCGACGCGGCCGCCGCGATCTCGATTTCACGATCCACCCCGGCCCCCGTCGGAACCTCAGCCGGCCCAGCTCGGCTTGCGCTTGGCCTGGAAGGCGGCGATGCCCTCCTTGACCTCGTCCGAGACCCGGCGACGGGCGAGGCTCCGCGCCATCTCCTCCATCAGGCCGTGGTCGATCGGACGGCCCTTGACCTCGCCGACCAGCCGCCGGGCCTCGACCACCGCCTCGGGCCCGGCGGCCATCACCTCCTGGACCAGGCGCCTGGCCGCGGCCTCCAGGGCATGGGCGTCGTCGGCCAGCTCCTGGACCAGCCCGATCCTCAGGGCCTCCTCAGCCTCGAAGGTGCGGCCCGTGACGAACAGCGCCCGCGCCGCCCGAGGTCCGATGGCGTCCACGACGTAGGGGGCCACCACCGACGGCGTCAGCCCGACCTTCACTTCCGAGAAGGCGAAGCGCGCGCTCTTCACCGCCACGGCGTAGTCGCAGCAGGCCACCAGCCCGGCGCCGCCGCCGAAGGCCGCGCCGTGCACCAGCGCCACGGTCACCGCCGGGATCTCGGCGAGATGCTTGAACATCCGGGCCAGGGTCATGGCGTCGGCGCGGTTGTCGTCCTCGGTCAGCTGTTCGGCCTGACGGGTCCATTCGAAATCGCCGCCGGCGCAGAAGGCCGGACCGGCGCCCCTCAGGAACACCAGCCGCACGTGGTCGGCCCCGTGCAGGGTCTCGAAGGCCTCGGTCAGGCCCTCGATGGTCAGGGCGTCGAACGCGTTGCGGCGCGCCGGCCGGTTGATGGTGACAGTGGCGATCCCCTCGGGGGTCGATTCGAGGCTCACCACCGAAGCGATGTCGTCGACGATGACGTTCGGGGTCAGCGGGTCGGAGATGGGATTGGTCATGAGAGGGTTCTCGCGCCGCTGAGGTCCGGCGGCAAGGCCAACTCGCAGCTCACGCATTGGACGCCGCCTTGGCTGGCTTGGTCCCGCTCTCGGCCGCAGCCTTACATACGGAAGACGCCGAAGCGGGTCTCGGGGATCGGGGCGTTCAGCGTCGCCGACAGGGCCAGGCCCAGCACGTCGCGGGTCTGGACCGGATCGATGATCCCGTCGTCCCACAGCCGGGCGGTGGCGTGGTAGGGATCGCCCTCGGTCTCGTAGCGGCCGCGGATCGGGGCCTTGAAGGCCTCCTCGTCCTCGGCCGGCCAGGTCTCGCCCTTGGCCTCCATTCCGTCGCGGCGGATGGTGGCCAGCACGCTGGCGGCCTGCTCGCCGCCCATCACGCTGATGCGCGAATTGGGCCAGCTGAACAGGAACCGGGGCCCGAACGCCCGCCCGCACATGCCGTAGTTGCCCGCCCCGAACGAGCCGCCGATCAGCACCGTCAGCTTGGGAACCTCGGCCGAGGCCACCGCGGTGACCATCTTGGCCCCGTCCTTGGCGATGCCGCCGGCCTCGTACCGGCCGCCGACCATGAAGCCGGAGATGTTCTGCAGGAACACCAGGGGGATCGCCCGCGCGCACGCCAGCTCGATGAAGTGCGCGGCCTTCAGGGCGCTCTCGGAGAACAGCACGCCGTTGTTGGCCAGCACGGCCACCGGATGGCCCCAGATGTGGGCGAAGCCGGTCACCAGGGTGGAGCCGTAGAGCGGCTTGAACTCGTCGAAGGCCGAGCCGTCGACCACCCGCCCGATCACCTCGTGAACGTCGTAGGGCGCGCGCACGTCGGTGGGCACGACGCCATAGAGGCCCTCGGGATCCATGAGCGGCGCGCGAGGCTCGGCCATCACCAGCGGATTGGCCTTCCTGGTGTTCAGCCGCCCGACGATCCGCCGGACGACCTCCAGCGCGTGGGCGTCGCTGTCGGCGACATGGTCGACCACGCCCGAACGGCGGCCGTGGGTATCCGCGCCGCCCAGTTCCTCGGCCGAGATGATCTCGCCGGTGGCCGCCTTCACCAAGGGCGGGCCGCCCAGGAAGATGGTCCCCTGGCCGCGCACGATGACAGTCTCGTCCGACATGGCCGGCACATAGGCCCCGCCGGCGGTGCACGAGCCCATGACGCAGGCGATCTGGGCGATGCCCTCGGCGCTCATCCGCGCCTGGTTGAAGAAGATGCGGCCGAAGTGGTCGCGGTCGGGGAACACCTCGGCCTGGTGCGGCAGGTTGGCCCCGCCGGAATCCACCAGATAGATGCACGGCAGCCGGTTCTGCTGGGCGATCTCCTGGGCCCTCAGATGCTTCTTCACCGTCAGCGGGAAGTAGGCGCCGCCCTTCACCGTGGCGTCGTTGGCCACGACCATCACCTCGCGCCCCGAGACGCGGCCGACGCCGGCGATCAGCCCGGCGCCCGGGGCTTCGCCGTCATAGAGCCCCCACGCCGCCAGCGGGGCGACCTCGAGGAACGGCGAACCGGGGTCCAGCAGCCGCTCCACCCGCTCGCGCGGCAACAGCTTGCCGCGGCCGGCGTGGCGCTGGCGGGCGCTCTCGGGGCCGCCCAGCGCGGCCTCGGCGGTGCGGGCGCGCAGCTGCTCGGCCAGCGCCCGGTTGTGGGCCGCGTTGGCGCGGAAAGCCGGCGAGCTCGGATCGGCGGCGGACGTCAGCTCAGGCATGGCCGGGAAACTAGAGGCCGCGGAGCCGGAGCGAAAGCCCGGCCCCTCCCATGGCTGGCGGCGACTCCCGGCTGAGGTTAGGCTTCCGTCGTGGTCGACCTGCCGGACAATCTCGAGGATACGCCTCTGGCGCGGCTGTTCATGGGCCACCGGCGCGCGCCGGAGGCGGCCTGGTTCTCGCTGCCGGGCGGGCGGGTGCTGTTCCACACGGGCGAGGACGCCGACAGGCTCTATTTCCTGGTGGCGGGCCGGCTGGGCGTGGTGCAGCGGCCCGAGGGCCAGGAGTCGCGCTTCGTGGGCGTGATCCGCCCCGGCGAGCCGGCCGGCGAGATGGCGATGATCGCCGGCACGCCCCACACCGCCACGGTGATGGCCCTGCGCGACAGCGAGCTGATGGCCCTGCCGCGCCAGGCCTTCCTGAGCTCGATCCAGAAGGATCCCCAGGTGATGGCCGAGCTGGCGCACCTGATGATCCTGCGCGCCCGGCGCACCGGCGAGAGCTCGGGCAGCGAGCCGGCGGTGTTCGGCTTCACCTCGCTGTCGGCCCATGTGCGGGCCCGCGACCTGGTCGAGGCGCTGGAACTGGAGATCGCCAACCTCGGCTATTCGGTCGCCTCCGCCGGGGCCGAGGTGCAGAGCGCGCCCACCGAATGGTTCTCCAATCTCGAGGAGACCCACGACGTCGTCCTCTATGCCGCCGAGGACGACGAGCCCGCCTGGAAGGCCATCGTCGGACGCCAGGTCGACCGGCTGTTCGGCGTCGGCCGCGGCGAGGACGCCCCGCCCGCGAAGGTGGAGCTCTGCGCCTCCCCGCCCCTGGTCGAGCAGCAGCTCATCGACCTGATCCTGATGCAGCGCCAGGACTGCGCCCTGCCCAAGGGCTCGGAGATCTGGCTGAGGGCCGCGCCGGCCAACCGGCTCTTCCACCTGAAAGAGGACTCCCGCCGCGACATCGCCCGGCTGGCCCGGACGCTGGTGGGCCAGTCGCTGGGACTGGTGCTCTCGGGCGGCGGCGCGCGGGCCTATGCCCACATCGGCGTGATCCGGGCCCTGCACGAGAAGGACATCCCCATCGACTTCATCGGCGGCGCCTCGATGGGCGCCATCATCGCCGCCGGCGTGGCCATGGGCTGGAGCGACGAGGAGCTCGAATGGCGCATCCGCAAGGCCTTCGTGGAGTCCAGCCCCCTGGGGGACGCCGTGTTCCCGATGGTGGCCATGACCCGCGGCGGCAAGGTGCGCGAGCGCCTGCAGGAGCACTTCGGCGAGGTCGAGATCCCCGATCTCTGGCTGCCCTATTTCTGCGTCTCCAGCGACCTGACCACCGGGGAGTACCATCTGCATCGGCGCGGCAAGCTGGCCCGCGCCCTGCAGGCGTCGGTCGCCCTGCCCGGCATCCTGCCGCCGGTGACCGACGGAGACCACGTGCTGGTCGACGGCGCGGTGACCAAGAACTTCCCCACCGACGTCATGCGGTCCTTCCACCTCGGGCCCATCCTCGGCGTCGACGTGGCCGAGGCGCGCGGCCTGACCGCCGAGGATATCAAGCCGCCGGCCTCGATCTGGCGCTGGCTGGTCTCGGGCGACTGGCGGCGCGGACCGCCGATCGTCTCGATCCTGATGCGCACCGCCACGGTCTCGACCTCCCACGAGCAGGCCAGCTCGCGCGACTATGTCGACGTGTTCATCGCGCCCGACATCGGGCCGATCGAGATCCGGGACTGGAAGGCCTACGAGCCGGCGGTCGAGGCGGGCTACCGCTCCACCCTGGAGGCCCTGGCCAAGCTCGACAAGCCGATCACCCAGCTGCGCCGCCGCCTCACCCTGGCCGAGCAGAAGGCGGCCAGCCGGACTATCGCCGCGCCACGATGAACATCCGCGGGAAGGGCAACAGCGTCACCCCGTCCGCCCGCGGCGGGAACAGCCTGGCCAGGCGGACGCGATAGGCGTCCAGGAACGCCGCCTCTTCCTGCTGACCTTCCAGGGCGTGCAGATAGGGCCGAAGCCCCGTTCCCCGCATCCAGTCCACCACGGGATCGGAGCCCTGCAGCACATGCAGATAGACGGTGCTCCAAACGTCCACGTCCGAGCACATCGGCGCCAGCCAATCGTAATAGGTCTCGGCCGTCTGCAGCCGGATCACGCCCCGCACCCCGGCCAGTCGCGCGGCCCAAGGGCCGTCGGCGGCCGTCTCGCGCATCGCCGCGTGCCAGGGCGACTCGAAGGTCATGGGGACCTGGCAGGCGAAGACCCCGCCGGGCGCCAGGGCGTCCGCCAGGCGGGGATAGAGGGCGGCGTGATCGGGCAGCCACTGCAGGGCGGCGTTGGTGAAGATCAGGTCCGGCGGCCACTCCGGCGCGAAGGTCGAGATGTCGCCCAGCACCCATTCGACCTCGTCGGGGCGGGCGCGCGCCTCGGCCAGCATCTCGGGACTGGAGTCCAGGCCGTGCACCCGCGCGGCCGGATGGCGCCGCTTCAGCAGCGCCGCGTGCTCGCCCGCGCCACAGCCGAGGTCCCAGATGTGCAGCGGCTTCAGATCCTGGGGGATGCGCAGCATCAGGTCGAGCGCCGGCCGGTCGCGATAGGTCTTGTAGCGCTCGTAGATCCTAGGATCCCAGCCGCCCCCCTGGCCGGCCACCCTTTCAGCCTCCCCCGGCGACGGGGATGGTCTCGAAGCCGTTCGGCCCGGCCACCGTCTTGATGCGGGGCGGGGGCGGCGCGATGGCCGGAGCCGGCCGTTCGGCCGCATCGTCCGGCGCCTCGACCGCACCGGCGGCGGCCATGGCGGTCCTGGCGGCGGCGGCGCGCAGGGCGATCATGGCATGCATGGGCGGCACGTTCAGCTTCTCGCTGGCGCCGATCTGACGCAGGTGGCTCAGGAACACCGTGCCCTCGGGCATCACGATGGTGCGTCCGCCCACCACGATGGACTTCGGCGCCAGGGTCGAGCCGGGCGCGGAGGCTTTCAGCAGCGCGATCGGGGCCGCCGTGGCCGCCGTCGCCCTGCCGATCAGGTCCACCTTGGAGGCCGCCGCTTCGCCCCCGCCATAACGGGCGCGGAAGTCCGAGGGGTCGCCCTGGGGACCCAGGGGCCGGAAGAAGATGTGCGCCCCGATCTGGGCCACCTTGAGCAGCGTCGGCGTCCAGGCCGCCATCACCCAGCTGGTGTGGTAGTGGGTCGCGGTCCCCACCTGCTTCATCACGAACCCGTCCAGCGCCTGTTCGGCCACGTCGCGGGCGTTGCGCCAGGCCCAGGCCACCGGCTGGCGCGCCATCGAACCGTCGCAGGCGAAGGAGAACTGGCAGCCCGGCCGGTCCGAGCCCTGGAACACCACCCCGCAGACCGACTTCGGATAGCCGGGGTGGCGCAGGCGGTTCAGCACCACCTGGGCCACCGCCTCCTGGCCCTCGCGCGGCTCGAGCGCCGCCTCGTAATAGATCGCCGCAGTCAGGCACTGCAGCGCGCTGGCCTTCTCGGCCGCGCTGGCGCGCAGCACGAAGGGATCGGCCGGGGGATTGGCCACCTGGGCGTCGGGAATGGCGCCGTTGACCCGTTCGGCCTCCTGCATCGACAGCTTGCCGAGCCACAGCCTGGGCGGCCCGGGGATCTCCAGCCGCTTCCAGGCGGGCGGGCGGCCAAGGCCTCGCAGCGGCGCGTTCGGATCGTGGTTGGCGGCGATGTAAAGGGCGCCGGGCCCGGCGTCGGCCATCAGGGCGGTCAGCTCGGCGTCCGAGACGTCGCCGGCGCCGGCCTCCACCAGGGTGTGCAGGCGGCTGTTCAGCGCGTCGTGCGCCAGCACCGCGCGGATGGCGAAGCAGACGAGGAAGGTGAGGACGCCCAGGACGCAGATCTTCAGGGCGCCGCGCGCGGCGCCGCCCAGCCGGGGCCCCGGCGTGGCGAAGATGCGGACGCCCTCAGAGATGACGCTCAAGTCCGGCTCCCTCGACGATCCGCGTCCGTCGACCCGTCGCTAGGCTGGGACATGATGGCGCAATTCGGCAAGATCGTGACGCCCTTTCGCAACTGCGGGACGCCGATTACATTGCCGAGTCCCTGTCCAACAGCTGAAAGGAGGTGATCCAGTGTCTCATAGCAATGGCCTTAGCGCGGTAGCCGCGACCTGGACCTCCGCTAGGGAGGTCTGGGCCTAAGCCTCTGATCAGGCATAGGTTCGGCGCCGCTCTGCGGTCCGACTATGGAAAGGCCGTCCCAGCAATGGGGCGGCCTTTCGCATTCGAGGAGACGGCGGGGATCGAGCGCCGAGCCGACAAGCCCCTACAGGCCTGGAGCCGGCGCCCGGCCGTGGGCGTGCGGATCGGCCTGCACGAAGACGATGTCGGTGTGGGCGGCCCTTCCGCGCCGATCTGGCGGCTGGGCGGTCCAGGCGGTGATCAGCACGAGGGTCCAGAGCCCCGCCAGCAGCATGTCGCCGAGCTCGCAACTCCGCTCGCCGGGACGCTTCTCCATCAGCGTGGTCAGGCGCGTCATCAGGAGACGCGCGCCGGCGCAGGACCAGTCACACCCGAGCGGCGAAGCGGCCGCCCCGTGCTGGCTGTGCAGCAGGGCCTCGGCATAGCGCCGGCGCTCGGTCGGCAGCCGGGTCATGACGGTGGCGTCGCAGGCCAGCTCCTGATCGAAGCGGATGGCCCGGGCCGCCAGGTGGACCAGCGGGTTGAACCAGTTCAGGCACTGCATCGCCAGGATCACCGCGTTGCAGCGGGCGTCATAGCGGTCGATGTGCGCGCGCTCGTGCGCCCGCACCAGGCGGCATTCGTCCGGCGTGTAGCGGACCTCGAAGTCGGCGGGGGTCACCACGCGGGGGCTGACCACGCCCACGATGGCGGGCCCGGCGAGGCCCGCGCGCTCCTGGGAGAGGAAGCGCAGGTACCGCAAGGCGACCACTGCGGCGCTGGCCAGGACCCCGGCGGCCCAGACGCCGGCGATCACCCAATGGTTCGTCCCGGCCGACAGCCAGCCGTCGGTGGCGCGCACCGCCCGCTCGAGGGCCCCGACGGCGCCCTCGCCCTCGGGCGCGGGAATGGCGCCGCCCAGGACGGCCACCGGGACGAGCAGCCAGGACAGATAGACCTGATGGGCGCCGAACCAGCGCCGGACCGGCGGCCGCATCGCGAGCACGAGCACGATCGCCAGCCCCGCGACCAGGTTGAGGTGGATCAGAAGGAGCAGGCCGTCAGTCGCGATCGTCGCCATGGTCGAGCTTCCTGATCAGGGCCTTCAGCTGGGCGACATCCTCCGCCGACAAGCTCTCGTGCTCGGCGAAATGGCTGACGAACGGAGCGAGCTTCCCGCCGAACACCCGGTCCAGGAAGTTCTTGCCCTCGGCCAGCATGTAGTCGTCGCGGGCGACCAGGGGCCGGTACCAGGTGCGGCCGTCCTTCCGCTCGGACCGGATCGTCTTCTTGTTCAGCATCCGCCCGATCAGCGACTTGACCGTCCGGTCGCTCCACTGCTGGGGGCCCGCCACCTCGGCGACGATGTCCTCGACCAGCAAGGGACCGCGCCGCCACAGGGCGTCCATGATCCGGCTCTCGGCGTCGCTGATCTTGGTCATATGCCTTGACTTGAAAACCACATCCGTAGTTTATTGAAAACCACGCTGGTAGTTTTGGATCGGGGAGAAGCCTTTGGCAAGGGTGATTTCAGGACCGGCCGCCGAGGCCGCGTTCCGGCCAGGCCAGCCTCGGGGGCGCTGACGCCATGGCCGCCACCCCTCCCCCCGCCCTGGCGAGGACCTATGCGGCCGGCCGGCCCGGCCGGCGCAGGACCCTGGCCGACCGCATCGGCGTGCTGTTCGTGGGCGCGATCCTGGCGGTGGGCGCCGCCATGGCCGGCGAAGGCCTCTACGACCACATCCACCGCGAGATCGTCCGTCCAGGGGTCATCCGCAGCTGGAGTCACGCCCGGCAGGTGCTGGCCGGCCGCCTGAAGCAGCAGGACGCGCTCGAGTTCGGCGCGGTCTGGGCGACCCATTCGGGCAGGATCTGCGGGCTGGTGAACGGCCGGCACAGCTTCAGCGGCCTGGCCGGCATGACCCCCTTCGCGGTCGAGGGCGATCAGGCGGTGTTCGCCCTGGACCAGACCGCCCTCGCCTTCGCCCCCTATTGGCGCAGCTGCATGACCGACCAGTGGATCGTCTTCGTCCCGGGCTCGATGCAGGCCGGCGGCTGCGCCACCAAGCTGGGTCAGGCGCGCTGCGTGACGGTCGAGGGATGATCGGCGCGGTCCTGCGCCCGCTGCGCCGCGATCCGCTCTATGTCTCCAGCGGCATCCTCGCCCTGGCGGTCGGCTTGGCGGCGGCGATCCTCGCCTTCCTCTACGTGCGCGACGAACTGAGCTTCGACAACTTCCTGCCGGGTCACGACCGGATCGCGGTGCTGGTCGCCGAGCTCAACACGCCCGGCCAATCCCGCATCGCCACCGACGACAGCCCGGGCATGCTCGCCGCGATCCTGAAAGCCGAGCTGCCGAGCGTGGCCGGCGTCGGCCGTCTGGCCTACGACAACGTCAGTGTCCGCCACGGCGATATCCTCGCCCGCGAAGACGCGGTCTGGGTCGACCCCGGGTTCTTCGACCTGCTGAAGTTGCCGAGGTTGGCCGGCGATCCCGGCCTGGCCGTGCAGGCGCCCGACGGCGTCGTCCTCACCCAGAGCCTGGCCAGGAAATACTTCCCCGCCTCGCGGGCGGTCGGTTCGAGCCTGCAGATCGGCGCCCAGGTCATGCAGGTGCGCGCGGTCATCAAGGACGTTCCCGCCAACAGCCACCTGGCCCAGCTGGGGGTGTTCCTCTCGGGCCGGTCGGCGACCTCTCCCCTGACGCGGGCATCGACGAACGGCTTCTACAACATGGTCGTCGACCTGACGCCGCCGGTCCAGATCCGGTACGTCCGCGAGCGCACCTATGTCCGGCTGGCGCCCGGATTCGGCGTCGACGCCGCCAATCGGGCGCTGGCGAGACTGGGCCGGGCCCATGCGTGGCAGCTCCACCTGCCTGACCACGTCCAGGCGCGGTTCGAGCTGGTCCCGTTGAGCGGGCTGCACACCTATCCGTTCAAGGGCGCCAACATCGGCGCATCCGACCTGCACGCCGATGTCGCGAGCCTGGCCGACATGGCGGTCCTGGGCGCGCTGACACTGCTGTTGGCGGCGACCAACTTCGTCAACCTCGCCACCGCCCGCGCCGCCAACCGGGCGCGGGAGGTCGGAGTCCGCAAGGCGTCGGGCGCCTCCCAGGCCGCGCTGGTGCGCCTGTTCCTTGGCGAGGCGTTCATCCAGGTGCTCGTCGCCACGATCCTGGCGGTCTCGATCGTCGAGCTGGCGCTGCCTTCGCTGAACGCGTTCCTGATGAAGGACATGCGCTTCGACTACGGCCGCGACCCCTGGGTCGCGGCGGCCCTGCTGAGCACCGTCGGCCTCCTGACCGTCCTGGCCGGCGCCTATCCGGCCGTCGTGCTCGCCTCCTATCGACCCGCGCAGTCGATCCGCGGCGGCGGGACGCCCGGCGGCGGCTCGGCGATGGTCCGCCATGGCCTGGTCGCGTTCCAATTCTGCGTCCTTCTGGTGCTGCTGCTGGGCGCGGCCGTGGTCTGGGCTCAGGCGCGCTATGCGACCACCGAGGGATTGCGCCTGGACAAGGACGGCGTGCTGGTCGTCCACGTCTCGCCATGCCGCGGCCCCTTCGCCGACGAGGTCCACCGCTTGCCCGGCGTGCTCAATTCGGGCTGCGGCGCCAAGGCCATGCTCGGGCTCGACGACCTCAATCCGCTGATCGCGGATGCGCTGATCCGCGCGCCGGGCCATCCGACCACGATGGTGGCGCTGGGCTTGAGCGGTTACGGCCTGTTCCAGACGCTCGGGATCGCGCCCATCGCGGGGCGCCTCTTCCTGGCCAGCCACAAGGCCGCCGACGAGCTTCCGCCCGTACGGGGACCGCGCCGGGGATCGACCATCCTGAACGAAAGCGCCGTCCGCCGCCTCGGCCTCGCGCGCGCCTCCGATGCCGTCGGCCGGGTGATGGAGGTCCCGCTGCCGCAGGGCGGCGCCGACCACTGGACCGTGATCGGGGTGGTCCCGGACTTCACCCTCGACCTGAAGAGCGCGCCGGTGAAGCCCACGGCCTACATCATCGACGCCGGCTATCCGCTCCCACAGGTCCTGGCGGTGCGGCTGGACGGCCGCCGCACCCCCGAGACCCTCGCCGCCATCGGCCGCCTTTGGAACGCGACCGGCCACGCCGGCGCGCCGCATATCCAGTTCCTGGACGACTACGTCCAGCGGCTCTATCTGGCCACCACCCGGCAGGCCGTACTGCTGTCGGCCCTGTGCCTGATCGCGGCCCTGCTCGCGTGCCTGGGCCTTCTGGCCCTCTCGGCCTACACCGCCCAGCGGCGCACCAAGGAGATCGGGGTGCGCAAGGCCATGGGCGCCGCGGCCGGCGACATCGTCGCGCTGCTGCTGCTGCAGTTCTCGCGGCCGGTCGGTCTCGGCATCCTGATCGGCGCCCCGATCGCCTATCTGGCGGCGCGCCGGTGGCTGGAGGGGTTCAGCTACCACATCGCCCTGCGGCCCTGGCTGTTCGCCGCCGCGGCCTTGGCCGCGATTGTCATCGGCCTGGGGGCGGGGCTGTTCCACGCCCTGGCGGTGGCCCGCGGCCGCCCCGCCGACGCCCTGCGCTACGAATGAAGCTCAGTAGGAGATGCAGGCCTTCTGGCTGACCAGCAGCACCGAGGACTGGTGGAAGCGGGCCTTATAGTCCTCGCGGATGTGGGCGATCTTGGCCGGGTCGTCGGGACCGCCGTCCAGCACCAGGTAGACGATCTTCGAGGGTTCGCGCACCAGCGTCCCGCCGGGCGCGCGCCACTGGCCCTGCACGTCCATGACGCTGAGGCCGTCCGGGAACCGGGGCGTGATCACCTCGTCAACGAAGCGGCGCCAGTCGCCGTCGCTGACGGCCAGCTTGTCGCCGGTATTGCGGCCGAACAGCAGCTCGACCGTCTCGGCGCGGCTCTGGCCGGCCGGGCAATGCAGGATGGCCTGGGCGCTGGCCTGCGGGCCCTCGCGCGGGGCGGCGCAGCCGGCGGCGAGGCCGGCCAGGGCCAGGGTGCAGATCAGCGGGATGACGGCGCGCATGATTCGGCCCCCCGGGGTCGTCGGACCTCAGATAGCTCTCCGGCCGTCGCGCGGCTAGGCGTTGGGAGTTCGCGGCGGACGCCGGCCCTCACATATGCCGCGGCCCGAGAGCCTCGAGCCAGGCGTCTTCCCTGTGCCAGACATGGACCTGGCCGCACTTGGGGCAGCGGAACCGGTATTCGCCCTTGAGCGCCTCAAAGGCCGATGGGCGCAGCCGCAACACCGTCTCGACCGGGTCGCCCGTGGAAGGGCAATTGATCAGGATGCGGCCGACCACGTCATTCATCGGCGGGGCCGGTAGACGCGCCTCGCTGGACCCGTACCGGTGCTCTCGGCCTTGTGCCGGTATACCAGCCGCCCTCGGGTCAGGTCGTAGGGCGTCATTTCGATGGTGACCCGGTCGCCCACCAGCGTCCGGATCCGGTTCTTCCGCATCTTGCCGGCCGTGTAGGCCAGGATCACCTGATCGGTGGTGAGACGAACACGGAACTGTCCACCGGGCAGGATCTCGTCGACCACGCCCTCGAATTCGATCACGTCTTCCTTGGCCACGGGGCCTCCAATTCAGCCGACCGCCGCCTCGTGGAGGCGGCATGATGCGATCGAGGCGTGACCCGGGCGCCGGGGCTCCCGGGCCGCCGCCAGCGGCGATCGGCGATCGCCGCCCGAAGGGAAGCGGTTACGCCGGCCGAAGGTCGACGGCCGATTCGCGTCCGGTCTTGCGGTCGCGCTCCAGTTCGAAGCTGACCTTCTGGCCTTCGCCCAGGCCGCCAAGGCCGGAGCGTTCGACGGCCGAGACGTGCACGAACACGTCCTTGCCGCCATCATCGGGCTGGATGAAGCCGAAGCCCTTGGTGGAATTGAACCACTTCACGGTTCCGATAGTCATGTGGGTATTGTCTTTCAGTCGAAGGAGACGTCCGCGCACCGCGCGACCGATCAAATTGTCGGAGAGGTCGAGGGCAGGCCGGTGCTCGATCAAAACCGAGCGCGGGTAAGTCACCGAACCTGAGCGATATTCGATGGGCATCCCATAAAGGGTTGCGACGGCATTGCAAGCGTCGCCAACCCAAAACCGGCCGCCGGGCCCCCCTGTTCAGGGCGCCGAAACCGCCCGGCGCGGTCAGGAATGCTGCTTGGATTTGTGCTCGGGTTTGCCCTTGCGCTTGGTCGAGGCCATCTTCTCAAGCTCGCTCTCGCTCATCGACTGGGCCATCGACCGGGAGGCGCCCTTCAGGCTGGATTTCGAGCGATCGCCGCGCTTGGCGGCCAGGGCCGCGCCGGCGGCCTTCTGCTGGGAAGCGGATTTGGCGGGCATGGGGGGTCTCCTTTCCAGCTCCGCAACGGCCCGCGCCCCGTCTGCGTTCCGATCAGCGGATCAGGACGATCTCGACGCCCAGGGGCAGGTCCCGCCAGGCTCTGTCAGCCGTCACCGCGGGCAGGTGGCGGGCGCGGGCAAGGGCGAGACAGGCGCAGTCCGCCAGCGATAGGCCGTATGGGCGCGTCTCCCGATGCAGCTGGCCCGTGAGCAAGGCCTGCTCGGAGTCAAGCGGCGAGACATCCATGAGCAGTCCCGCCATCAGCGACCGAGCCTCTGCGAGGCTGGCGCCGCGCGCCATGACCCGAGACGTGACCTCGGCCGCGTTGACGGCGTTGATCAGCGAACCGACGAGCAGGGGCTCGGCCGCCTGCCACCCCGATTCCCGAAAGGCGAACGCGAGGACGGCCGAAGCGTCCACGACCGCCCTATTCACCCTCGGCATCCGTACGACGTTCGGCGATCAACTCGTCCACGATGCTCGATCCGGGATGCGCGAACTTCCTCGCCAGTTCCTGCACGCCCTGAAGATCACGCTTGGCGGAGGTCAGCTCCCAGCCGCGATCGGTCCTGCGAAAGGCCACCGGCTCGCCTGGCCTTATCCCCAGATCCTCGATCACCTCGGCCGGAACCGGCACATCGTCGCCGTCGCTCGCCCAGACGAGCCAGCGGCCGTCGTGCAGCTTCTGCAACCGCGCGGAAGCGCCCGTCTCGAGGCCGAGGAGAGATGCGGCGGTGACCTCGCCGCCCGTGGCTCGTTCGATTCTCCGAGCCAATTGGGGCGACGGTCGACTTTTGCCACTGCGAATCGAACTCAGCGCACCCTTGGACACGCCCGCCTCTCGGGCCAAGGCGCTGGCCGCGCCTCTGCGTCGGCTGAGATAGTCCGAAAGGTTCGTCACAGGCGAAATATATGCCGCTTCAACGAGTTTGAAAATGGCGAACTATCTGGGCGCCGGGGCGGCTCAGGTCCCGATCAGCTCGCGCCCGATCAGGAAGCGGCGGATCTCGTTGGTGCCCGCGCCGATGTCGTAGAGCTTGGCGTCGCGCAGCAGCCGCTCGGCCGGATAGTCCTTGGTGTATCCCGCCCCGCCCAGGGCCTGGATGGCCTCCAGCGCGCAATGCACCGCCCGCTCGGAGGCGAACAGGATGGCGCCGGCGGCGTCGTAGCGGGTGGTGCGGCCCTCGTCGCACGCCCGGGCCACCGCATAGACGTAGGCGCGGGCCGAGTTCAGGGCGACGTACATGTCGGCCACCTTGGCCTGTATCAGCTGGAACGAGCCGATCGGCTGGCCGAACTGGCGCCGCTCGCGCACATAGGGCAGCACCACGTCCAGGCACGCCTGCATGATGCCCAGCGGCCCCGCCGCCAGCACCGCCCGCTCGTAGTCCAGGCCGCTCATCAGCACCTTCACGCCCTGACCGACCTCGCCCAGGACGTTCGCGACCGGGACCTCGCAGTCCTCGAACACCAGCTCGCCGGTGTCCGAGCCACGCATGCCCATCTTGTCCAGCTTCTGGGCGCAGCCGAAGCCCTTGAAATCCTTCTGGATCAGGAACGCGGTGACGCCCCGGGCCCCGGCCTCCGGATCGGTCTTGGCGTAGACCACCAGCGCATCCGCCTCCGGCCCGTTGGTGATCCAGAACTTGGTGCCGTTCAGCACATAGGTCTCGCCGCGCCGGTCGGCCCTAAGCTTCATCGAGACCACGTCCGAGCCCGAACCGGCCTCCGACATCGCAAGGGCGCCGACGTGCTCGCCCGAAATCAACGGCGGCAGATAGCGGCGCTTCTGCTCGGCCGTGCCCCAGCGGCGGATCTGGTTGATGCACAGGTTCGAGTGGGCGCCGTAGCTGAGCCCGATGGACGCCGAGGCCCTGGAGACCTCCTCCATCGCCACCACATGCTCGAGATAGCCGAGGCCGAGGCCGCCCCATGCTTCCTCCACGGTGATCCCGTGCAGGCCCAGCGCGCCCATTTCGGGCCAGAGCTCGCGGGGGAAGTGGTTGGAGGCGTCGATCTCGGCGGCGCGCGGCGCGATGCGGTCGGCGGCGAAGCGGGCCGTGGTCTCGCGGATGGCGTCGGCGGTCTCGCCAAGGCCGAAATCAAGTGAGGGGCCGTGGTTGGGGAGCATATCCCGGCTTACCACGACCCCTCTGCCTGCGGGAGGAGCATGACTGAACTGAACTCTACGCGACTGCAGCCCGCCAACCGGTACGCGACGCGGCGGGTCCTACGCTTAGGGCTCCTCCCGTCCCCCCAGGCGATCGAAAAGGAAGTAGACGGCGGTGGCGACGAGCACGATACCGACGATGCCGAGGCCCCAGCCCAGCACCCCGCCGAGGCCGGAGTTCTTGGCGCTGAAGCCGAAGACGATGCCGGCGACGAACACCACAAGGCCCAGGGCCCCGGCGCCCAGCCACAGGGTGACCGGGTTCAGCCACTGGAGCGGCTCGGTGGGCGCGGCGTCCAGGTCCGGATAGGTCTGGTACTCGTGATGGGCGACCCGGCGGGACTCGTTGTCCTCGAAGGTCATGGGCTCGGGCGAGAACAGGCGCGGCTCGGGCTCGGCCCGCTCGGCGATGGAGGCCTCGGGCCACATCATCGGCGGCTCCTGAAGGGCCAGTTCGGGCGCGGACGGCTCGGCCGCCGCCGGCTCGGGCTCGGGGACCAGGGTCCAGGCTTCCGGCTCGGGCGGTTGCGGCAGGTCGAGTTCGGCCTCGGGCGCGGCGACCGCCGGCGGCGGCCCCTCGGCGGCGGGCGCGGGCGCGGGAGCAGGCGGCGGTTCGGGCGCCTTGGCGGCGTCCTCGTTCAGGATCGACTGCAGCCGCGCGGTGATGGCGTCGGCCGCGACCTGGGTGGCGAAGGGCGGCTCGTGGACGGCGGGCTCGGGCCGAGGCGCGGGGCCGACCCGCTCGGCGGTGGCGGTCTCGCCCTCCAGCGCCGCGGCGACCTCGACCGGGCGCGAGGCCGGCACGTGGCCGGTGATGTCGCGGTCGATCTTGGGTCGCAGCACCTGGCTGGGCGCGGGCAGGAAGCCCAGGGTCGGGGTCAGGAACAGCGCCTTCTCGGCGGCGCGGCGGCGCACCAGGGCGTCCAGCACGATCGGCTCGCCCTCGAACTCGACCCGGCGCCACATCTCCATGGCGCAGGCGGCCTGCAGCAGCGCGCCTTCATTCAGCCGGCGCAGCACGTTGGAATGGCGGAAGTTCTCCAGCCCGATGTTGAAGACGAAGCAGCACAGGGCGTCGAACTGGTTCTGGGTCAGGGGCGTGTAGACCCATTCGTTCAGGGCGCCCGAAACCTCCATCAGGTCGTAGATCAAGAGCGCTTCGGCGTCCGCTTCCGAGACCTCGACGCCCTGGCGCGCGGTCTTGGTATGGCCGTAACCAATGGTCCAGCGGCCATCATCCAGCCGGGCGGAGGTCCGGCGGTAGCCCTCGAACCGCTCGATCAGATCGAGCGCGGCGCGGGAGGCCTGTTGGCGCGATTTCATCGATCCTTGATCCACTTTGGCACAGACGGGGGAGCGTCTGGTGCGCACGGAGCAAGATCGACGCCGATTACAACAGAATGTGGGCTGCCGCCGCGCGGACGGCGAAGAAAGCCGCCCACCCCTTCCCGGCGTTGCTGGCCTAGGCGCCGTGGTCCGAGGCTACGCCTGGATCAATGCCGCTATGGTGCGGTCGAGAAGACTCGAACTTCCACGGGTTGCCCCACAGCGACCTCAACGCTGCGCGTCTACCAATTCCGCCACGACCGCTCACCGGGCGAGCGCGGGGGAGTAGCAAACGGCGCCCCCCTTGTGAAGCCCGGGCAGGCGGCCTCCTCAGGACCCCGCCATGTAGTCGAAAACGTTGGCCTCGCCGGTCACGGCGATGCAGATCTTGTCCTCGTTGATCTGGATCTCGCCGCGCGCGACCGGGTGGTTGTTGACCAGGATCCAGACCTCGTCGGTGGTCTTGGCGTCCAGGGGGATCACCGCGCCCCGGCCCATTCGCAGCAGCTGCTGCATCGGCAGGACGCTGCGGCCCAGCACCACCGAGACTTCGACATTGACGGCGTCGACCTGACTCACGCGCAAGCGCCCCCTTTGGCCCCTTGCACCTGAAGGAGCCCGCGCCACATTGGCCTGACATGCTTGACCGCGCGTTAAATCCGAAGCCCGGGCCCGGGCATCTGATGCGGCCGGACGGCGCGGCCGCCGGCTGGGCGGTCTCCCCGGGCCGGACCGGCTATGCCGAGGCGGTCGAGGCCATGAAGGCGCGGGCCGCCGCCATCGCCGCAGGCGAGGCCGGCGAGCTGGTCTGGCTGGTGGAGCATCCGCCGCTCTACACCGCGGGGGTCTCGGCCCAGCCGGAGGATCTGCTCGATCCGGACCGGCTGCCGGTGTTCCAGACCGGTCGCGGCGGCCAGTTCACCTATCACGGCCCCGGCCAGCGCGTGGTCTACGCCATGCTCGATCTCAACCGCAGGACGCGAGACGTGCGGGCCTATGTGGCGACCTTAGAGGAATGGATCATCCGCACGCTGGCTTCCTTCAACGTGCACGGCGAGCGGCG
>JANWHQ010000121.1 GCA_025450315.1 Caulobacteraceae bacterium
AGCACCGCCACGAGATCCAGGTGCTCGCCGGCGAGACCGGGCTCGAGATCGGCGAGTTCCGCAAGATCGTGCACATGGTGCAGAAGGGCGAGCGCGAGGCCCGCCAGGCGAAGAAGGAGATGGTGGAGGCGAACCTGCGCCTCGTGATCTCCATCGCCAAGAAATACACCAACCGCGGCCTGCAGTTCCTCGACCTGATCCAGGAAGGCAATATCGGCCTGATGAAGGCGGTCGATAAGTTCGAGTACCGGCGCGGCTACAAGTTCTCCACCTATGCCACCTGGTGGATCCGCCAGGCGATCACGCGCTCGATCGCCGATCAGGCGCGCACCATTCGCATCCCCGTGCACATGATCGAGACGATCAACAAGATCGTGCGCACCTCGCGCCAGATGCTCAACGAGATCGGCCGCGAACCGACGCCCGAGGAGCTCGGCGAGAAGCTCGGCATGCCGCTCGAGAAGGTGCGCAAGGTGCTGAAGATCGCCAAGGAGCCGATCTCGCTGGAGACCCCGATCGGGGACGAGGAGGACAGCCACCTCGGCGACTTCATCGAGGACAAGAACGCCGTCCTGCCGATTGACGCGGCGATCCAGTCCAACCTGCGCGAGACCACCACGCGCGTCCTGGCCTCGCTGACGCCGCGCGAGGAGCGGGTGCTGCGCATGCGCTTCGGCATCGGCATGAACACCGACCACACCCTGGAAGAGGTCGGCCAGCAGTTCTCGGTGACCCGCGAACGCATCCGCCAGATCGAGGCCAAGGCGCTGCGCAAGCTCAAGCACCCGAGCCGGTCGCGCAAGCTGCGCAGCTTCCTGGACAGCTGACGCGCCCCGAGCCGGGCGAACTTCTTACGGTCAAGGACGTTTATCCGCATCCCGGCGCCCCGGAATGCGATATGTCAGCTTGCGTTCATCGACGGGGGTGGATGAACGGGGGCTTGAGGATGAGAGGAGCTGCTTCCATGCGCGTCCTGTTCCTGACGACCTTGATCGGCGCCGTCGGCGCCTGCGCCGTGGCTTCGGCCCAGCCCCGCGATTCGGCGGTGCTGTGCCTGGACGGTCTCGGCGTGAACCATCCCGCCACCTGCCACTCGAATTCGGCCAGCCGGCTCGACTCCAAGCCGGACATCTGCATCTGCCAGGGCCCCTATCAGCAGGTCCAGGCCAGCTGGTGCGCCAAGGGCGAACAGCCTCCCGCCGACACGGCCGACTTCGATCGAGCGCGGGTGGCGGGGGTGCGCAACGGCAGCCTTGTCGGCTTCACCTACCAGGGCAAGCGGGCCTGCGTGCCGCAGGGGCCGAACGGCTAGCCAGGGCGGCTAGGGGCGTCGGCCCCGGAGCATCACCCTCTGGGCGGCATGGTCTCGAACTCCGGCAGGCCGGAGTCGATCTTGTCCCAGGCGGGACGGTCCTTGGCGTAGACCACCATCTGGGGCTGGAACAGTGAGACGTTGTCCAGCGTCCCGGCCGTGACCGTGCGCACGCCTGGCATCGAGGCCGGCTCGCCGAAGACCAGGCTGCCGCAATTGACGCAGAAGAAGCGGGTGTAGGGCATGCCGCTGTCGGCCATGACCGCATAGCTGCCGGTCCTGCCCGTCACCTTCACGCAGTCGGAGGGCAGCGCCAGAACCGAGACGTGGCCCGTGCCGGTCGCCTTCTGGCAGTCCACGCAATGACAGTGGCCCTGGAAGATCGGCTCGCCGTCGAGCTCGTAACGCACCTCGCCGCACAGGCATCCACCGGAAGCCTTCATGTCGGATCTCCTTCGAGCAGGGACTAGGGAACCGTGAACCCGCCGTCTATCGCCAGCGTGTGACCGGTGACGAAGGAGGCGTTGTCCGAGGCGAGCCAGAGGATGCCTTCGGCCACCTCCCCGGGCTGGGCGATGCGGCCCATCGGCACCTGGGCGGCGATGGCCTCCATCGGAATGGCGTCGCCGACCATGCGGTGCAGCAGGCCGGTCTCGATCGGGCCGGGCGCCACTGCGTTGATGCGGATGTTCGACTTGGCCATGTCCAGCGCGGCCGACTTGGTCAGGCCCACCACCCCGTGCTTGCTGGCGGCGTAGATGGCCACGCCGGCCAGGCCGGTCAGCCCCGCCTGTGAGGCGGTGTTCACGATGGCGCCGCCGCCGTGCCTCAGCATATGCGGGATCTCGTGACGGAGGCCGAAGAAGACGCCCCGCAGATTCACCGCCAGCAGCCGGTCGAACTCCTCGGCCGTGCGTTCGTGAACGGGTCCCAGGGTGCATTCGACGCCCGCGTTGTTGACCGCCACATGGATTCGCCCGAAGCGGGCGTCGGCCCGGTGGATCACCTCGCGCACGTCGTCCTCGCGGGTGACGTCGGCCTCCAGGAACAGGCCCTCGGCGCCCAGGCCCTTGATCTCGGCCTCCAGACTCTGGCCGTCCGCCTTGCCCAGGCCCGCGGCCACGACTTTGGCGCCCGAGCGGGCGAAGGCCAGGGCGGTCGCCCGCCCGATGCCGGCGGTGGCGCCGATGACGACCACGGTGCGGTCGGTGAAGTCCAGGACGGCCATGCCGCGTTCCCCCTTTGTGTGCTGATCTATTCGGCTGCGGCCGCGGCCGCGGCCGCGGCGACGAGCCCGAGCTCCTCGTCGCTGGCGGCGTGGCCCCATTTGTCGCGCGGCGGCCAGGGCCTGTCCCGCCAGGGCGCATCGAGGGTGAAGCTCGAGATCCCGCGGCCCTCGGGCAGGCGGCCGTTCCCGCCGCCCTGGCTGTAGTCGTAGTAGAGCTTGATCAGCTCCTCGTAGGTGCGGTGTTGGGCGGCCGCGTGGGCCAGGCAGGCCTCGCGCCATTTTCGGACGCGCCTGTACTGGCCCGGAATCTCATAGGCCTCGTAGTAGTCGAGGAACCACAGCCGCTTGAACATCGGGGTGAAGGCCACTTCGGCCCAGCCGAAATCCTCGAACAGGAAGGTCCCGCTCGGCGAATAGTGGCCGAGGAAGTCGTCGAGCCGCGCGTACTGGGCGTCGACCTCGGCCTTGAGCTCGTCACGCTTGGCGGGGTCGCGGTTCAGGATCATCCGGTAGCCCGAGCCCGAATAGGCCCCGTCGGTGGCGCACAGCATGCCCTCGACCGCATGCCGGTAGGGGTCCTTCTGGGCGACGGGCCGTTCGGGATAGAGGTCCTCGAAGTAGCGCATGATCACCATGCTTTCCTTCAGGGTCTCGCCGTTCTCCAGCGTCAGGGCGGGCAGGGAGGTGGCGCCTCGGGTCTTCCTCAGAAGCCAGTCCGGTCGGGGCTTGGAGATGTCGATCTCCACATCCTCCATGATCCCGTGCAGGCCCTTGAGCTCCAGCAGGATCTCGACCCGCTCGGAGAAGGGGCAGCCTGGGATGTGGTACATCGTCGGCCGATCGCCGTCGCTCATGCCGCGTCCTCCTGACGAGGGCGCCAAGATGCGGGTCCTGAAGGCGGGGTCAAGCGGGGCGGTCGCGCACTACTGCGAGGTCGGGGCCTCGTAGGTCGCCACCAGCTCGGCGCTGGCGATAGTGTTGCCCTTCAGCGCGTTCAGCAGCTCCTCCAGCGGCGTGTCGGGCGGCATGGACAGGAGCTTGTCCAGCGCGAACAGCTGGAAGTGGTAACGGTGCACGCCGTGGCCCGAAGGCGGACGTGGGCCGTAGTAGCCGAAGGCGCCCTTCACGTTGCGCCCCTGGATCGCGCCCTTGGGATGGTCGAGCCGGGGCCGGATCGAGACGCCCGGCGCCAGCGCCGTCGTATCGCCGGGGATGTTCCAGATCATCCAGTGCACCACTGGATGCTCGGTCGGCGCGTCCGGGTCCTGGACCACCAGGGCGCAGGACTCCGCCTCGATCACCAGCGTCCACGACAGGGGCGGAGACAGGTTGTCGTGATAGGCGGTGAACCGGTCCTGGAGGCGCCCGTCGTCGCCCACCGCCGAGGAGACCAGCTCCAGCCGGCCCTCGTCCCGCGGCCGCACGCGATGGATGACGATGTCGTCGCCTGAGCTGTGGTGTCCGTGGGCCATGCCAATCTCCTGCAGCCCCTGCAATGAACCCCGAGCCGAGGCGGAAGGTTCACGCTCGAGCTTGCGCCCTTGGCGCCGGACGGGACTCTGGGGCTATGCTGGCGGCCACAAAGCTGGGGAGACAACGCCATGATCCGAACCGCCATGCTTGGCGCCGCCATCGCCGTTCTGGCCGCGGGCGCCGCGCTCGCGCAGCCCGCCGGCTCCACGGTGAGCGCGCCCGTGAACAACACCGGCAACCCGCCGAAGCTGTTGCACGTCTACACCGACGCCAAGGGCGAGACGCATCTGGAGACCATCGCCGTATCGCCCAAGGCGGGCGAGCTGCCCCTGACGGGACTTCGGGCGATCACCTACCAGCCCAACAAGGTCAACTGGCACAATGCGCCCTCGGCTCAGTTCGCCATCAACCTGACCGGCTATCTGCAGGTCGAGCTCTCGGACGGGACCAAGCACAAGATCGGACCCGGGGATCTGGTCTATCTGGAAGACACCACCGGCAAGGGCCACGTCACGCGCCTGCTCACGCCGGTGACGGCGCTCTTCATCCACCCGGCTCCCGGCTTCGACATCCACAAGTGGGCGGCGGGGGAGAAATAGGCTGGTGTCCCGGTTCCGAAGTTCGCAAGCGCGATTTGCAGCCTCGAGCGAACTTCGAATTCACCACACTAGCGCCGCTTGCGCCCGTCGCGGGACAGTTCGGCCATGGCGTCGGCCTCGGCCATGCGCTGGATGGCGACATAGTCGGTCTTGCCCGAGCCCAGCACCGGCAGCTCGTTGACCCGCATCACCTTGCGCGGCGCGGCCAGCTCGGGCGCGCCGGAGGCCCGGAAGTGCCCGAGCAGCGAGGACGCCTCGGCGATGGGGTGCTCGGTGATCAGCACCAGCCGCTCGCCCTTCTTCTCGTCGTTCAGCGAGACCACGGCATGGCGGGCGTCGGGCCAGAGGCTGGAGACCAGCTCCTCGACCGCGCCCAGGGATACCATCTCGCCGCCGATCTTGGCGAACCGCTTGGCCCTGCCCAGGATCTTCACCCAGCCGTCGTCGCCGATCGAGACGATGTCGCCGGTGTCGTACCAGCCGCCGTCCAGGCTCTCGGCATGCCCGTCGGGGCCCAGATAGCCCATCATGACGTTCGGGCCCTTCAGCATCAGCCGTCCGCCGCCGGAGATGCCTTCGACCGGTTCCAGCCGCGCCTCCAGGCCCGGCAGGATCTGGCCTACCGTGCCCTGGCGATTGTCCTCGGGCTTGTTGACCGCCACCACCGGCGAAGCCTCGGTGACGCCGTAGCCTTCGACCACCGTGACGCCGAAGCGGTCCCTGATCAGCTGGTGGGTCTCCGCGCGCACCCGCTCGGCGCCGCAGACGATGAACTCCAGGGCCGACAGATCGTCCGACTGCGAGGACCGCGCGTACTGGTTCACAAAGGTGTCGGTGGAGAGCAGCACGCTGGCCTTGGTCTCGCGCACCAGCCCCGGAATGATCTTGTAGTGGAGCGGCGAGGGGTACTGGAACGATCTCAGCCCCTCGAGGACCGGCAGCAGGATGCCGCCAGTCAGGCCGAAGCTGTGGAAGGCGGGCAGGGGATTGAACCAGATCCACTCCGGATCCAGCGAGATGTGGGCGGCCACCTGGGCGACGTTGGCCAACAGGTTGGCCTGGCTCAGCACCACGCCCTTGGGTGCGCCGAAGCTGCCGGAGGTGAACAGGATCACGCCCACGTCGTCCGGCTCGGCCTTGGCGGCGAAGTGGTGCGGAAAGGCGCCGGCGAGGGCGGCGTAGGCCTTGTCGGAGGCGCCGATCTGGCCCCGGATGTCCTCCAGATAGGTGATGGTGGCGATGTGCGAGAGGTCCTCCAGCAGGTCCTCCAGCCGCCCCTGGGCGATGAACCGGCGCGAGGTCAGGATCCGCTTCACCCCGGCCGAGGTGCAGGCCGAGCGCACGTTGCGGGGGCCGGCGCTGAAGTTCAGCATCACCGGCACGCGTCCGCGGGCGTGCAGGGCGAAGAAGGTCACCGCCACGCCCATGCTGGTGGGGAGCAGCACGCCGACGTGCTCGCGCGGCTGGGTCAGCTTCTCGATCCGCCGGCCGAGCGCGAAGCTGGCGCGGATGAAGTCGGTGTAGGTGAGGGGACGGCGGTCCTGGTCCTCGATGATCACGCTCTTGCCGCCGAAGCGCCGGCGCGCGTCGATCAGGGCGTCGAACAGGCTCCTTCGCGTGGACGCGGGGTCGAACGAAGGCGCGGGTGCTTCAGCCATCCTGGCCCAACCTAGCCTCGGCGGAGGAAGGCGGGAAGGCGGAGACCGCATGGTCGACGAAGTCGCCCACCGCCTTGATCCAGGGGCCCCGGACGGGGTTGACCTCGAGCTCCAGCGCCTGGCCGCCGCCGGCGATGGGCTGGAGGGTGCAATGGAGCATCCTCTGGCAGTCGGCCGCGGGCGCCGGCGCGCTGGCGGGGGTCAGCACCAGCACCGGCTGGGACACATGCGGCTCGGAGGCCGGATCCGCCTCAGCCGCCGCGGCGAAGGCGGCGATCCAGCTCCAGGACGGGGTTCCCATGCGCAGGGCGGGATTGGCCGTCTGCCAGGCCAGGCGCAGGCGGCCGCGCGCCGGATCGCGGGTCAGGCCTTGGGCCCGGTCGTCCGGACCGTATGGCGACCAGCCACCGTGCAGGTCGGCCCGGAGCCAGCCGAGGCTCCGCTGCTGCATATGGCGTGCGGTTGCGAGGGTGGCGGGAGCGTCGGCGGCCAGGCGGGGCGAGGTGAGGATCAGGCCCTCGGCCTGGGTTCCGGACGCCAGCGCCTGGATCGCGGCGGGCGCACTGGTCCCCGAGGCGATTAGGACCAAGGGCCGGCGGTGGATCACCTGTTTGGCCGCGATCTTGGCGCCGATGACGTCGGGCGTCAGGCTCTCCGCATAGCCCAGGTCGCGCAGGCGGCTGTAGCGGCCCGAGCCGCCCTGGCCGATCGGCTCCAGCACCCAGACCACGTAGCTGCGGGCGTTGAGCTCGCGGACGGTCTCGAACCAGACCTCGGCCGGCTCGCCGTAGGAGGCCAGGATCAGCACGTCGGCTATTGGCGCGCCTGGCGGGGCCGAGACGCCGTAGCGGGCCGGCGGTACGCCCACGGCCGGCGCGATCAGCCCCCAGGTCCAGCCGGCGGGCGGAAAGAAGCGGCTCTGCAGGCCCGGCGGGATGTGGCTTGACGTGACGGGCGCGCGCGGATCGGTCCGGTCGCAGCCCGCCGCCAGCACGGCCGTCAGCGCCAGCGCGGAAACGAGCGCCGGTCGGCGATGGGCGGGCCCTGGGGAACAACTGGCGATGGCGTGGGTTGCCTACGGCGAAGGTCGGGTTGCCAGATGACAACGGTCCCCCAGCAAAGGCCAGCGCCGTCGCGCGACGGTGGTATTTTCCTGAGCGATGTGCCCGCGCGGCTGGACCGGCTGCCCTGGAGCCGGTTCCATTGGCTGGTGGTCTGCGCCATGGGGGTGACGTGGATCTTCGATGGCCTGGAGGTGACCCTGGTCAGTTCGCTGGGCGCCGCGATCAAGGATCCCCGGGCGCTGGGGCTGAGTGACGCCCAGGTCGGGCTGGCGTCCAGCATCTATCTGGCCGGAGCCGTGCTGGGGGCCTTGGTGTTCGGCCGGCTCACCGACGAGCTCGGCCGTAAGCGCCTCTTCATGGTGACCATCGGGGTCTATTTCACCGCCACCGTGCTGACCGGCCTTTCCTGGGACCTCTGGTCATATGCTCTGTTCCGCTTCCTGACCGGCATCGGCATCGGCGGAGAATGCGCGGCGATGAATTCCGCGGTGCAGGAGCTGATCCCGGCGCGCAGGCGCGGCTACACCGACCTGGTGATCAACGGCAGCTACTGGGTGGGCGCGGGCCTGGCGGCGCTGGGCTCGGTGGTGCTGCTGGACCAGCGCCTCTTCCCCGCGGCGCTCGGCTGGAGGCTCGGCTTCCTGATCGGCGGGCTCCTGGCCCTGATCGTGATCTACGTGCGTCGTTTCCTGCCCGAGAGCCCCCGCTGGCTGATGACCCACGGCCGGCCGGACGAGGCCTCGCGCGTCGTCGCCGGCATCGAGGCGGAGGTCCGGAAGGAGCGGGGGCCGCTGCCGCCCCCGGCCGCCGCCATCGCGCTCGTCCACCGCACCCGCACCGGCCTGGCCGAGACCGCCTCGACCCTGCTGCGGGTCTATCCGTGGCGCAGCCTGCTGTCGCTGATCCTGATGGCCACCCAGGCCTTCTGCTACAACGCGATCTTCTTCACCTACGGCCTTATCCTGACAAAGTTTTATGACGTCTCGGCGCGCGACGTCGGCTGGTTCCTGCTGCCCTTCGCGCTCGGCAACTTCCTGGGACCGCTGCTGCTCGGCCACCTGTTCGACCGTTGGGGCCGCAAGCTGATGATCGGCTCGACCTACGCCATCGCCGGGGCCCTGCTGGCCTTGACCGGCTGGCTGTTCAAGCAGGGCGCGCTCGACGCCGAGACCCAGACTGCGCTATGGACGGTGATCTTCTTCTTCGCCTCGGCCGCGGCCAGCGCCGCCTATCTGACCATCGGCGAGAGCTTCCCGCTGGAGACGCGCGCCATGTCGATCGCCCTGTTCTACGCCATCGGCACCGGCGTCGGCGGGGTGGCCGCCCCGGCGGCGTTCGCCGCCCTGATCGGCTCGGGCTCGAGGCTCGAGATCCTGTGGGGATATCTGTTCGGCGGGGGACTGATGCTGCTGGCGGCGGTGGCGGAGCTCGTCCTTGGCGTGCGGGCTGAGCGCCGTCCCCTGGAAGAGGTGGCCCCACCCTTGTCGCTGGCGTCCCGACCCCGAGCTTGATCAATCCGCCCCGAGGGCCGATCTAGGGCGCAGATGGTCACCCTGATCGACTCCACTGCGCGCGCGCTGCGGCATCCGGAGAAGCAGTCGCGCCCCGACACGCCGGTGCTGAAGAAGCCGGACTGGTTGCGCGTGCGCGCGCCGGGCTCGCCGGGCTATCTGGAGACGCGCGACATCGTGAAGGGTCACGGCCTGGTCACGGTCTGCGAGGAGGCGGCCTGCCCCAACATCGGGGAATGCTGGTCGGTGAAGCACGCCACCTTCATGATCATGGGCGAGACCTGCACGCGGGCCTGCGCCTTCTGCAACGTCCGCACCGGCCTGCCCGAGGCCCTGGACCCGACCGAGCCCGAGCGCGTGGGCGACGCCACGGCCAAGATGGGCCTCAAGCATGTGGTCGTCACCTCGGTCGACCGCGACGACCTGGACGACGGCGGCGCGGCCCACTTCGCGGCCACGGTCGCTGCCATCCGCAAGGCGGCCCCGGCCACGACCGTCGAGATCCTGACGCCCGACTTCCTGCGCAAGGTGGGGGCGGCCGAGACGGTCATCGACGCCCGTCCGGACGTGTTCAACCACAATCTCGAGACCGTGCCGCGGCTCTATCTGAACATCCGCCCCGGCGCCCGCTACTACCACTCGCTGCGCCTCCTGGAGCGGGTGAAGGAGCGCGATCCCAGCCAGTTCACCAAGTCGGGGATCATGGTGGGCCTGGGCGAGACCAAGCCGGAGGTCATGCAGGTGATGGACGATATGCGTTCGGCCGGCGTCGACTTCATCACCATCGGCCAGTACCTGCAGCCCACGCGCAAGCACGCGCCCATCGACCGCTTCGTCGAGCCCCAGGAGTTCGCCGCCTACGAGGCCATCGCCCGCGCCAAGGGCTTCCTGATGGTGTCGTCCAGCCCGCTCACCCGCTCCTCGCACCACGCCGGCGAGGACTTCGCCCGGCTGAAGGCCGCCCGGGGCTGACCCCGTGCACTCGACCCGCGTCACCAAGGTCCTGCCCTACCGGCCAGATCAGCTGTTCGACCTGATCGCCGACGTGGAGGCCTATCCGCAGTTCCTGCCCTGGGTGTCGTCGCTACGCGCCTGGAACCGCACCGAGGCCAAGGACGGGGTGCGCAGCCTCGACGCCGAGGCCAAGGTGGGTTTCGCCATCGTGCGCGAGACCTTCGCGACGCGGGTGACGCTGGACGAGCGGGCCAAGACCATCGAGGTCGGGCTGCTCTATGGCCCCTTCCGGCGGCTCAGGAACCTCTGGCGCTTCACGCCCGAGGGGCAGGGGACGCGGGTGCAGTTCGAGATCGACTTCGAGTTCAAGTCGCGCCTGCTGGACACCATCCTGGCCGCCAATGCGCGCCACGCGGCCGACCGGTTGATCGGCTGCTTCGAGGGCCGGGCCAAAAGGCTCTATGGCTCGGCCGCGTCGAGCCCGGCGACGCCGGCGCCGGCCGACGGCGCGGCCTGACCGGCCACCTCGGCGATCCGGTCGGCGAGGTCCGACAGGTTGGCCAGCAGACTCTCCATGGCGAACACCAGTCCGAACACCCGTGAGGCGGCGTCGAAGTTGATCTCGGCGGTGAGGCGCGCGGCGCGGGTCTGCTCGACCGCCGTCTCGAAGGCGGCGCGGGCCTGATCCAGGCTGTCGGGCGGCGTGGAGCGAAAGCCCTCCAACGCCCCGGCCGAGTTCCTAAGGCGGATGGCGATCGCCTGCAGCAGGGCCATGGCGCTCGGACCGATGCGCTCGCCGGAGGCCCGGGGCAGGGGACTGGCCAGGGCGCGGCCGATCATCACCCCGTCGCCGGCCAGCCGGCGCAGGCTGCGCACCAGCCCCTCGGGCGTATCGGAGCGCCGGCCCCAGAGCGTCTCACGCTCGGCCTCGGCGAGGGCCTGGTCCGCCTGGTCCAGGGACTTGCGGATCGACTGGTGCGCGCTGCGCGCCTCCAGGTCCACCCCGCCAGCGTCGAACCGGCTGGCGAAGATGGCCATCAGCTCGGCCTGCTGGCGCAGGGTCTCGCAGGCCCGTTGGCGGACCACCCGACGGGCGCGGCCTGAGGCGGGCGGAAGATGGCCCCGAGCGCAAAGGCCGCGCCCACCGCGACCGCGACGCGCGCCGCGTGCCGGATCTCGGCCGGATGGCGCAGCACCGGCAGGCGCCATCGGGCCTTGGCCGTGGCGGTCATACGCCCAGCCGTTCCAGCAGCATCCGCAGGGCTGCCTTCACCGAGGCCATGCGCACCTCGTCCCGGCCGATGTCGCCGAAGCGCATCTCGAGATGGCGCGTTTCGCCGGCCGCATCGGCGCTGGCGAAATGGACCAGGCCGACCGGCTTGCGCGGGCTGCCGCCGCCGGGCCCGGCGATGCCGGTGACCGCCACGGCCAGGCCCGCCTCCAACCGCCGGACGGCGCCCGCCGCCATGGCCCTGGCCACATCCTCGGATACCGCCCCGACCCCGGCGATCAGGCCGGTGTCGACGCCGAGCAGCTTGGTCTTGGCCGCGTTGGAGTAGGTGACCAGGCCGCCTTCGACCACGTCGGACGAACCGGCGATGGCGGTCAGGGCGCCGGCGACCAGGCCGCCCGTGCAGCTCTCGGCCGTGGCGATGGTCACGCCGGCGGCTCTCGCCCGGTCCAGCACGGCCTCGGCCAAACCCCGCACATCCTCCGGGAACATCGTCGCCTCCGTGGGATCTGGATCATGACAGTTCATTCTGCGCCCAGAACGACGCAAGCTCCTGAATACGGCAGTCGAAGGTGATTCTGCGCAGGGGGCGCGATGACCGACACGGCCATGCTGCGCGCGCGCGCCATGCCGGCGGGGACGCTGTTCCCCGTGACGGCGTTCTTCAGCGCGGCGCTGGTCTTCCTGGTCGAGCCGATGATCGCCCAGCTGCTGTTGCCCAGGCTCGGCGGCTCGCCCGAGGTGTGGAACACCAGCCTCGCCTTCTTCCAGATCGCGCTGCTGGTCGGCTATGCCTACGCCCATCTGCTGCAGCGCATCTCCTCGCCGGCCTGGCAGTGGCGGATCCATCTGGGCGTGCTGGTGCTGGCGGCCCTGGCCCTGCCGCTGCGCCTGTCGGCGCATCTCGGCTCCAACGCCACGGCGCATCCGGTCCTCTGGCTCTTGGCGGCCCTGACCCTCTCGGTCGGCGCGCCCTTCACGGCCCTGTCGGCAACCGCGCCGCTGCTGCAGGCCTGGCTGGCCCGGACCCCCGGAAGCCGGCGCAGCCCCTACGGCCTCTACGCGGCCAGCAATCTCGGCAGCCTCCTGGCGCTCCTGGCCTATCCGTTCGCGGTCCAGCCGCTGATCGGCCTGCGCCTGCAGGCCCAGCTGTGGAGCGGGGGCTATCTGCTGTTCGCCCTGGCGGTGCTGGCTCTCGGCTTGGCGATCCGGCCCTCCGCTTCGGCGTCCTCGCCCCTGGCGGACGCCGTCGGGGAGATCGGCTGGCGCCGGCGGGTGGCCTGGATCCTGCTCGCGGCGGCGCCGTCGAGCCTGCTCCTGGGCGTCACCAGCCACATCACCTCCGACGTGGCTTCCGTGCCGTTCCTCTGGGTCCCGCCGCTGGCGCTCTACCTGCTGACCTTCGTCATCGCCTTCCAGGAGCGGCCGCCGATCCCGCGCGGGATCGTGCTGGTGCTCCAGGCGTTGGCCGCGCCGGTCTGCCTGTGGCTGGTTCCGGTCAGGACGCACGACTGGCTGCCGCTGCTGGCACTTCACCTCGCGACCTTCCTGCTCACGGCGCTGATGTGCCATCAGGCGCTCTTCGCCCGCCGGCCCGATCCCAGGCGGCTGACGGACTTCTACGTCTGCGTGGCGCTGGGCGGGGTACTGGGCGGGGCGTTCAACGCCTTTCTGGCGCCGATCATCTTCAACGACGTCTGGGAGTATCCGGCGGTGCTGGCGCTGGCAGGCCTGGCGCGGCCCCAGGAGGGGCGTCCGGCCTACGCCACGGCCATCGCCCTGCTGCTGGGCGGGCTGGGCGTGGAGCTGTTCCTGGCCAATCCCGACGTGCAGATCTCGGGCGTGTTCGAGTTCGTGCTGGTCGCGGCGGTCTGCGCCTGCGCCTTCTTGCTGCGGGCAAGGCCAGCCGCCTTCGCCGTGGTGACGGCGGGCATGGCCCTGGCGGGGGTTGTCGAGCATCAGATCTACGACGTCTCGGAGTCGCACCGCAGCTTCTTCGGCGTGGTCCAGATCGGCCAGACCATTGTCCCCGAGCTCGGGACGGTGCGCTTCATGATGCACGGATCGACCGTCCACGGCGTCGAGGCGCTGGATCCGGCGCTCCGCTGCGAGCCTCTGGCCTACTATGCGCCGGCCGGACCGATCAGCCAGGTCTTCGCCGCGGTGCAGGCCCGCCAGCCCGCCGCGCGCCTGGGCCTCACCGGCCTCGGGACCGGCACGGTCACGACCTTCGTGCGCGCCTCCGATTCCATGAAGGTCTTCGAGATCGATCCGATGGTCCTGCGATTGGCCACCGACCCCAGCCGGTTCGACTATGTGCGCGGCTGCGCCAAGGGGCCCATCAGCTTCTTCCTCGGCGACGCGCGCCAGTCGCTGCAGTCGCAGGCGCCCGGCCAGTTCGATCTCCTGTTGCTCGACGCCTTCACCTCGGACAGCATCCCCACCCACCTTCTGACCCGCGAGGCGATGGCTCTCTACCTGAAGCTCATCAAGCCGGACGGGCTGGTGCTGCTGCACCTGTCCAACCGCAACCTGGAGCTGGTCGGCCCCGCGGCGGCGGCCATCCACGCGGCCGGCGGCGTCGCCCTGACCCAGACCCATGCGCCGTCGCGCCAGACGCCCCTGTTCGCCGACGCGGGGGCCATCGTGGTGCTGGCCGCCCGGACGTCCCAGCCGCTGCAGCCCTTCGCCAAGGACCCGCGCTGGCGGCCGGCCGACCCGCACCGGGTCCGCGCCTGGACCGACGACTACGCCAACGTGCTGGGCGCCCTGGTCCGGCGGATGAGATCCTCGCCCTAGCCGCTCAAGGCGTCTCGACCGCCACGATGGCCTGGGCCGCCAGGCCTTCGCGCCGCCCGGTGAAGCCCATGGCCTCGGTGGGGGTGGCCTTCACGCTGATCCGGTCCAGCGGCAGCTCCAGAAGCTCCGCCAGGCGGGCGCGCATGGCCTCGCGGTGCGGCTTGATGCGGGGCTCCTCGCAGATCAGCGTCACGTCGGCGTTGATCACCTGGCCGCCGGCGCCGCGGACCAGCGCCAGGGCGTGGCGCAGGAACTGGTCGGACGCCGCCCCGCGCCACTTGGGGTCGGAGGGCGGGAAATGGTCGCCGATGTCGCCCTGGCCGATCGCGCCCAGCAGGGCGTCGGTGAGGGCGTGCAGCCCGGCGTCGGCGTCGGAGTGCCCGATCAGGGCCTTGTCGTGGGCGATCTTGACGCCGCACAGCCAGACCGCGTCACCCGGTCCGAACCGGTGGGCGTCAAAGCCCTGGCCAACGCGGGTGACGCGGGCCTGGCCCGCCAGAGCCTCGGCCATGGCGAAATCCTCCGGATAGGTGAGCTTCATCAGCATCGGGTCGCCCGGCGCGGCGACCACCCGTCCGCCGGCCAGCTCCACAGGTCCGGCGTCGTCGGTCGGCGGCTCCGCGTCGGTCCAGGCGTCGTAGCCGGTCGACAGGGTGGCGTAGCGGAACGCCTGGGGCGTCTGCACCCGCAGGAGGCCTTCCCGAGAGAGGGTCGAGAGCGCTCCGCTTTCGGAGGTGCGCTTCAGGGTGTCGGCTACGGCCAGCACCGGCACGGCGCCGTCCGCGTCCCTCAACGCCTCCAGCAGGACCGCCACATGGCGCGGCTGCACGAAGGGCCGGGCGGCGTCATGGATCAGCACCGCCTCGGAGGGCGCGTCCGCCAGGGCGGCCAAGCCGGCTCTCACCGAGTCCGCCCGCTCGGCGCCGCCGCGCACGATCCGCACGCCGCGAATCCCGTGCAGGGCCTCGGCGGCGGCGTCCTCGTCGCCCTCGGCCACGACGACGGCCAGCCGCTCGGCGCCGGCCGCGGCCAGCCCCTCGGCCGACCAGCGCAACACCGGCTTGCCGGCGAGCAGGCGCCATTGCTTGGGGCGGTCGCCCCCGGCGCGGCGGCCCGATCCTGCGGCGGCGATGACGGCGGAAAAGCGCACGCGCCTGTTTCGGCGAGGGGCCACGCTTTGTCCAGGGCTGGACAAGCCGGCGGAAAACTGCCTAAAAAGTGGTCGCTCATTGTGAGCAAATATTAGGCAGTTCTCATGCCCGCATCCGAGGGGCTCAAGGCGGCGGCGTTCGAGGCGGGGGCCGATCCGGCCCTCATCATCGGCGCGGACGGCGCACTGAAGGCCGCCAACGAGGCGGCCGAGACCCTGTTCGGCCAGGCGCTGGGACTGCTTTCGCGTTCGCGCTTCCGCGACGCGGTGACGTCCGGCGACAAGGTGGCCCTCCTGATGGCGCGGGCGCTGGAGACCGGCTCGCCGGCGCGCGAGCGCGAGGTGGAGTTCGCCCTGCCGGGCCAACCAGCCTTTCAAGCCGGCCTCGTGGCCTCGCCCCTGAGCGAGGGGGCGGTGCTGCTCACCCTGCACCCCAACGGCGGCAACGTCGCCCGCCGCACCATCGACATCCACGGGCTGCGCTCGATCGGCGGCCTCGGCCGCATGCTGGCGCACGAGATCAAGAACCCGCTGGCGGGCATCCGCGGCGCGGCCCAGTTGCTGAAACAGGGCGTCAAGGCCGAGGACGCCGCCCTGGCCGAGCTGATCGTCGAGGAGACCGAACGCATCCGCCGCCTGGTCGACCGGGTCGAGGAGCTGGGCTGGGACCAGCCGGTCGCCGGCCATCCGGTGAACATCCATGCGGTGCTCGACCGGGTGAAAGCCCTGGCCGCCAACGGCCCGGCCGACGGGTTGGTCCTGCGCGACGCCTACGACCCGTCCCTGCCGCCGACTTCGGGCGACGAGGACCAGCTGATCCAGATCTTCCTGAACCTGGTGAAGAACGCCGCCGAGGCGGCCCATGCCCGGGGCGACGGGCGCGGCGAGATCGTCGTCTCCACCGCCTATCGTCATGGCCTCAGGGTCCGCACGGAGGACGGCAAGACCAAGGCCGTGCCGCTCGAGGTCCGGATCCTGGACAACGGCCCCGGCGTGCCGCCCCGGCTGCGCGACCAGCTGTTCGAACCGTTTGTCAGCTCCAAATCGAACGGAACGGGCCTCGGGCTCGCGCTTGTCGCGAAACTGGTCGCCGCTCACGGCGGTCTGGTCGATTTCGAGTCAGAACCCGGCCGCACCCAGTTCCGGGTGCTGCTGCCGGTGCAATCACAACACACCGCGGGCTAAGCCAAGCTCATGACCATCCCGAGTAAGATCCTCATCGCCGATGACGACGCCTCGATCCGGCTGGTGCTCAGCCAAGCGTTCTCGCGGCTCGGCTACCAAGTGCGCGCGACCTCCAACGCCTCGACCCTGCTGAAATGGGTCTCCGACGGCGAGGGGGACCTGGTGATCACCGACGTGGTGATGCCCGACGAGAACGTGTTCGACGTGCTGCCACGGATCCGCAAGCAGCGGCCGCGCCTTCCCGTCATCGTGATGAGCGCCCAGAACACCCTGCTGACGGCGGTCAACGCCGCCGAGATCGGCGCCTACGAGTACGTCCCCAAGCCTTTCGACCTGGACGACATGACCGCGGCGGCCAAGCGGGCGCTGGCCAAGCCGGCCGACACCGAGCTGGCCAAGGCGCAGGCCCGCGCCATCCGCGACGAGCGTCTGCCGCTGATCGGCCGCTCGGCGCCCATGCAGGAGGTCTATCGCACCGTCGCCAGGCTGGTGGGCGCGGACCTGACGGTGCTGGTCACCGGCGAATCCGGCGCGGGCAAGGAGCTGGTCGCCCGCGCCCTGCACGATCTCGGCCGCCGGCGCGACGGCCGCTTCGTGGCGGTGAACCTGGCCGCCACCCCGCGCGAACGGGTGGAGACCGAGCTGTTCGGCAAGGCCGACGAGACCGGCAAGCTGGTGGAGGCCGACGGCGGAACCCTTTTCCTGGACGAGGTCGGCGACATGCCGCTGGACGCCCAGACCCGCCTCTTGCGCGTCATCGACGGCTCGGAAAAGGCGATCAACCCGCGCACCGGCCGGCCGGCCGACGCCCGCATCATCGCCGCCACCAACCGCGACCTGCGCGGCCTGATCCAGCAGGGCCTGTTCCGCGAGGACCTCTTCTTCCGCCTGAACGTCGCCCCGGTGCGTCTGCCGCCGCTGCGCGAGCGGACCGAGGACATCCCCGAGCTGGCGCGGGCCTTCCTGCTCAGGGCCCACCGCGAGGGCCTGCCGGCCAAGACCATCGATCAGGGGGCGCTGGATCGGCTGAAGGCCCATCCGTGGCCCGGCAACGTGCGCGAGCTGGAGAACCTGATCCGGCGCATGTGCGCCCTCTACGCGGAGGACGTGATCAGCGCCCGCATCGTCGAGCGCGAGCTGCGTGAGGAGACCGGCCGCACCACCCAGGGGGAGGGGCCGATCAGCCTCTCGACCCTGATCGAGCGCCACCTGGCCGCCGACTTCGCCTCCCAGCCCGACGGCGTCCCGCCCAAGGGGCTCTATGACCGGGTGCTGCAGGAGGTCGAGGCGCCCCTGATCCGCCTGACCCTGGCGGCGACGCGCGGCAACCAGATTCGCGCGGCCGAGATCCTGGGCCTCAACCGCAACACCCTGCGCAAGAAGATCCACGACCTGGGCCTGCAGGCGGTCCGCACCAAGGCGTGATCTGCAGCATTGTTGCAACTGCCCTGTTGAGTTTGGGGCACAGTCGTCGCAGAGTCGGCCGATGGCCGACGCGCCCGGGAGTTTGTCGAATAGGATCGCCGGACGTTGGCGCGCGTGGCGCCGCCGCCCGCGCCCGGGCGTCATCCTGGGCTTCGGCTACGCCGTCGCGGTCCTTCTGACCATCGCCGCAGTCTATTTCTCCACCCGCGCGCCGGGAGCGGGCCGGGCGGGTCCTGCCAGCCGCATCGTCCTCACCGCCGTCCTCTGCAATCTGGTGCTGATCCTGGCCCTGGCGGCTGCGGTCGGCTGGCGCTTCCTGCAGATGCTGCGCGAGCGCGGCCGGGACGCCGGCGCGCGGCTGCACGTGCGCTTCGTGACCATGTTCGCCCTGGCTGCGGTGGTGCCCGCCATCGTCATGGCCCTGTTCTTCGGCACCCTGGTCACCCGCGGGGTGGAGAACTGGTTCTCCAAGCGGGTGCGCACGGTGGTGGAGAACTCCGCAACGGTGGCGAGGTCTTATCTGCAGGAGCAGAAGCTGACGCTGTCGGGCGACCTGCAGGCCATGGCCTTCGACCTGAACCGGGACCTGCCGGTCTTCCGGCCCAGCCCCATGACCTTCGGTCGCATCCTCGAACGGCAGGCCACCGCGCGCCAGTTCGCGGCCGCCTATGTGGTTGACCACGAGGGCCGGGTGCTGGCCAGCGCGGAGTCGGACAACGCTCCGCCGTTTCTCGCGCCCCCGCCGGATTCGGTGCAGTACGCCGACGGCGGCGGCCTGGACGAGCGCGCCTTCGAGCAGGACGCCCTGATCCGGGCCCTTTACAAGCTGAAGGCCTACGACGACGCCTACGTCTACGTCGTCCGTCGCATCCAGCCGGCCATCTTCAACAACCTGATCGCCGCCCACGGGGCTTTGCAGGACTACCGCGAGGCCGAGGCCAACCGGCACCAGGTCCAGGCGGCGTTCCTGCTGACCTATCTGGAATCGGTGCTGCTGGCGGTGGTGGGGGCCGTGTGGCTCGGCATGGGGGCGGCCAACGCCATCTCCACCCCCGTGGCCCGCCTGGTCGCCGCCGCCCAAAGGGTCTCGGCCGGGGACCTGGACGCCCGGGTGGAAGCTCCCAGATCACCTCAAGAGATGGCAGACTTATCTCATGCATTCAATCGCATGACTCATGATCTTCAGGTTCAGCAGAGAGCCCTGAAGACCGCCAGCGCGGAAGCGGAATCCCGCCGCGAATTCATCGAGACGGTGTTGGCCGGCGTCAGCGCCGGCGTGCTGGGCCTGGACGCCCGGGGCGCCATCTCGGCGGCCAACGAGCCGGCGCACGAGCTGCTGGAGCTGGGCGAAAACGCCATCGGCCGGCCGCTCGCCTCCGTCGCCCCCGAGCTGGGGCCGGTCGCCTCCGCGGCGGCTCGAACCGGCGGCGAGGTGGAGGAGGAGCTGGACGTGGTCCGCGACGGCGAGACGCGCCGCCTGCGGGTGCGGGCGTCGGGCACGGCCGAGGGCGGGCTGGTGCTGACCTTCGACGACATCACGCGCCTGGTCACCGCCCAGCGCAGCGCCGCTTGGCGTGACGTGGCGCGCCGCATCGCCCACGAGATCAAGAATCCGCTGACCCCGATCCAGCTGTCGGCCGAGCGCATCCGCCGCAAATACCGCAAGGAGATCCAGGGCGACCTGGAGACCTTCGACCGCTGCACCGAGACCATCATCCGCCAGGTGGGCGATATCGGGCGCATGGTCGATGAGTTCTCGGCCTTCGCCCGCATGCCCGCGCCCAAATTCGAGCCTCACAGCGCCAACGAGCTGATCCGCCAAGCCGTGTTCGCCGAGCGGGTGCGCGATCCCGACACCACCATCGAGCTGCGCGAGCCCGGCGAAGAGGTGATGATCCAGTGCGACGGCCGCATGGTGGCCCAGGGCCTGGCCAACCTCCTGAAGAACGCCGGCGAGGCGATCCAGGCGCGCCGGCAGAGCGCGCCCAAGATCAAGGGCCGCATCGAGGCCCGGCTGGTGCTGGACGACCGCGGCGTAGCCTTCGAGGTCGAGGACAACGGCGTTGGCCTGCCGTCGGCCGACCGTGGGCGGCTGACCGAACCCTATGTGACGACGCGGGAGAAGGGCACGGGCCTGGGCCTCGCCATCGTCAAGCGCATCCAGGAGGAGCACGGCGGCGAGCTGTTGCTGCTGGACGCGCGAGAGCTGCCGGGGGCGAAGGCGGTGCTCCGCTTCCCGGCCGCAGCCATCATTCAGAAATCCGCGCCAGCCGGCGCGAGCGTGGGGTAGCAAGACATGGCGACGGACATCCTGGTCGTCGACGACGAAGCCGACATCCGCGAGCTGGTCTCCGGAATCCTGACCGACGAGGGTTATGCGGTGCGCACCGCGCCCGACTCCGCCTCGGCCTTGTCGGCCATCAAGGCGCGCAAACCGGCGCTGGTGCTGCTTGACATCTGGATGCAGGGCGGCGGCATGGACGGGCTGGAGCTGCTCGACCTGGTCAAGGAACTGGATCCGGACCTGCCGGTGATCATGATCTCCGGCCACGGCAACATCGAGACGGCGGTCAGCGCCATCAAACGCGGGGCCTACGAGTTCCTGGAGAAGCCGTTCAAGTCCGACCGGCTGCTGCTGGTCATCGAGCGGGCGCTGGAGACCTCCCAGCTGAGGCGTGAGAACCGGCGCCTGCGGGCCCAGACCATGTCGCCCGACACCCTGATCGGCCATTCGCCAGCGATGGTGCAGCTGCGCCAGCTGATGTCCAAGGTGGCTCCGGCCAACAGCCGCATCCTGATCTCAGGCCCGGCGGGCGCGGGCAAGGAACTGGTCGCACGGATGATCCACCAGACCAGCCACCGTTCGAAGGCCGAATTCGTGATCATCTCGGCCGCCGGGATGACGCCCGAGCGGGTGGATTCGGAGCTGTTCGGCGAAGAGGGCGAGGAGGGCCGCCCGCGCAAGATCGGCGTGTTCGAACGCGCCCACGGCGGCACCCTCTATCTGGACGAGGTCTGTGACATGCCGCTGGAGACCCAGGGGCGGATCCTGCGGGTGCTGGTGGAGCAGCGCTTCCGCCGGGTGGGCGGGACCAGCGACGTGCAGGTGGATGTGCGCGTGATGTCGTCCACCAGCCGCGACCTCCGGGCCGAGATCGCCGCCGGGCGCTTCCGCGAGGACCTGTTCCATCGCCTGAACGTGGTGCCGCTGCGCGTACCGGGCCTGTCGGAGCGGCGCGAGGACATCTCCGAGCTGGTCGAGTACTTCGTCGAGCGGATCAGCGGCGCCACCGGCCTGCCCCGGCGCCGGCTGGGCGACGACGCCATCGCCACCCTGCAGGTGCATCCCTGGCCCGGCAACGTGCGCCAGCTGATCAACATCGTGGAACGGCTGCTGATCCTGGTCTCCGGCGATCCCTCCGAGGAGATCACCGCCGAGATGCTGCCGGCCGAAGTCACCTCATCCGGATCGGCGGGCGCGGTCGGCGCCGAGCGGATCATCGCCCTGCCGCTGCGTGATGCGCGCGAGGTGTTCGAACGGGAGTACCTGAACGCCCAGATCCTGCGCTTCGGCGGCAACATCTCGCGCACCGCCGCCTTCATCGGCATGGAGCGCTCGGCCCTGCACCGCAAGCTGAAGTCCCTAGGCGTCGCCTCGCGCGCCGGCGAGATCGAGGAAGAGGACGCCTAGGGCATGAGCCGTGTCGCCTATGTGAACGGGCGGTTCCTGCCGCACGCCCAAGCCAGCGTTCATATCGAGGACCGCGGCTATCAGCTGGCCGACGGGGTCTATGAGGTCTGGGCGGTGTTCGGCGGACGGCTGGCCGACGCCGAGGGGCACTTCGCCCGACTGGAGCGGTCGCTGGGCGAGCTGCGCATCGCCCTGCCGATGAGCCCGAAGGCGCTGAAGCTGGTGCTGCGCGAGACCATCCGGCGCAACCTGGTGAAGAACGGGCTGGTCTATCTGCAGGTCACCCGTGGCGTCGCGCCCCGCGACCATGCCTTTCCGGCCCGGCCGGTGCGGCCCTCCATCGTGATCACCGCAAAACCGGTCGACATGGCCGCCGCCGAGGCCAAGGCGGCGAAAGGGATTGGCGTGGTCACCACGCCCGAAACCCGCTGGGCCCGTTGCGACATCAAGACCGTGGCGCTGCTGCCCAACGTGCTGGCCAAGCAGGCCGCGCGCGAGAACGGGGCCGGCGAGGCCTGGTTCGTCGACGATCTGGGGCTGGTCACCGAGGGGGCGTCGTCCAACGCCTGGATCGTCGACGCCGACGGCGTGCTGCGCACGCGCGACCTCAACGCCAACATCCTGCGCGGCGTCACCCGCAAGAGCCTGATGGAGCTGATCGCCCGCGACGGGCTGCAAGTGTCGGAGCGTCCGTTCAGCGTGGAGGAGGCCAAGCAGGCGCGCGAGGCCTTCATCACCGGCGCCGGCAGCCTGGTGACGCCCGTGGTCTGCATCGATGGCGCGCCCGTGGGCGATGGCGCGCCCGGGCCCGTGGCCAAGAGGCTGCGCGCCTCCTATTTGAGCGAGGCGTCGAACCGGGCCGCTTAGCCGTGGCGCCCGGCTCCGCAAGGGCCTAGAAATCCAACTGTGTGTGGAGGCGCCTGCCTCCGGAAAATGAGAAAAGGCATCGCAATGGCCACCGACAAGAAACAGAACCTGCAGGACACCTTCCTGAACAGCGTCCGCAAGACCAAGACGCCGCTGACCATCTACCTCGTGAACGGGGTCAAGCTGCAGGGCGTGGTCGCCTGGTTCGACAACTTCTGCGTGCTGCTCCGCCGCGACGGGCAGGCCCAGCTGGTCTACAAGCACGCCATCTCGACCATCATGCCGGCCCAGCCGGTGCAGCTCTACGAGCCGTCTGCCGATCAGGATCTCGATTGACCGACCGCACCGTCGACCGCCGTCCCAAAGTCGAAACCGCCATCGTCGTGCATCCGGTCCGGCCGCGGGCCGGGGGCCTTCGCTCGCCCGAGCAGCGGCTGGAAGAGGCCGTGGGCCTGGCCGAAGCCCTGGACCTGAAGATCGCCCTGGCCCTGGTCGCGCCGTTGCGCACGGTCGTGCCGGCGACCCTGTTCGGCAAGGGCAAGGTCGAGGAGCTGGCCACCGTCTGCCGCGCCCACGAGGCCGACGTGGTGGTGGTCGACGACGCCCTGACGCCGGTGCAGCAGCGCAACCTGGAGAAGGCCTGGCAGGTCAAGGTGGTCGACCGCACCGGCCTGATCCTCGAGATCTTCGCCCGCCGCGCCCGCACCCGCGAGGGGCGTCTGCAGGTCGAGCTGGCCCGCCTGGCCTATGAGCGATCCCGGCTGGTGCGCACCTGGACCCACCTGGAGCGCCAGCGCGGCGGCTTCGGGGTCATGGGCGGTCCGGGGGAAACCCAGATCGAGACCGACCGGCGCCTGCTGGCCGAGAAGATCGGCCGGCTGAAGCGCGAGCTCGAGGACGTCCGGCGCACCCGCACGCTGCAGCGCTCGGCGCGGACGCGCGTGCCCTATCCGATCGTGGCGCTGGTCGGCTACACCAACGCCGGCAAGTCGACCCTGTTCAACCGCCTGACCGGCGCCGAGGTCGAAGCCAAGGACCTGCTGTTCGCGACCCTGGATCCCACGCACCGGGCGATTCGGCTGGCGGGCGGACGGCCGGCCATCCTGTCAGACACCGTGGGCTTCATCTCCGACCTGCCGCATGAGCTGGTGGAAGCCTTCCGCGCCACCCTGGAGGAGGTGCAGGAGGCCGACGTGATCCTGCATGTGCGCGACATCTCCGGCGAGGAGAGCGAGGCCCAGGCCGTCGATGTCGAACAGGTGCTGGACCAGCTGGGCGCGGGCGCCGAGTCCGGCCGCGCCATCGTCGAGGTCTGGAACAAGATCGACCTTTTGCCCCCGGAAAGCCGCCAGCAGATGCTGGATCGACCCCAGCGGCGGGACGGCTCGGGCGTTCCGGTCGTGGCGCTGTCGGCGATCACTGGCGAAGGCTGCGACAGGCTGACCGGATTCCTGGCCGAGCTCTTGGACCAGGGCGCGCCCATCGAGGCGCGGCTGGGGCCCCAGGACGGCGACGCCCTGGCCTGGCTCTATCGCCACGGCCGGGTGCTCAGCCGGGCGGACGGCGAGGGCGGGGAGGTCAGCGTGGCGGTCCGCCTGGACGCCCAGGCGCTGGGCCAGTTCGAGCGCCGGTTCCCCGGGGCGCTCCTGAGGGAAGCGGCCGAGTAGTCCCCAGGGACGTGTGCGGCCGGGCCGCTCAGTCCTCCGCCGAAGCCGGGTCGACCTTGGCCGGCGCGCGGGTGAGGAAGGCCGGGACGTCGTTGCCGAAACCCACCACACGCGGGCCATCGTCGCCGCGGGGCCGCTCGTGACGCTCGTTGCGATCTGGGCGTTCGTGACGCTCCGGGCGCTCGTGACGCTCCGGACGATCCTGGCGTTCGGCGTGCTGCTCGGGCGGGCGGTCCGGGCGTTCGGATCGCTCGGCGGACCCGGACCGCTCGGGGCGCTCCTGGCGCTCGGCCTGGCGTTGTCCGCGGGCGGGACGGCGCGTTGCCTTCTGCGGCGCCTCATCCCGGCGGGGTTCCTCGGCAGGGCTGGGAGCGGCGGTTGGGGCCGCGGCCTCCGCGGCTTCCGGCGCACGGGCATGGGTCCGTTCAGGACGTCCGCTGCGCTCGCGGCCCGCACGCTCGCGCGATCCTGAGCGGCTGCGGCCGTCGCGGCCCGGCCGCTCTTCGGACTTGGCCGAGGCCCAGTCGAGGTCGAGCTTCTCTTCGATCGGGCTCTGGCCGATCAGCTTCAGCACCTTGTCCAGCGAGCGGCCGTCGGCGGGGGTGACGATCATATAGGCGTCGCCCTTGCGCCCGGCCCGCCCGGTGCGGCCGATGCGGTGCACGTAGTCGTCGGCGTGGTGGGGCACGTCGTAGTTGAAGACGTGGCTGACGTCGGGGATGTCGAGGCCGCGGGCGGCGACGTCGGAGGCCACCAGCAGCTTCAGCTCGCCCTTGCGGAAGGCCTCGAGCGTGCGGGTGCGCATGCTCTGGTCGAGGTCGCCGTGGATCGGCGAGGCGTCGAAGCCGTGCGTGCGCAGCGACTTGGCGACGATGTCGACCTCGCTCTTGCGGTTGCAGAAGACGATGCCGTTGCGCACGTCGGCGGCGCCGACCAGGGCCCGGAGCGCCAGGCGCTTGGCCTTGGGGTCGGCGCTCGGGATGCGGGCGATGTGCTGGGTGATGGTCACGGCGGCCGTGGCCGGGGCGGACGCCTCGATCCGCACCGGATCATTCAGGAACTGCTTGGTCAGCCGGGTGATCTCGGGCGGCATGGTCGCCGAGAAGAACAGCGTCTGCTTCTTGGCCGGGGTCAGCTTGAAGATACGCTCGATGTCCGGGATGAAGCCCATGTCGAGCATGCGGTCGGCCTCGTCGACCACCATCATCTGCACGCCGGTGAGCAGAAGCTTGCCGCGTTCGAAGTGGTCGAGCAGGCGCCCGGGCGTGGCGATCAACACGTCGACGCCGCGGTCGAGCTTCTTCAGCTGGTCGTCGAAGGAGACCCCGCCGATCAAGAGCGCCCAGGTCAGCTTGTGCTGCTTGGCGTACTTCTCGAAGGCCGCGGCGACCTGGTCGGCCAGCTCGCGCGTCGGTTCGATGACCAGCGAGCGCGGCATGCGGGCCTTGGAGCGGCCGGCCGCCAGCCGGTCGATCATCGGCAGGGTGAAGCCGGCGGTCTTGCCGGTGCCGGTCTGGGCGATGCCCAGGACGTCGCGGCCCTGCAGGACGATCGGGATCGCCTGGGCCTGGATGGGCGTGGGCTCGGTGTAGCCGGCGTCGGCGACGGCCTGGAGAACTTCTGGGCTCAGGCCAAGATCTGAAAAGGAGGTCATATTCTGTGTTGAAAGGGGCCCGCCGATGGGAAACAGCTGGTGCGCCCGCGAAAACGTGCCGATTCCGGCGCTCGGAACATAGGAAGCCGACGCGTCATGTCAACGCGCGGCAAGGCCCAGGAGCCGGATTAACGCCGTTCTCCTGCCGGGTTACAGTCCCAGGCCGCCGCGCGCCTCATCGGAGGGCGAAAAGATGCGGGCATCGGGAAGAGGAAACGATCATGCGCATATCTGTTCGACTCGGCCTCCTGGCGGCCGCAGCGGCGTTGGGCGTGGCCAACGCGGCCCAGGCCGACATGTCGGGCATGGTGGGCAACACCATCGTGCTGAGCGGCGACAACGACCAGCAGATCAAGGTCCAGCTGCACGCCGACGGCACCTATCAGACCACTCTCGGCGGGCAGGCGATGAAGGGAACCTGGAAGGATAAGGACGGCCAGCTCTGCTACACCCAGACCGATCCGGCGCCCCAGGAGGGCCAGCCAGCCGAGTTCTGCGCCCAGGGCATGAACGGCCGCAAGGTCGGGGATGCGTGGACCCAGCCCGGCCCCGGCGGGGCCACCATGAAGGGCCAGGTCGTCGCGGGGCAGTAGGGCGATGAGGGCCTGGATCCCCGCCCTCGCCCTGGTGCTCGTCGCCGGCGCGGCGCACGCCGGCGTTTCCGGCCTGCTGGGCCATACTGTGGTCGGAACCACCACCGATGGTCTGACCCGCCGCATCCAGCTGCGCGCCGATGGAACCTACCGGATCACCGTGTCCGACGGCTCGGTCTCCACCGGGACCTGGAGCACCCAAGGCGCCAAGCTCTGCTATCTGCGCATCCAGCCCAAGCCGGGGTCGAACGACGTCAATCCGCTGTGCGTCGAGGGCCTGGATGGCCACAAGCTGGGTGACGCCTGGACCACCACGGGTCATCATGGCCTTCAGATGAAGATGACGGTCGTGCGCGGGCCATAGAGCCCCGGAGCGACGAGATCGGGAGAAGTGTCTATGCGTGGACTGTTCCGGATCGCCGCCTTCGGGGCGGCGGCGCTCATCGGCTGTACGGCGGCCATGGCCCAGGTGCCGCCCGAGATCGCGGCCAAGAACAAGGCGTCGGCCGGTAAGATCGACTTCACCGTGGGCGCGCTCTACGCGCCTTTGCAGCCCAAGGAGCCGTACGCCGGCATTACGGTGACCCGCGACCTGGCCACGGGCCCGGACCCCCTGCAGAAGATCGACGTGTTCGAGCCGGCCGCCAAGGGCAAGGCCCGGCCGGTGATGATCTTCGTCCACGGCGGCGGCTTCACCCGCGGCGACAAGAAGCAGACCGACAACATGCTGGTCTGGGCGGTCGACAACGGGATGGTGGGGGTCGACGTCGACTACCGCCTGGCGCCCAAGGACCCCTGGCCCGCCGGCGCGGAGGACCTCAAGGCCGCCGTCGCCTGGACCCGGGCCCACATCGCCGAGCACGGCGGCGATCCGAACCGCATCATCCTCTGGGGCCATTCGGCCGGCGCCAATCACGTCGAGGATTACGTCGCCCACGCCGAGCTGCACGGGCCGGAGTACGCCGGGGTGAAGGGCGCGATCATCATGTCGCCGTTCTACGCGCCCGCGGCGGGCGGCCAGCCGAACGTCTACTACGGCTCCGACGCCTCGCTCGCCACGGAAGGCCCCGCCAATGCTCGGATGGCGGCGAGTTCCACGCCGATCTACCTGGTCAACGCCCAGTACGACCCGCCCTTCATGCTGGCCTACGGCGAGAGCCTGGATAAGGCCCTGACGGCCGCCGGCCGTGCCCACGGCCGCCAGGTGCTGAAGGACCACGGCCACCTGTCGGAAGGGCTGGCGGTGGGCACCTCGGACGTGTCGCTGACGGGGCCGCTGCTGGTCTGGCTGCACAAGGTGGACTGAGGCCGATGTCGGCAGCCTAGACGTCCAGGTCCTCGGCCGCGAACTCGGCGTTTTCCTGGATGAAGCGGAAGCGCAGCTCGGGCTTCCTGCCCATCAGGGTCTCGACCAGGTCCTCGACGGGTTCCTCGGCGCGCGGCAGGGTCACCCGGGCCAGGGTGCGCCTGGCCGGGTCCATGGTGGTTTCCTTCAGCTGGGCCGGCATCATCTCGCCCAGGCCCTTGAAGCGGCTGATCTCGGGCTTCTTGCCCTTGAACTCGGTGGCCAGCAGCTCTTCGCGGTGGGCGTCGTCGCGGGCGTAGACAGTCTTGCCCGAGTGGCTGAGCCGGTAGAGCGGCGGCAGCGCCAGGAAGAGTTTTCCCTGACGGATCAGCTCGGGCATGGTCCGGTAGAAGAAGGTGATGAGCAGGCTGGCGATGTGGGCGCCGTCCACGTCGGCGTCGGTCATGATGATGATGCGCTGGTAGCGCAGGTCTTCGTCCTTGAAACGCGTCCCCCCCTGGACCCCCAGCGCCAGCAGCAGGTCCGAGAGCTCCTGGTTGCCGCCCGCCTTCTCCTTGGCGGCCGAGGCGACGTTCAGGATCTTGCCCCGAAGGGGCAGGATCGCCTGGGTCTTGCGGTCGCGGGCCTGTTTGGCCGAGCCGCCGGCGGAATCGCCTTCGACGATGAAGAGCTCGGTGCCCTCGGCGGCCTGGTCGGCGCAATCGGCGAGCTTGCCGGGCAGGCGCAGCTTGCGGGTGGCCGAGGCCCGGGCGACCTCCTTGTCCTTGCGCCGCTTCAGCCGCTCTTCGGCGCGGTCTATGACGAACTGGAGCAGAGCGGTGGCCGACTTGGGGGCCGCCGTCAGCCAGTGGTCGAACTCGTCCCTGAGGGCGGTCTCGACCAGCCGCTGGGCCTCGGCCGAGGACAGCCGCTCCTTGGTCTGGCCCTGGAATTCCGGCTCGCGGATGAACACCGAGATCAGGGCGCCGGCCCCGGCCATGACGTCCTCGGCGGTGATGGTCGCGCCGCGCTTGTCGCCGGAGAACTCGGCATAGGCCTTGAGGCCCCGGGTCAGGGCGGCCCTGAGCCCGGCCTCGTGGGTGCCGCCTTCGGGCGTGGGCACGGTGTTGCAGTAGGACTGGACGAAGCCGTCGGCGTCGCCGAAGCCGGCCAGGCTCCAGGCCACCGCCCACTCGACGGCGCCGGCCTCGCCCTTGCGCTCGACCCGGCCGGAGAAGGTTTCGGGCGTCACCGTCTCCACGCCGTCGATCCGCTCGGCCAGGAAGTCGGCCAGGCCGTTGGGGAAGTGGAACACCGCCTTCTCGGGCGTGTCGCCGGCCCGTTCGGGCGCACAGCTCCAGCGGATCTCGACGCCGCGGAACAGATAGGCCTTGGAGCGGGCCATCCGATAGAGACGCGCCGGCTTCAGCACCGGGTTCTCGCCGAAGATCGCCGGGTCGGGGCTGAAGCGGATGGCGGTGCCGCGCTTCCTCGAGGGTCCGACCTGCTCGAGCTTGGTCAGCGGCCGCCCGCGCGCGTAGGTCTGCCGCCACTCGAAGCCATCTTTCCAGACCGTGGCCTCCAGCCGTTCGGACAGTGCGTTGACCACCGAGACGCCGACCCCGTGCAGGCCGCCCGAGGTTTCGTAGGCCTTACCCGAGAACTTCCCGCCCGAATGCAAGGTGGTCATGATCACCTCGAGGGCCGACTTGGTCGGGTCCCTGGGGTGCGGGTCCACGGGAATGCCGCGGCCGTCGTCGTAGACGCTCAGCGACCCGTCGGCGGCCAACCTCACCTCGATGATGCGCGCGTGGCCGGCGACGGCCTCATCCATGGCGTTGTCCAGCACCTCGGCGAACAGGTGATGCAGCGCCCGCTCGTCGGTGCCGCCGACGTACATGCCCGGCCGCCGGCGCACCGGCTCCAGGCCTTCCAGCACCTCGATGTCCTTGGCCGAATAGGACGAGTTGGCCGCCGCGGCCGGGGAGGACGGACGCGGTTCGTGGCTCTGCGCCAGCGGCGCGGCGGGCGCGGGCGCCAGGGCGTCGTCGAACAGATCCGGCGTCTTGGGCTGGGGCGTGGACATGAGCGGAATTCTGAGGCGATTCGGACCCGGGCATGGGACCGCCGCCCACCGCTTAGCAAACGCCGGCGGGGGGTTCGAGATGCGGCGCCGCCGCACCGCTCCTCGCCGAGCGCTCAACTCTCCGCGTGCGGGCTCACCTTGATCTGGTGCGCCTGCAGCCGGGGCAGCACCTCCCGGCCCAGCCGGCTGATCTGGTTCAGGTACATCTCGGTCGGCATCGCGCCCCTGTTGCACATCAGAAGCACTGTCTCGGCGCCGGCGTCGTCGGCCTCGTCTATGATCCGCTGCGCCACCTCGTCGGGCGTCCCGATGGCCATGTGCTCGGCCTGGGCGCGGAAGTCGTCCTGGCTCATCTGGCGGTCGAACATCGAGGCGTCCGCCAAGGTGCCCTGCGAGCCGGCCCTCAGGTGCTCCTGGGACTTGTCCGAGTAGTATCCGGTCTTGCCGAAGTCGGTCTTCGGGTGGTCGTAGGCCATCAGGGTGTTGAACGAATAGCAGTAGTGGGGCCCGTATTCCTCGACGGCTTTCTCTTTCGAATCCGCCACATAGCAGTCGACCATGATGTTGAGATGGCCGGGTGTCAGCTTGCGCCCGTGCTCGGCCAGCAGCCGGCTGTAGAGGCGGATGGTGTCCTCCCGCGCCGTGCCGCGCATCACCCCGGGCGTGATCGGGATGTCGTTCGCCGCGGCCCACTCGATGGTCTCCTTCGAGCCCGTCACCGGGATCCACACCGGCGGATGCGGCTGCTGCACCGGCCGGGGCCAGATCGAGATGTCGTCGTAGCTGTGGAACTGGCCACGGAAGGAAAAGACGTCCTCGGTCCAGGCGCGCCGGACGATCTCGTAGCCCTCCTCGAACCGGGCCCGGGACTCGTTCATCGGAATGCCCTGGGCGCGGTACTCCCGCTGGGCGCCACGGGCGACCCCGGCGATCAGCCGACCGGCCGAGAGACAATCCAGCATGGCCAGCTCCTCGGCGAGCCGCAGCGGCTCGTGCAGGGGCAGCAGGTTGCCGTAGATCAAGAGCTTCATGCGCTGGGTGCGCTGGGCGGCGGCGGCGACCAGCAGGTTCGGCGAGTTCATCAGGCCATAGGGCGTGGCGTGGTGCTCGTTGACGCCCACGCCGTCGAAGCCCAGCCGGTCCATCTCGGCCCAGGCGTTCAGATGCTCGGCATAGGTCTCGACCGCCGCCCGGGGATCGAAGTGGTGGCGCACCAGCTTGCGCGGCAGCCGGCCGTCCTCGCGGAACCGGTCGATGTCGGCCTTGTAGTGCATCAGGTCGAAGATGAAGACCTTCACTTGGCGCGCCTCCTGGACTTGGGCGCTTCAGCTTGCCGCGCCCTGAGCTTTCCCCTAACCCTCCCGGCCGGATTCGTCAGCAAGGGCCCTGACACATGAGCCTTGCCTTCACCTTTCCCGGCCAGGGTAGCCAGGCGATCGGCATGGGCGCCGAGCTCGCCGAGGCGTTCGCCGCCGCGCGCGAGACCTTCCAGGAAGTGGACGACGCCCTGGAGCAGAAGCTTTCCAAGCTGATGCTCGAAGGACCGATCGAGGACCTGACCCTGACCCAGAACGCCCAGCCGGCGCTGATGGCCGTGAGCATGGCCGTCGTCCGCTCGCTGAAGGCCGAGTTCGGCGTCGAGGTCACCCGGGCGGCCTTCGTGGCCGGCCATAGCCTGGGGGAATATTCCGCCCTGGCCGCCGCCGAGGCCCTGGGACTGGCCGAGACCGCGCGTCTGCTCAGGCTGCGCGGCGAGGCCATGCAGCGCGCCGTGCCGGTGGGGCAGGGGGCGATGGCTTCGCTGATCGGGCCCAAGGCCGACGTGGCGCTGGCGGAAGCTGCGGCCGCGGCCGGTTCGGCGCTGGGGATCTGCGTCGTGGCCAACGACAACAACGCGGGCAACGTCGGAATCTCGGGCGACAAGGCCGCGGTCGATCGGGCCATCGAAAAGGCCAAGGAACTGGGGGCTCGGGCCGTTCTGCTCACCGTCTCGGCGCCCTTCCACTGCCCCCTGATGCAGCCGGCCGCCGACGAGATGGCCGAGGCGCTGGCGGGGGCGGCGATTTCTCCGCCCCGCACGCC